>DDXT01000017.1 GCA_002347755.1 Caryophanales bacterium UBA2253
TACGCTTTAGTCGGATGAACCTTATTTTTATGCCCCTTTTGTTCACCTCGAAATTACAGAAACTAAATGTCTCCTGAAAAATGACACTGGTGGCATTGACAAACAACAATAGAAATATTTTTTGATCAAATGTGTCCAGTTTATTTTCCCGGCAAAAAATCGGGAATAAAAGTTTAATGCCGGATCGGAGCGATGCGCTTTGCCGCGCTTTATTTTCTTTTTGTATCCGGGCAAGTTCAATTTCAATATTTTCCCGGTTCAAATCATTAGGCGACAGGCCCAGCGTGTTGTATAAACGGGTGCCAGAGGAGCTTTCTGTCGGCCAGTCAATTTTTCCGGATTGGATGGCAGCAGATATCAGCATCAGTAATGCTTCTTTCTCCACAGCGGCCAGGTAATCATAATTATTGGCAAATGGAATTTCATCTTCGTATTGCGCGCAATCAGGCGCTAAAGAAAGCAATTGTCCCGCTGCCCGTGAAGACGCTTGGTTATCCATGGCAAGATTTTTTATGTCCATCATATTTTATTCTCCTATGATCTTTTTTTCATGGTTTCGACAACATCAACGATTCCTAATTGAACCGCTTCTTCGGTAGAAAGCCAGGTATCGACATCTCTTAGGAGATATTTTTCCAGTTCCTTGCGGTCTTTGATGTTGGAATAGGTCATGTAATGATTGAGAATTCGCTCGTGAAGCATATCTTCTTCCCGGCGGCCGGCGATAAGCTGGCTGTGGTTTCCCATATTCATGGCTGAAAAGCGGTGAGACAAAATGGATGTCCGCGGCGTAACAACTCTGTGGCCCTTTTCACCGGTCATGAAAATGAGCAGCCCCATGGAGGCAATCATTCCAATGCCCGTTGTGTATATGGGAATGTTTGACCATTCCATGATGTCAATGATTGAAAACCCGGCTGTGCACGTGCCGCCCGGCGAATTGATGACCATTTGAACCTGGTTGATACTTCCCCTTATGTTAAATTCGATGATTTCTTTGCAGACGCTTTCAGCCTTTGCTTCGTTAATAACCCCGGAAAGATAAATGATCCCGTAATCAGACAACCCTTTTTCTTCGCGCTCTTTTTCTTTTGCCGCCATGGTGAACCTCCTTTAATTATTTACGGCTGAAGAATGCATCAGCGGAGTGTCATTTTTGGACATTTTTGAAAAAATAATTTTGCGTTTGATGAAAATATTTTGTAGGCTTCATTAACTCGTTTAGTTCATTCATTATTTTAATTTTATTCTGGTGAAGTTATGCGCTTGAAAATGATCAGGAAACTTGTGGACGCCATAACCCTTCTTTCCCAGCCGACGGGGACGACCATATCCGCCCTTTCGGAAAGGCTCGACATTGATAAAAGACAAGCCTATAGAATTATTGACGAAATTCAGAGCGAATTCAAAATTATGATTGATAAGGACAAAGCTCTGCTGGGCGGTGAAACAAGGTATTATCTGGATAAAGAATTTGCCCGCCGATTGTCGGAAATCAAAGTTGCGGATTTGAATCTGACGCTTGCGGAAATCATCAGCCTTTATTTCATCAAGGGCCATTCGCGTATCTACCGCGGCACCGATATAGAGACCAATATTGAAAGGGCTTTCAGCAAACTGGATGTTTTTGTGCCGGAAGGTCTGGTCCAAAAACTGGAAAAGATCAAAACGCTCTTTCTGTCGGCCGACAAATTTACGAAAGATTATACGGGAAAAGAGGAAATTATAGAATTATTGACCGATGCCATTTTACAGAAGAAAACGTGCCTTGTTGAATATCATTCTTTTTTTTCGGGTAAAATGAAGACCTTCCATATTGACCCGCTGAAATTATTCGACTGGAATGGAGGGCTTTATTTATCGGTACGAGTAGCTGAACATGATGCCATTCGCACTCTGGCTGTAGAAAGAATCGAAAAAATCACCCTCACGGAAAACGAGTTTAATATTCCCGATGATTTCGATCCCGATGTGATCATGGAGGATGCTTTTGGAATTGTCTATGACGATCCGGTTACCGTTAAAATTCAGTTCTGTGCCAAACAGGCGCCGTATATTCAGGAACGGCAGTGGTGTAAAAATCAGAACATTGAAAAACACAAAGATGGCTCCATCATTTTAACCATGAACACATCCGGCTGGTATGATGTAAAACAATGGATCCTTTCCTTTGGCAATGATGCCGTGCTTTTAGAGCCCGCCGACAAAAGGAAGGAAATAAAAGAAGCCATAAAAAAGATGGCTACGCTATACAAATAATAATGAATTGGACTATCGCTTTTTCTTGGTGCAATAGTTAATTCGCAATTTGGGAAAGGTAACAATCATGTATTTGCGCCGCCACAGGAATAACGCCCGGCTCTTTTGATTGACTATATTCCATCTTTTTCGTATATTCGGTACGTAATTTGTTCATGAGGAAATAAATGATGAAAAGAATGACGCAAAACAAATTGGTCAAAACCAATCAAGAAACTGCTTTTGAAGAGAAAGCAATCATTCTAAAAAAACTAATGCCGACACTTCGCAAAAACTACAGCATCAGAGAACTTGGCATATTCGGTTCCTACGTTTCAGGCAATCATAAATCAACCAGCGACATCGATTTACTGGTTGAATTTCAAACACCGCCATCTTTTTTTGGCTTCATCCGTCTGGAAAACTTTCTGAGCCAAAAGCTGGGGGTGAAGGCTGACCTCGTCATGAAAGATACTCTTAAGCCAGCTATTAGCCGCCGTGTACTTTCAGAATTGGTTCAAATATGAAAAGGACGCCTAAAGAGTTTTCCGGTTACCTGACGGATATGATCGATTATGCGGATAAAGCCTCCAATTTCCTTCATGGTATATCGTTGAAATCTTTTAAAGCAAACGAGGAAAAAGCGTTAGCTGTTATTCGTTCTCTGGAAGTGATTGGCGAAGCAGCACGGAAAATTCCCAAACCTGTCAGGGATAAATATCCTCAAGTACCCTGGGCAGAAATAACCGGCATGAGAGATAAACTTATTCACGACTACTTTGGTGTAAGTCTTGACGTTGTCTGGCTTACCGTAAAAAATGATTTACCGGAAATGACCAAAGCTTTAAGGATAATGATGGCCGATATGACCGCAGGAAGCAACCCGTGATCTATTTCCGCAATGTCAGTCTGTTATATCGCACTGGTGCTGATTGACGCGGAAGAAGGCATCACCGAACAGGACGCCAAAATTGCCGGTCTGTCTTACGAACAATACACCAA
>DDXT01000026.1 GCA_002347755.1 Caryophanales bacterium UBA2253
TGCATTTCCAATTATAATATACTCGAACGATTAAGAAAAGAAAGTGCAGCCGGACAAAATCCGTCGGGCTGCCCTATTTTTTGTTTGTACAAGAAAATTCCCACCAGCCCCATTCATTTTTTCTTCGTTGGCTTTCCAAAAAATTTGCGTTTGGTCCCCCACTGAAACTTTAGAGTGCTGGTGTAACGAGCCAGGAAAAATCCGCACAGAATGCTAAGGATGAAGGAAGCGACGATCGCAAACCAAAATCCTTTCGTTTCGTGAATAGGCATTTCGAAATTCATCCCGAAGAAACTGGCTACGATCATCGGAATGGTCAAGACGATGGTCACCACGGTCAAAGTCTTCATGACGGTGTTGACATTGTTGGAAATGACCGAAGCGTAAGTATCCATGATCCCGTTCAAAATCTCGCGGTGAATCGTGCTCATTTCTATCGCTTGGCGGTTTTCAATGATGGCGTCATCGATCAAAGCCAATCCTTCTTCGAATTGTTTGAATGATTCCAATCTTCGCAGCTTTTCCAAAACGATGATGTCGGCGTTCAGTCCGGTTGACAGGTAGACTAGTGACTTGCTTAGGTTCATGAGTTCGAACAGTTCGCTGTTTTTCATGGCTTCCTGAAGTTTGGTTTGGATGTATTCGCTGTCTTTGTCAAGTTGCTTCAAAATGGTAACGAACATCGTCGCGTTTCGGTATAAGATCTGAATGGTCAGCCGAATGCGTTTCTCGGTCGAAAAGTTCTTGACCGCTTTCACAAACATGTTGGGTACAACCAAGTCTTTTTTTACGCAGGCGGTAACAATGAATTCTTTGTTGAACAAAATGCTTAGCGGTGTGGTGGTGTAATGTTTGATTTGGGGATGAATGAAATCGGGGACAATGATCGGCGTGTCGATGATCACCGTGGTAACATCGCCTTCCGAGTCAATGTGGGCGGTTTCTTCTTCGTCAAGAGCGGTCCTAAGAATGATCTCGTCAATCTTGGTCAATTGGCTGACTTTCAGAATTTCATTTTCAGTCGGTTCAGTCAGGTAAATCCAACTGTTTTTTACGATTTTGTCATAGATGTCGCTAGTTGAATCGCTTTTGAAAGTAAGTAATTCGCCGGCAGCACTCGTTAAGTAAACAGTAATCATGCTATCCCTCGCTTTCTCTTCTTAATTTTATTCATTATAACACGCCAATGACTTTTGGAGCAACAAAAAAAGAGAAATCTTTCGGACATGCTAACTTTGAAAATTCTTTGGGGTTTTTTCAAGAAAACCTAACCATTTTCTTTTTCTAGGCGTCAACCGCGCCATTGATTTCTCTTTTCGTTTATTTTACTTTACAGCGGCCGAACCAACAAAAGGCAAGGATGGCTTCTTCCCCAAAGTTCCGGAAAACACTCCACCGGAATGAAACCCAGGGCTTTGTAGAAATCTCTCGTCCGTTTATAATAAAGATCCGGATGGGATTCATCCAGGGTTTTGACTTCCAAAAGCTTGTAACCGCCTATTTTTCCGTAATTAACCGCCACGTTTATCAAAGCCGATCCGATGCCTTGCCGGTGATACTCTTCTTTGATCCCCATGACATGGATTTCCAAAGTATATAGGTTGTGAGGGTTCAGAGCCATGAATCCAACCGCTTGGCCATCCTCGATGCAGGCAAAGAAAGCCATTTTCTGAGATTCTTCAACATAACTGTCAATGGCTTCGGGAATTCCAAACCAATTTGGCAGCGATCTTAAAATGGCGTTGCAGATTTTCGCTTTTTCATTTTTCTCAATGATTTCTTTTATCATGGTTTACCCCTTTCTTGTTTTTCCAAGATAGTCATTCTTGGTTAGTTCGTAATCCACGGAAGTCTGCCAAACTCCAAGTTGGTCCACCCAGACATCCTTGTTAACGCGAATCTTCTTGAACCCGCATTTTTCATAAACATGCTGGGCTCGGACATTCTTCAGATTGGTATCCAAACAAATCCGCCTCATGTTCAATTGTTCAAACAGATGTTTCACAAGCATTTGGATCAAAATGGTCCCATAGCCCTTTCCTTGAAAACTAAAATCACAAATCTTGATCCCCATTTCCGCGGTTTCCGGACCAGTCAACCGATAATTCATCTCCCCGATTGGAATCCCATCGGCTTCGATGATCAGCAAACGGAATTGGTCGTTGCTCGCCATTATTTGTTTGGTGACTTCTTGAACGGTTGTGTTAAGCCCCTTCGGAAATCCGGCGTGGGCCATGACTTTTCCGTCATTCCACCAAGCGCATAAAATGGCGGCGTCAGATTGGACGGCATCTCTGATGTTTAGACTTTTATTTTTGATATGCATAAGTTTAACCTCCAAAGAAACCATCTGCTTCTCTTCTTTCATTATACACGAAATGCGGTGTTTTTGTATAAGAGAATTGCTTATGAGGGATTGGGCTCATTATTCCATATTGACAATCGCCATATTTCATCTATAATTAATTCAAGGAGGGTTTCTAAATTGAAAAGAATAATTGCTATTTTGTTGGCTTTGTTTTTGACCATGTCCATTTCAACGGTCAAAGCCGAAGAAACAATCCTTGTTTATCCTTTTGATTCCATCACCATAACCAGCGCTTATTATTTTCGAGTTCTGGTTACTGACCCGGTTTCAGTCGACTCTTTTTTGTCCGGGCATGTGACCGCCAGCGAAGAATTGGAAATATATGTTGGCGATTTAAGCTTTGAACAGGACGGAGTTTTCCTTGATACTTCGCAGATTTTGATTGTTACCAATGCTGCGGATGAAGATGTTGTCCGCTGGGTAATCAACGGTTCATTGCTTTTGCAAACCGAAGTTTACCGCAATGAATATTCGTCTCACATTTTGGTTGATCCGGCCGTCGGGATCCGAAAAGACTTGACCGTTTTGCTTCAGCGAGCTTACGTGGAAGCCAATACCGGAACGGGTGATTGCGTGTTTACGGACAATACCGGAATGACCTGGAATTCCATCGCCGGAAGTTTTGCTTCGGAGCCGGTGGTCAACATCGTCATTTCGATCAATCCGGGGGCTTGACATGAAGAAATTAATTTTGTTGCTTCTGTTTTTGTCTTTCGGAATTTTGTTCGTCGGCTGTGATGACAACCCCAAAGAAGATGACGAACCGATCGTCGTAGAAAATGACGACGCCTTGACGGAAGTCTCAAATCAGTTAAAGGAACTTTTTAAAGAATAAGCAAAAGAGTAACCGGTTTTCATCGGTTGCTCATTTTTTTCGTTTATTCGCCAATTTCCGATGAATAAAGCAAATAATTTTCGCGAATGACGCCGAAAGCGGCGGTATCTTGTAATAGAATGGCAAATTGTTCTTCCAGAGAATAGGTACGGTCATTTAGATATCGATTTCCGGTCAAAAGATTTAACATGCACCGATCCTGGGTTCCATTCAAAATCGAAACATCATTCGGAAATAAAGTTCTGGCGACTTCCAACATGGCCCATCCGGTTTTGACGGCCATGAAGGTTTCCCGGTCAGTGACATGAACTTGGACACCATTGCAAAGCACATTGGCATGTTTGGAAAAAGTCGGAGTAAAGTAAGCAGGGCGGAAGGTGACTCCCGGGAGTTCCAAGTCATTCAGGGCTTGAGCGTACTTATCCGCGTCGATGAACGGCGCACCGGTGACTTGAAACGGCGTCGTTGTCCCCCGTCCTTCAGACATATTCGTTCCTTCAAAAATGCATGTTCCCGGGTACACCAAAGCCGTGTCTACGGACGGGAAGTTTGGCGATGGCACTACCCAAGGAAGTTTGGTGTCATCGTAATACATGTCCCGCTCCCATCCTTCCATCAAAATGACTTCCAGATCACAGCCGATTCCATATTCAGTATTGAACAGACCAGCCAATTCGCCGATCGTCATCCCATGTCTTTGAACGATCGGATATTTTCCGATGAAGGACGAATAAGCCAAATCGAGAATGTTTCCCTCATAATTGGTTCCGCCGGCTGGATTCGGTCGGTCAAAAACCACCATTTGTTTTCCGAATTCCTGGCAAGCTTTCATCGCATAAGCCATCGTATAGACATAGGTGTAGAATCTGGCTCCGGCGTCTTGGATGTCGATGCACAAAACGTCGATCAAAGCCATCATCTCGGCGGTTGGTTTTTGGGTGGAACCATATAAACTGTAAACAGTAATGCCGGTTTTTTCATCAACATAGGACGAAACATTGGATCCGGCCTGTAAATCCCCTCTGATTCCGTGTTCGGGAGCAAACAAGGCCACCAAGTTTACTTTTTCGTTCAAGACATCGATGGTTGAAACCAGATCGCGGTTGAATCCGGTTTGATTGGTTATCAGCCCCACTCGTTTGCCTTCGAACAAACTTAAATTTTCGTCGATCCGGTCGATTCCCAAAAAGACTTCAACCGTTTCGGGTTCCGGAATGATGGGTTCAACTGGGATTACCGTAATTTCCAGTGTGGCAAAAATCTCGGCATCGGTTTTTAAGGTTGCCCTCATTGCCACCACTCCTTCAGCAATTCCCTGAACCATTCCTTGTTCATCAATGGAAGCAATGGTCGGGTTGGCTGAACTCCAGAAAACATCCAGATTGCTCTCCAACTGAATCTGACTTCCGACCGATACCGTTTGGTCGCTTTGCACCGTAATGGATAACTCCGTAACTTCGGAACACCCGGTAATGACCAACGTAGCCACAAAAACTAAAAAAAGTTTCTTAAATCTAAACATTCGATTCTCCTTAAAACATTTCTCTAATTGTATCACAATCGGACTCAAAAAAAATAAAAACCCGAAAATTTTTCCGAAATCATAAAGCCCCGGACCAATCCATGATTGATTCGGGGCTGATTGACAGAATTTACAAAACTTTTGCATCCCAAAAATCCAAGGGAAACGAAAGATAAACAAGTTGTTTTTTTAATCTTTGACGTCAGGTTTCATTAATTTCTTTTTCTTCCCGGCTCTCTTAACCAAGAATATGACCAATAAAACGACGCCCGCGATGACCATGAATGGCAAAACGGTCATAAGTATGGACAAAATTACTCGCACAAATCCTTGCAGATAGCCCGGGTAATCCGCAAATAAGGTCCAGGTTGCAACACTGGCGGTTTTATGATTGAGAACGATGGTTACCGTGCTATAACTTAAAAGCCCTTCATAGCTGCTCATCTGTTTTTCCAAAGCCGCAATTTCCGTATCCAATTCTTCGATTCGGGAATTAATGGAAATGATCTCACCCAAAGAAAGGGTGCCAGTTTCCAAAAGCGCCACATAACCGGCTTTGGCCGCATTTATGGTTTCCAAACGCGCCTCAGCGGTGTTATATTCGGTGGTAAGATCGGTTGAACTGATGTCCTTGTCAACCACTCCGTTCAAAGAATCCATGAAGGTCAAAAATTCCGGCAGATTTCCGGAAGGAATCCGATAAATGTACTTCGCATATATGCAGGTGTTGACGCCCTTCACATCGGCATACTCTTCTTTGGAATCTTCCAAATACCCGAGATTTTCTGCAACTTCCGCATTAATGTTTTGAAGACTGGTTTTTAGGTCAAGTGATTTCATCTCGAAAAAAACCGTATAATAAATTTTACGGGTTGGATCCTCCAAAATCAAATCCGCATCCAGCCCGCCGCCTCCTTCATCTCCTTCGTCCAAAGGCGCCTCTTCAGAACAACCGCTCATTAGTCCAACAAAAACCAACATGGCCAAGAAAATCCACATCATTTTTTTGAAATTCATTTCATTTCACCTTTCCTAGTATCTCTCTGCAATTTGAATTTTGAATTCCGAGAAATATCCATATTCGTATTTTATCACATAATGGTTTTTATTGCAAATTAAAATAAAAACCGGCCTTTAATCAATGTTTGGGCAGGCTTTGAACATTGGCTATCTTTACTTATGAAGATCAATCTAGTTTAAGTTTTCTCATTAAGGCATAGAGGATCGGACCCGCCAACAAAAAGACAATGAAAATGTAAAATCCGTAGGATCCGAAGATTAACTCTAAAGTGTTGTTGCCGATCCCAATCAGGACAAAGATCAATAAATTGATGGTCGTCCAATTCAAAGCGTTTTTAAGGGCTTACATTTTGCTTTGGGTTTTGACGATCCAAGCCCCCAACATAAAAGTGCGGTCGGGATGGCGGTGAACAAGAATAGGATGTTGAGTAATTTCTCCGGATCATCCGTATTGATGCCGGGTGCCGCATTCTCGATGACCAAAGATGATAGAAATTGCATGGCCGTAAAAGATATGAAAAGGCCGATGCTGACTAAGAAATTGGTTCCGATTGCTTTCATATTGATTCTCCCTCCATAATGCTGTGCCATACACAAAATCATTGGTAAAGATCCAAAATTACAAAAACCGATCCGGGTATTTCTTCTTCCGTCTTTATTATACTATCAAATTGTCCATAAGTTAAATGGATTTTTTTGGCCTTGACGCGCCGGCTGTGAAAACAAACCCGATTGTTGTGAAAACCAAAATATGATATACTAAAAAGGGTGAAGCCTATGAATGAAAACCAAACCAAAAGAATGGTCCTTGAGCAAATCATCGGCAGGGGAGTCACTTCAAAACCGGTCATTGAAGCTTTTTTACATGTGCCCAGACATAGATTTGTTTCTCAAGATGATCAAAGCTGGGCCTTCGGTGATCATCCGCTCCCCATTGATTGCGGCCAAACCATATCGCAGCCCTATATCGTCGCTTTGATGACCGAAAGCGTGGCTTTGAACAAACGCGACCTGGTTTTGGAAATCGGAACAGGTTCAGGATATCAAACCGCCATTTTGGCTTTATTGGGAAAAGAAGTCTATACCGTGGAACGCCATCCCCAACTTCAGGAACAAGCCCGATCGGTATTGAATGATCTTGGCCTAACGAATATCTTTTACCGGGTGGGAAACGGCTATCACGGTTGGCAGGAACATGCCCCTTTTGATGTCATTGTCGTGACCGCGGCGGCTCCGGAAATCCCCCCTGAACTTTTGGCCCAACTGAAAAACGGAGGAAGAATGGTGATTCCGGTCGGAGAAGGCTTTTTCCAGGAATTACTCTTGGTGACCAAACAAAGTGATAAAAACAAGGTTCGCTTCCTTTGCAACTGCCGGTTTGTGGCAATGGTGAATAGTGACTAAAAAACCCTTCGAAAAAAGCGAAGGATTTTTCAAAATACATCGGTAAAACCGGAGCATAACAAAAATTAAATTATGACAGTTCGAAATAAGGAAGGCTGAAAGATTCAGCAACGCCTTTGCATGTGCACTTGCCATCATAAGTGTTGACGCCAGCTTTAATCGGTTTTGATGCTTTGAAAGCGGCTTCCAAACCGATGTTTGCGATAATCAGGCCGAACTTGATTGTGGCGTTGTTGAGAGCAATGGTGGAAGTTCGAGAAACAGCTCCAGGAATATTGGCTACACAATAATGATTGATCCCGTCAACGACGAATACCGGATCATCATGGTAAGTAGCGTGGGATACTTCGGTTGATCCGCCTTGATCAATGGCTACGTCTACAATCACAGAGCCTGGGCGCATCGATTTGTAATATGACCGTTTGATAATCTTTGGAGCTTTTGCACCCGGAAGCAATACACCGGAAACAACAAGATCAGCTTTTTCCAAAGATTTTTCGATGTTGTCCGCAGAACTGTATAAAGTTGTGATTTTATTTCCATAAAGATCATCAAGATAGGTAAGCTTTTTAAGATTGATGTCCAATACGGTTACATTGGCTTCAAGTCCAACCGCAATTTTCAAAGCGTTCTCGCCGACGACTCCTGCTCCAAGGATTACAACGTTCCCTCGTTCGACGCCCGGAACTCCGGAAAGCAGAACCCCAGACCCGCCAAACGGTTTTTCCAATCGTTTGGCCCCCTCGATAATGCTAAGACGGCCAGCTACCTCGCTCATCGGTTTTAAGCAAGGAAGACTTCCGTCATCGAGGATGATCGTCTCATAAGCGACGCCTTTTACTTTGGCAGACAGCAACGCTTTGGTTAATTTTTCATCTGCGGCGAGATGAAGATAAGTATAGATGATTAGGCCTTCCCGGAAGAATCCAAATTCGGCTTCCAAAGGCTCTTTGACTTTGATGATCATGTCCGAACGCTTCCAAACTTGCTCGGCCTTTTCTACAATTTCCGCACCTGCTTTTGAATAATCACCGTCGGAAAAGCCCGACATGATTCCTGCATTCGTTTCAATAAGAACTTGGTGCCCAGCATTAACATACTCTCTGGCCGCAGATGGAGTCAATCCGACGCGGCCTTCAAATTTCTTGATTTCTTTTACACATCCTACAACCATTTTTTACTCCTTTTTCAAACCATCGTGTTTCACAATGATTATTAATTATATCACAAACGTCTTCAGTATTCAATTGAAAAAATCAAAAAAACAAAAACAGACGGCTAGAAACACGCCATCTTTTTTCGGTTTATATGCTGTATCCCGGGCTGGTTGTCCATAGAATAATCATCATCAATCCCAGAAATACGGCTCCAAGAAAGCAGATGGTTATGATTAGCCGAGTCTTTTTTGCAAACGGCTTGCTCACCCACCTGAGTTTGCCACTTTGACCTTA
>DDXT01000040.1 GCA_002347755.1 Caryophanales bacterium UBA2253
ACCCCCAGTTATTTAACAGAGCCGGTTTTTCAATACTGTTTTACGGTTTCTTCGGCCTTCAAGGCCCGTAAAGCTCCGTTGGCCAAAGCCGCCATCTCGTCTTCTCCCGGGTAAATGACCGGGGTCAGAACCTTATCAAGCATGGTTTTGATCATTCCCATCAGGGTGGTGTTGTAAGCCAATCCGCCGGTAATGATCACATCATCAATGAAACCACCGGCCGCGAAATAAACCGCGCCGATCTGTTTGACGATTTGATAAGCCATGGCTTGGAAATAGAATCGGGCTTCTTCATCGCCGCTGTCAATCCGTTTTTGAATCTCAATGCCGCTGCTCGTTCCCAAATACGAGACCAACCCGCCTTTGGAAACCAATAAGCGCTTGATTTCGTCCTGGGTGTATTTTCCCGAGAAACATAATTCGGCGAGACTAAACGCCGGAAGGGTGCCGCTTCTTTCGGGAGAAAAAGGGCCTTCTCCCCCAAGCGCGTTGTTGACATCGACGACCTTCCCTTGTTTATGCCAACCAACGGAAATGCCGCCGCCCAAATGGACTACAATGAGGTTCAAATCTTCATAACGTTTCCCGCGGTCTTTGGCGTACTTCCGGGCTACGGCTTTTTGATTCAAAGCATGGAAAATACTGATGCGTTCAATGCCTTTCAGGCCGCTGACGCGGGCCAAAGCCGACAGTTCGTCGACTACCACGGGGTCAACGATGTAAGCGTCCTTCCCAACGGTTTTCGCGAGTTCATAAGCGAGGATCGCTCCCAGATTGGAAGCATGATTTCCGTATTTGGCACTGACTAAGTCGGCGACCATTTTTTCATTGACCAGAAAAGTCCCGCTTTCGACCGGACGAATCACTCCGCCCCGGCCAACAAAAACATCAATGTCTTCCAGACGGATGTTTTGCTCTTTCAGAAAATCCAATACCAGGGCTTTTCGGAAGTCCTTCTGCTCATGAATGGTTTTGTACTTTCCCATGACCTCAATGTCATGACGCAGGGTCTTCTCAATTTTCTGATCGTGGTCAACAAACAGTCCCAGTTTCGTCGAAGTTGATCCAGGATTAATGACTAAGATTTGATAAGCCATATTGATATACCGCTCCTAACGCAATCGAGTAAAGTTTGGATTGGCTGGAATCAGCCCGGCTGGTCAAAACAATGGCATTGGTGGCCCCGATGACAATGCCGGCCGATTCAGCTTTGCCAAGAAAGACTGATGTTTTGTAAAAAACATTTCCGGCGTCGATCCCCGGAAAAACCAGAATGTCGGCTTGTCCGGCCACTTCGCTATGGATGTTTTTATGCTGTACCGATTCCATCGAAACCAGATTGTCAATGGCAAATGGTCCATCCACGACACAATCTTGGATGAAACCCCGTTGAAATAAATTCACTACTTCGGCGGCATCCACCGTCGATGGCATTTTCGGATTGACCTTTTCGACCGCTGCCACCAGTCCGACTTTCGGTTTCACATAACCCAAGGTTTTGGTCAGTTTTACCGCGTTCTGGATGATGCTGACTTTATCTTCCACGGTTGGGGAAATGTTCATGGCTCCGTCGGTGACGAAAAGGATCCGATTGAAATCCGGATAAGAAATCAAACCCACGTGGGAAAGCAATTTCAATTCGCGGATTCCCAATTCTTTGTTCACGACCGCTTTCAGTAAAACTTTCGTGTCCAACAACCCTTTCATCAGAATGTCGCCCTGACGAGCCCGGATCAGTTCCATGGCTTTAAAGGACGCTTCTTCATCGGATGCGCAATCGATGATCTCAAATTTGTCCAAATCGTAACCGTTTTTTTCGATGATGGAAACGATCATCGGTTTGGGACCGAGCAAAATCGGATGGATGATGCCCATTTTCATGGCTTCGTTGACAGCGTCGATGACAAATTCGTCATTGGCCGCCACAACCACTAGTTTTTGCTTGGGAAGGTTCTTGGCTTTGGTAATGATTTCTGATAGTTTTTTCAAGGTTATTTACCTAATTTAGAGACAAATTCTTGGCCAAGCCGGATCGCTTTTAAGTTGATCTCCAAGTACTGCTGTTTATTTGCTCCCAAAATGTGTTTTAAGACTTCTTCAATGATCTCTTTGGAGAAATCATCGTTCAATTGTAAATAAGCGCCCAAAATGATCATGTTGGCGACTTTGGTGTTACCGAGTTCTGCGGCCATGTCGTTGGCGGGAACAGGATAAACTCTGACTTTGTCCTTTTTTACTTCGCCGTCAATCAGCGAGGAATTATATATGATTTCCCCTCCTTCAACGACCTTATCGACGTATTTGGCCAAAGACGGTTTGTTTAAAACAATGAGTGAATCGGCTTTCGAAAAAACCGGCGAATTGATCAGGGATGGGGAGATGGTGACGGAACAATTGGCGGTTCCGCCCCGAGTTTCCGGTCCGTAAGACGGATACCAAAGGCTGTTTAATTCCGCTTCGGTTCCCGCGTAAGCCAGAACTTGGCCGATCATCATGACACCTTGCCCGCCGAATCCGGCGATCGTTATCCTTTTGGTTTTATTCATGCTGTTCACCGGTGTCTTTGAAAATCCCAAGCGGATAATATTTGGACAAGCTTTCGTCAACCCATTTCATGGCCTCCATTGGCGTCATTCCCCAGTTCACCGGGCAAGTTGACAAGAATTCGATCATGGTGAAACCTTTTTTGTCAAGTTGATATTGGAAAGCCTTGCGAATGGACTCTTTGGCTTTCTTGACGGCTTTCGGACTGGTTAGGGAGCATCGTTCAATGTAAGCGGCCTTGGTGATGGTCGCAAACATTTCCGATATTTTGATTGGCATGCCATGGTCGGTTTCGTTTCGGCCAAACGGCGAAGTGGTGGTCTTCTGTCCGATCAAAGTGGTTGGGGCCATTTGACCTCCGGTCATCCCATAGATGGCATTGTTCACGAAGATTACGGTGATGTTCTCGCCCCGGTTGGCCGCATGAATGGTTTCCGCGATCCCGATCGAAGCCAGATCGCCGTCGCCTTGGTAGGTGAAGACAAAATTATCCGGATGAGTCCGCTTGATGCCGGTTGCTACCGCGCAAGCCCGTCCGTGAGCGGCTTGAATCATGTCACAATTGAAGAAATAATAGGACATTACCGAACAGCCGACACTGGCGACGCCGATGGCCTTTTCCAAAAGGCCCATTTCTTCCATTACTTCCGCTACCAATTTATGAATTATGCCATGAGTGCATCCCGGGCAATAAGTCAAAGCCGTGTCCGTCAGCCCTTTGGTTTTTTGATAGACGATATCAGTCATGGGACACCTCTTTTTTAAAGTTTTTTACGGCCAAAACGATTTCTTCCGGTTCCGGAAGCATTCCTCCGGTTCTTCCAAAGAAGCGAACTTTATATTTTCCGTTATTGGCGATTTTGACGTCTTCGATCATTTGACCCATGCTCAGTTCACAGCACAAAAGGCCTTTGCATGAGGATGGAATCTTATGGAAGGCTTTTTCCGGGTACGGCCAGATGGTTATCGGCCGCAGGATTCCCACGTTGATGTTTTCTTTAGCCAGCAATTCAATGGCCGAACGACAAATACGGGACATGGTTCCGTAAGCCACGATCACAAATTCCGCTTTGTCCATGTTGATCAATTCGTATTTTTGTTCGTTTTGGATCATTTTCTGATATTTGGCATCCAGTTTATGATTATGCATTTCCAGTTCGCTCGGATCCAAATGCATGGAATTGACGACATGACGCCGGTTTCCAATCCCGCTGCCAACCACCGCCCAGTCTTTCGGGGCCAGGTCGCGTTTCATAATTTCCCGATCCATGTCGATCGGTTCCATCATCTGACCGATCAAGCCGTCGACGGCGACCATGACCGGATTACGGTAATAATCCGCGGCTTCAAATGACCCTTTGACGACGTCAACGGTTTCTTGAAGATTCTCCGGCGCAAAGGCCAACACATGGTAGTCGCCATTTCCGCCGCCCCGGGTGATCTGATGATAATCGGATTGTGAGGGTTGAATACCCCCAAGGCCCGGTCCCCCGCGCATGACATTGATGATGACGCACGGCAGTTCCGCTCCCGCCAAATAAGTAATTCCTTCTTGTTTGAGAGCGATCCCCGGCGATGACGAACTGGTCAGGGCTCTCTTTCCGGATCCAGCGGCCCCGTAAACCATGTTAATGGCCGCGACCTCCGATTCCGCTTGAAGGAAAACCCGTCCTTCTTGTTTCATGTATCTGGACAAATATTCGGAAATTTCATTTTGGGGAGTGATCGGATATCCGAAGTACGCATCACAACCGCCTTTGATGGCGGCGAGGGCAATCGCTTCGTTACCTTTCATCAATACTTTTTTCATAACTTCACCCCTTCAGCTTTTCAACGGTAATTACCGAATCCGGGCACATGATGGCGCAAAATGCGCAGCCGATGCATTTTTCCGGATCGGTCACCATTATCACATTGTAGCCTTTTTCGTTAATGTGGGTTTTATCCAGAGCCAAAATTTTGGTTGGACAGTACCCGACGCAAAGCAGGCATCCTTTGCATTTTTCATAATCAAAAGTGATTTTTCCCTTGGCCATTGTTACCTCCTAGAGCCATTCTTTTCGAAGATATAATTTCAATAAAATCAATTCGCCGTCCAGTTTCTTCCCGGAATTTTCAAGTTTATCGTAAATTCCGGTATAAACAATCGGTAAATTTTGGCTTTTCGCAACTTCCCGGATGATCGATTGCCCCTTTAGAACATCAGCGATCGTCGTCTCTCGAATGAAGTTGCTGTTGTTGATCAGCCCCGTTATTTTTAAACCGCTGGAATTTTCGATCTGTTTGATCATGGCAACGATCTTTTCCGCGTTTTCGGTCTCGTCGCGAAAAACGTTGATGCAGAGCAACAGGTCGGTTTCTTCGATCTGGATGTAATCGAAAAATTGCCGCATCAGTCTGGCGCCAACCCCGTCTCCTCCCAAGTCCAAGATCGCGGACAGGGAAGGGTCATGAAAAGGCTGAAAGACCTGACTGGAAATAAACGGAAGATCGCTCCCCAAAGCTTTTTCCAGAGGTGATGAGATCATCTTAACATTATTTTCGTTCAAGAGAGTTTCGAGCTCCCTCGAACGAAAGTACGGATTGACGATATCCAGATCGATCAGCATTGACACTTTTTTTTGAATGGCCAGGTTTACGGAAAACTCGGATTTCCCGCTGCCGTAGTGTCCCGCGACGAACGTGATTCGTTTCATATCATCCTCATTGGTTTTTTATCGCGGTATAAAGTTGCTTTGAACGGAGCGCATGATATTGATGCGTTTCTCAGCGTAAATGGTGGCAGCTTTTTGGGTCGAAACGTTTTCTTTATCGGCGATCGTGAATATTTCAAGCAAACGGTCATAAATCTTTTCCACTTGTTTGATCACGTTTTCCCGATTATATCCGATTAATTCGTTGTAAACATTGATGACGCCGCCGGCATTAATGACGAAGTCCGGAGCATAAAGGATGCCCGCGTCTTTGATCATCCGACCGTGTTTATCTTCATCGGCCAAAGCGTTGTTCGCGGTTCCCGCGACAACTTTGGCTTTGATCTGAGGAATCGAATTGTCATTCAGAATGGCTCCCAGGGCGCAAGGGCTGAAAACATCGACGTTCAATCCGAAAACGGCTTCCGGTTTTACAAATTCCACTTCCGGGTGCTCGCGATGCATTCTTTCGATGTGACGCGGGTTGATCTCGGAAAAATAAATCTTTTTGGCTTTGGCTTCTAACAAATAATTGATCAGATAATATCCGGTTTGACCGGCGCCCATGACGGCGAAACTGTATTTGGAAATGTCATCGCTCCCATATTGATATTTGACAGCCGCGCGGATTCCGTGGAAAGCACCCAAAGCGGTGATCGGAGAAGGATTTCCCGATTGCCCTTCCAGGCCGACGACGTAGTCAGTTTCCATGCCGATGTATTCCATGTCTTTGGTGTTGGTGTTGACGTCTTCGGCGGTAATGTAACGGCCGTTCAGACTTTGAACATAGCGTCCCAAAGCTCTAAAGTAAGCTTCACTCTTGCAAGTGTCGGCGTCTCCGATCAAAACGGTCTTGCCTCCACCTAAATTAAGACCAGCTGCGGCGTTCTTATATGTCATACCTCTGGCTAAACGAAGAGCGTCTAAAGTGGCCTCTTCTTCGTTCTGGTAGTTCCATATGCGGGTTCCGCCTAATGCTGGTCCTAGAGTTGTGTCGTGAATGCAGGTAATCCCTTTGAGCCCCGAGCTCTTGTCATAAAAATAAATCAGTTGTTCGTAACCATAGCGTTGCATGTAATCGAATTTGTCCATGTTGTTCTCCTTCTCTTTTTGGTTTTTAGTTCCAACTAAAAACGCTTACATAATATTATAACACTCCGAGAAACATAAATAAAGATTAAAATGCTTTTTGCTATGAAAAAGCATAAAAAAGGGGTGATCCCCTTTTGGTTTTTATGAAATGAAAATGACCGCAACTTTCAAGTACAAACTCTCATCCGCCCCGATCAAGGTGGCATGATCCTTGCCCTGAAGGCGAAGTTCCACAATTTTGGCTTCGACTCTTGCGCTTTGGACGCTTTCTTTGATCATGTTCAAAAACAGTTCCATGGTCAGGTGCTGCGAACAGCTGCAAGTGACTAAAAAGCCGCCTGGGTTTAGGATCTTCAAAGCTTGGGTGTTGATGTCAACATAGCCTCGGTAACCTTCTTTGACGGTATCGACGCTTTTGGTAAAAGCTGGAGGATCCAAAACAATGACATCAAATTTTCGGTTCTCGGAACGGAACAGCCGCAATTGTTCGAAAACATCGGCTTTGAGCGTGGCAATGTTGGAAAAACCATTCATTTCCGCGTGTTTTTTGACCATCTCGAGTGCAGATTCGCTGACGTCGACCGCCACTACCGATTTGGCTCCGTATTTGGACGCGCAAAGGGAAAATCCCCCGACGTTGCAAAAACAATCCAAGACGTCTTTGCTCTTGACGTAGAATTTCAGGTTATCGCGGTTCTCCTTCTGATCAAGAAAGTATCCGGTTTTTTGCCCGTGTTCCAAATCAACCAGCATTTTGAGCCCGTTTTCTTCAATTTCGACTGTTTCCGGAACTGATCCGTAAATGGTTCCTTTGAATTCGGGAAGGCCTTCTTTTTCCCGAACCGAAACATCATCGCGTTCATAAATGCCTTTCGGATGGAATATCTCAGTCAAGATCTCCACGATCATGCCTTTCCGAGTCTCCATTCCCAAAGCCAAAAACTGGGTTGAAAGATAATCGCCGTATTTGTCCACGATCAATCCGGGAAGAAAATCCGATTCCCCAAAAACGACCCGGTAATTGTCCCCATAACCCAGACTGACCCGGTAGTCATTGGCCGCCTTGATGCGCTTGAAAAAGAATTCCCGATCAACCGGGGTTTCGTCGCGGGAGATGATTCGAACGATGATCTTGGAATGATGGTTGATCATTCCGTAACCGATGAATTTTCCTTCAAACGACTCCACTCGGGCAATGCTTCCCTGAACGTCTTTTCCTTCGATCTTCAAAACTTCGTTGGCATAAATCCAGGGATGACCCCCCATGATCCTTTTTTCTTCGTTTTTCTTAAGTTTTACTGTGTACATGTTTTACCTCAGGCCCGGAATGGTTCCCGCGCTTAATTGTATTTTATATACCGATTTACAGCTGTTCACAAATAGATTTGCCTTGCATGTGCAAAACCAAATAATCCGGTCCGCCGGCTTTCGAATCGGTTCCGCTCATGTTGAAGCCGCCAAACGGCTGGTAACCGACATAGGCCCCGGTGCACTTGCGGTTCAAATACAAATTGCCGACCTGAAAATCCGCTTTGGCGATCTCCAGATGCTCGCGGTTTTGGGAAATGAGCGAGCCGGTCAGCCCATATTCGGTATTGTTGGCGACTTCCATGGCTTCTTGGAAATTCTTAACTTTGCAAACGGACAAGAACGGTCCAAAGATCTCTTCTTGCATGATCCGGGCTTTCGGATCGGCATCAATGACCACCGTCGGTTCAACAAACCAGCCGACCGATCGGTTGGTTTTCCCGCCGGCGACGATTTTCCCTTCCGCTTTCGCGATCTCGATGTAAGCATTCAGCCGCTGGAAGGCTTGCTCGTCAATGACCGGACCGACATTATTTCCGAAATCGGCAGGATCTCCGACTTTTAGGTTTTGCGTTTTCTTCACCAGTAACGCCACCATCTCGTCATAAACGTTTTGATGGATGATGGCCCGCGAGCAGGCGCTGCACTTTTGGCCGCTGAAACCAAAGGCCGATTTGATGATCTCGTCAGCCGCGAAATTGGTATCGACATTGTCGTCAACGATGATGGCGTCTTTTCCCCCCATTTCCGCGATGACCCGTTTCAGCCAAATCTGGCCCTTTTGGACTTTGGCGGCTTTCTCATAAATGGCTGCTCCGACTTCTTTTGATCCGGTGAAAGAAATGAACCGGGTTTTCGGATGATTGACGATGAATTCGCCGGTTTCCGAACCCCGCCCGGGAATGAAATTGACGACTCCGGCCGGAAGTCCGGCTTCTTCCAAAGCTTCAACGAACTTGAAAGCGATGACTTGGGTGGTTGAGGCCGGTTTCAAAAGCACGGTGTTTCCGGAGACAACGGCCGCCGAAGTCATTCCCGAAAGGATCGCCAGCGGAAAATTCCATGGCGTGATGACCGCTCCCACTCCCAGAGGAATGTAGCGATAAACATTCCGTTCAATCAAAGGATGGCTTTTGACTTTGTCATCGATATGTTCCAATTCCAAAATCTGGCGTCCGTAATATTCCAAGAAATCGATGGCTTCCGCGGTGTCCGCATCGGCTTCGACCCAAGGTTTTCCGGCTTCCTTGGTCATCAAAGCGCTGAATTCAAATTTTTTTCGGCGCAAAATGGCCGCCGTTTTAAAAAGGACATCGGCCCGAATCGAAGCATTGACTTTGCTCCAACTCTTAAAGGTTTCCAAAGCCGTATCCATCGCCAGTTGGGCTTCCTTGATCGAAGCTTGATAAATGGTGCCGATTCTTTCCTGATGATCGGCAGGATTCATGGAATCCAAAGTTCGATCCGATTTGATTCGCTTTCCTCCAATGATCAGCGGATATACTTTCCCCAGATCCTTTTTGACTTTTTTTAAAGCTTCCAGGTATTTCTCTTGGTTGGCCGAATTCGAGAAATCGGTCAACGGTTCGGTTTTGAATTCATACATTGCCATACAGTTTTTCTCCTTCTATACTACAGATTTTTCATAAGCGATCGTTTTGGCTTCTTTGAAACGGGAAATGTTCAAATCAGCGATGTCAATGGTGGGTTTTTGGCCAAGGATGATTTCCGAAAGCAGCAACCCCGTCATCGGCGAAAACATGAATCCGTGCCCGGAAAAGCCGCAAGCCAGATAGAATCCCGGCCGTTCTTTGACATCCCCGATGATCGGCTGGCGATCCGGCGACATGTTGTAAGACCCGGCCCATTGGCGCAAGATCCGCAGTTTGGAAATCACCGGCAAAAACTCGGTAACCGTTTTGGCCATCTCATCCAGAAATTTCCAGGAGCTTTCGATGGAATGGCTGGGAACGGCATCCGGATTGCTGCGGCCCATCAAGAAGTTCCCGTTCGGAACTTGTTGGCAGTAAAGGTTCTTCGCAAACGACATGACCATTGGTCCTTGAATCTTTTCGATTGGTTCGGTAACCAAGATCTCATGGTTCTCCGGGTAGACCGGGATGTCAATGCCGGCCATCAGCCCGACTTCTTTCGAAAAACCTCCGGCCGCATTGATGACGTTTTGGGTTTCGATCGTTCTTTTATCGGTGATGACTCGTTCGATTTGGTGATTATTGATGACAATTTCTTTAACTTCTTCATGGAAAAAGAACAAAACGCCCAGGTTCTTCGCCGCCTGATAAAAAGCATCGTTCATTTTGAAAGGATTAAGGTGTCCGTCGGTCGGACAGAAAGTGGCGCTTTTGATGGCACTGGTGTTTAAATGGGGAACGATTTGTTTGGCTTCAGCCCGGGTGACTTTCCTAGACGGGATGCCCAAACTGTTTTGCAATTTCACATTTTCGGTAAATTGACGGTCTTCTTCATCATTGACCGCCACAATCAAATATCCTTCTTGTTTGAATTCGATGTCGCCAGGATATTTTAGGGTCTCTTTGGCCTTTTCAAAGAATTCAATGCTGGCTTTGGCCAGTTTGCAGTTCATTACCGTGCCCCACTGTTGGCGGATTCCCGCGCCGCAGCGTCCGGTCGCTCCGCTGGTCAGGTAAGATTTTTCAATGACCACGATGCCCTTAACGCCTTTTTGGGCCAGATGGAAGGCAATGCTGGTGCCGCTGATGCCGGCTCCGACGATGACATAATTAGCTTTCATGTTTGGTTCCCTCCACGATGGCGCTGATCTTAACCCCGGTCGTTACCGGCCGTATCTTGGCCATCGGAATGTCTTCCAGGCGTTTATTCAAAAATTTGCTTAATTCTCTTTGGACCAATTGACCGCAGGTGTTTCCCTGGCAAGGACCCATTCCCACGCGCAGCAAACGTTTAAGTTCTTCGATGTCGGTATAGCCTTTTTCCATCAAATCGTATAGATCCTGAAGGGTAACGTCTTCGCACCGACAAATCATCACGTCTTTTTTATTCATATTCGCCCTCGAATCGCTATGAAATCATAAAGATGTTTCTTGTTCGTCAAGACCTGAACCAAAGCGGTTTTATCCTGAGCCTTGCCCAGAGTGACTTTCTCGATTTTGGCCTCGCCGATGATCTCGCCGGCCCGGTTGACGGCCGTCCAAATTTCTTCCGCGGCCGGAAGCGGCAGCATTTCATAGGAGATTTTGAAACGAACCTGATCCCCGACGATTTGGGCAACACTGATGGCCAGTCCCGGACAACTGAATACACAAATTCCGCAGCCGGTGCAAAGCGAAAAGTCGACGGTCGGACGGTGGTTGATGTTTTCGCCGATGGTGATGGCATGGAACGGACAGCTGGTGCTGCACGGATTGCAGGGAATCTCTTCATAGCACTCTACTATGGCTTTTGGTTTCAAAAGGGCTGATTCCCCCGGAAAACAGGATCTAATCTGCTCTTGGGTCGGAATTCCGTCTTTATTCAACATGAACATGGCCTCCCAATTTCTTGATCCCGACCCGGATTTTTTCTCCGAACGGACCATTTCGCAGTGTTTCCAACTGTTGATGATAAGATAATAATAATTCTTGATGATGCGGATGGGTTTTTCCCAAACGGTCGCAAGCCGCCAGTCCCGCGATCCCGCCTTCAACAATGGCGCTGCTGGCTTCCTCGATCCCCGCGGCGTCGCCGCAGACAAAAAGATTCGGAAGGCTGGTCTCGTGGTTTTCGTCGACGACCGGAACCAATCCTCCCAATTCGCCGACGTATTTCAGGTTGACGCCAACCATCGCCAAGAGGTTGATCAAAGGGGTCAAACCGACGGCGATGCAGACGGCATCAACTTCATAAACTTTTTCGCTCCCGGGAATTTCTTCCCATTGGTCATTTAATTTTACGGTAATGATCTTTTCGACGGAATCTTTTCCTTCCGCCCGTTTAATGGTGCAAGAAGTGACGATGTCGACTCCCAAACGCCGAATCTTCGAAGCATGCACTTTATAACCGCCGATTTTCGGAGCGGCTTCAATGATGGCCTGAACGATCACTCCCGCTTGCATCAGCTGATAACTGACGATCAACCCGATGTTTCCGCTGCCGACCATGACAACTTTATGCCCCGGCCGGACTCCGTAAACATTCATCAGCGTTTGGACCGCTCCGGCTCCGTAAATCCCGGGGAGATCATTGTTTTCAAAGGCCAACACTTTTTCGCTGGCACCGGTGGCGACGATGATGACTTTCCCTTGGATCTTAAAATAACGATCGTCTTGTAAAACCGTCAAAACCTGGTCTGAATAAAGGCCGACGACGGTGGCATTGACCATGATTTCCACCAGGCCGGGAAAAGCCTGCAAATCATTGATCAATTTTTGGGCAATGTTGAAACCACGGGTTTTAGCGTATTGTTCTTCCGACCCGAAAAACATATGCGTTTGTTTGATCAGCTGACCGCCCAAGCGATGGTTTCGGTCGATGATCACGACGCTTTGGCCCGCTTCCGCGGCCATTTTGGCCGCGCAAAGCCCAGCCGGGCCGCCGCCGATGATGACTAAATCGCGATTAATCATGGATCTCACCTTTGTTGGTTTGGGAAACCACGATCATGCCGGGTTTCAAAAGAGTAATGCAGGTCTTAACATTGGGAACGCCGTCCACGATCATGTGGCAGGATGAACAATTGCCGATGGCACAGTAGAATCCGCGGGGCCGATGCAAACGGGAACTTTCACTGAGTTTTTTGATGCCGAGGGCATGAAGGGCTGAAGCAATGGTGTCGCCTTCATACCCGCAGACGAACTGACCGTTAAAAGTAAAAGGAACCTGAGCCTTTTGCTCGAAACAGAGAATGGGATGTTGGATGATTCTCAAGATGCTTTCACCTCATATAATTCATCGTTATTATAACACAAACGCTTTCATTAATAAAGGTATTTCCCGCTTTTTGGATGTAAAAAAAGGTCCCCAAATGGGGACAAAATTCCATGGTTTATTTTTGGCAGGACGGGCAATAATAGATGCTTCCACCCATGTAAGCTTCTTTCACGATGGCGCCTCCGCATTTTGGACATCCGCTTTCGGCTTTTCGGCTGCAAAGGATGACCTCATATCCGCCCGGATGGCCGAACAAGTCGGTTTCGGTATTGCGGCCGCCATGATCGCTCATTTTCTTAAGCGTCGATTTGAGCGCCGTGAAGAGGTTCTTTTTTTCCTCTCCGCTTAACGTGTTCAGTTTGCGTTTGGGGTTGATCCCGGCATAAAACAAAATGTCTTGAAGGGTTCCGTTCCCGAGTCCGGGTATTCTTTGCTCAGCGGCCAGAAAAGCTTTGACGGACAGTTTTTCGGCCGGACTATTCAAAATCAGACCCTGAAAATAATTTTCGTTAAATTCGTCTGTTAGCGGCGATGGCTTTTCGACGGATCCCAAATAGTACGGATCATCGGTTTTCCCGTTGATCAACAAAAACAATCCGCCGTACATTTGCACCGAAGCCGACAAAAAAGTTCCGTTCGCAAACTCTAACAGCAATTGATGCTTGGGGGTAAGTTCGGCTTTGCTTGGGGAATAACGCAAAGAAACGCCGTCGGAGAAAACCAACTTGTCCGGTCCGATGATCACCTCGACCATTCCTCCGCGCGCGAAAGCATTGTCAATCTGTTTTCCCGTCAGTCGGATGACATAATCATTCAGGTTCTTGTTAAGCCAGGCGAATTTGTGCGGCGAAGAATTGACCGTTACTTTGACGATCGTCTTTCCAACCAGATGGGAATTGATTTGTTCGGCTAAATTGCAACTCTCCGGAATTTCCAACATACAGGGTTCTCCTCTCTAACATGCCATGCCTTGTAAATGCTTGGTCTTTGAAAAGAAGAAAAAAGCCCCCTTGAAAAGGAAGCGGGGTTTTCTAGCGGGTTTTTCTTCTTTTTTGTGGTTGCGATTCTCTTTTCCTGACTTTATTCTACTATAATAAAATAAGTATGTAAATATAATAAAATAAAAAGGATCATCTTTTGGTGATCCTTCGGACAGTTTCAGGGCTATTTGATGAATCTTCGCCATGAAGAAGACGGCGATGTTTCAAAATATCCCCCGGTTGTGGAGACTTCGTTGGTGACAATCATCGCATGGGCGTCCATGGCTTTGATTTTTTGAATGATCTTGTCCTTCCCTTTTCGGTTGGCATAAATCATGATGACACTCTTTTCAGCGTCTTTTCCGAAGCCTTTGGCTGTGGTGACTCCCATTCCCTCCGCCCTCATGGCATCGGCGATGGTGCTGCCCACCCCAAAATCAGAAATGACTTGAATCAGAACTTTCCCAAAAGCCAAGTAGTTTTCCAATCGCGATCCTATGTAAACCCCAGTCGCAAATCCCAAGCTGTAGACGATCGCTTTGATTGGCTGTTCGTTGATTCCGGATATGACTTGCGAAGCGACGAAGACCCACATTAAAACTTCAAAAAACGCTAAAACGACTCCCGGCTTTCGGTATCCCTTGTTGATCAGGATGATTCTCAGCGTCCCCATTGACACTTCAATGATTCTCGCGAAGAAAATCAGCGCGCATTCAAGGGCGAGCTGTAAGGCCGGCTGGTCGTTCAATGAACTAAAAATACTATCCCACATTTTTATGCACCTACGTTATGTTTCAATATTGATATTATAACACAAACGCTTTTTTTTACAACAAAAATCGCTTCAAAATCGGTTTGAAAACATTATCCTATTTTTCGAATTCCACGGTGGTTCCCGAGTTTGACACTTGTTATGCGATAAAAGACTTATCTTGGGTTTCTCGCCTTTGATAAGTCTTTAATATTTAAACCGTGTATTTAATGGA
>DDXT01000037.1 GCA_002347755.1 Caryophanales bacterium UBA2253
ATATGGTGGAATAGAGGGGAGTCGAACCCCTGTCCAAACTGCCATCCATGACCGCTTCTACATGCTTATTTCATTGTTTTATTTCATTCGCCGATAGACAACAAACAAACTACCAACAAACTAACCCTTTTTTCTCGAACCGAAGGCCAGGATACTCCTCGCGATTCAACCCTTAATTAATGAGCCCGTTTATAAAACTTAAGGGGGATTTCACAACGAGCAAGCTACTTATTTAATTAGGCAGCAAAAGATAAATTTTGTTTTGCGGTTAATTCAAACCTCGGCGTTTTTACATGCGCAACCATGGCATGCTACAATCACTTCAAACAGCCTGTCGAAACCATGACTATCCCAAATGAGCGAAGAAAACCCTTAACCGATCTTCTTCTTTTAAAAGAATAACGTTCCAATAATGAAATACACGGCTTTGAATATGGTCAAGGCCAGCGCAACGTAAGCCATTCCCACTCCGACGTTTCTGGTTGGTTCCAGTTTGACTTTAGCCGGTCTTTTGGAAAAAAGCATCGTGAGCCCGATCAGGATCAGGTCCGAAGCAAAGTATAGGACTACGAATCCCGGATACAAGAAGAAAAATATCATTCCGAAGACGGACAGGATCCCGAAAATGAAGGTCAGGATCGGATTGTCGATCAAGATCGACTTGGTTTTTTCTGGAACCACGGGGTCCGCTTTTTCGGAGATGATCTTTTTTATTTTCCCATCTTCCTCAAAATTGAACCCGCATCCGTCGCAGACAACCGTTCCTTCCGGGAGTTCCTTGCCACAACGCAAGCATTTCATATTACCACCGTGATTTGTTGGCTTTCGCAATTTCTTGGCGTACGGCTTCTTGCCTTAAGTCTTCGCGTTTGTCGTAATTCTTTTTGCCTTTGCAGACAGCTATTTCGAGTTTCGCAAGACCGTCCTCCAAGTATAATGAAAGCGGGATGATCGTCAGCCCATCTTGGGCCGACTTTTCGGATAATTTAAGTATTTCGTTTTTATGAACCAGGAGTTTTCGTTTTCTAGTTTCCAAATGATTGTAAATGTTCCCCTGCTCATACTTTGAGATGTGCATGTTGATGACGAAAAGTTCTTCGTCTTCGACTCGGCAGTAAGCGTCCTGGATGGAAGCTTTGCCCAGCCGGATGGATTTTATTTCCGTACCCGTCAAAACAATTCCGCACTGGTACTTATCGAGGATAAAGTAATCATGAGCGGCTTTTTTGTTTCGGGCGATGATAGATGTTTTTTCCACTTGCTTTCACCCTGACTTCATTATACACTATTTTGAAGTCTATTTCACGTTTAATCTTGTTCGCATCGAGAACTTCGATTAGGACTTTGTCCCCAAGCTTTAAGGTATGTCCGTCGCTTCCAACCAGACTGACCGTTTTTTGGTCATACACATAACGGCCCTTCATGTTTTTGGTGTGGACCAAGCCCTCCACGGTGTTGGGCAGGCTGACAAAGACCCCAAATTTGGTTACTGAGGAGATGATCCCTTCATACCTTTGACCGATGAAGTTCTCCATGTATTCAGCTTTCTTCATGTCATCAACCTGATACTCGCATTCGATCGAGTCGCGTTCCCGTTTGGAAGTCTGAAGCGCGATTCCATGGATTTTTTCGGTCAAGCCGTAGAACTCATTTGGATTGATTTGGTGATGGAACAGGTATTTTCTGAGCAGCCGATGGACCAATAAGTCCGGATAACGGCGGATCGGCGAAGTAAAGTGCGTATAGCAAGAACTTGCCAGGCCATAATGGCCGATGTTTTCTTCGCTGTAAACGGCCTTGGCCATCGAGCGAAGCAGGAAAGTCCGCAAAAATGCATCTTCTTCTTTGACTCCCGCCAAGAAATCTTGCAACTGTTTGGAATTGACTTTCTTTCGGAAAACCGAATAACCCAGGTTCTTGCACAGGGCCTTGAAATCATCAAGTTTGACGAGGTTCGGTTCCTCATGGACCCGGTAAATGAACGGCAGATCCAGATTGAAAATGGTGGTGGCGACGGTCTCGTTGGCGATTAGCATCAGTTCTTCAATGATCCGCTCCGAGATCCCCCGGACATCCAGTTTGATTTCGGTTGGTTTGCCTTCTTCGTTGACAACGATCTTGCCTTCGTCGATGTCGAAATCGAGAGCCCCGCGGCCCCGGCGCATGTTGTTGAGAATTTCTCGCAGTTCGTTCATGAGCAGAACATCGGCGTGAATGCTTTGATATTTTTCCAAAAGTTCGGGTTTTCCCGCCAAGATCCCGTTAACGTTATTGTAAGTCATCCGGTATTTGGTTTTGATGACAGTCGGGAATATGCTGCTGTCGATGACTTTTCCGCTTTGGTCGATCACCATCTCACAGGCCAGAGCCAATTTGTTTTGGTCCGGGTTCAGCGAGCAAAGATCATTGGAAAGCCGCGTCGGCAGCATCGGGATGACCCGATTGACCAAATAGACGCTGGTTCCGCGAAACAAAGCTTCGTCGTCCAAAGGACTTCCTTCAGTGACATAATGGCTGACATCGGCGATGTATACGCCCAAAAAATAATTCCCGTCTTGAGTTTTTTTGATGGCCACGGCGTCATCCAGGTCTTTGGCGTCATCGCCGTCAATGGTGATGATGTTCTGAAGACTCGGTTTTTTCCGCTTTATGACTTCGGCGGAAATGTCCGGATCAATCCGATTAACAAAATCGGTGGTTTCTTTTTTGAATTCGCTCGGGAAATCAAAACTGCTGGCAATCTGAAGAATGTCGATGCCGATGTCGTTTTTAAATCCGATCCGTTCGACGATCTTGGCTTTCATCGGATCCGACTCGTAATCGGTTATTTCCACCCGGACGATGTCGCCTTCCGCACAAAGGTCCATGATCCCGCCGGAGATGATGTCCACGGTTTGGATCTGATAATGGTTTGGTTCGATGAAGAACCCGCCCTTTTTGGTTTTCAGTTCGCCAACAAAATTCTTCAGATTTCTCTTAAGTATTTTAAGGACTTTGGCTTCCTGTTTGAAATCGCGGAAATTCGCGTTTTTCGATTCCTGGGTCTGAAACAGGACTTCATCCTTATCAATGGCACCATGAAAAGACTGTTTCGGGACGTACAGATCGTTTTCAAACTCATCGCTGGACACGAACCCGAATTCCGCGCTGCGGATGCTCATGATGCCTTTGTAAGTATTGACATCCTTAGGGCGGAGATAACGGTCCTTTTTGCGACTGAGGAATATCTCGTAATCGTCAAGCAGTTTGATCAGAAGCCTTTTTAATTCCGGCTCCTGGTCTTCTTCCAAATTAAGTTCCTGTGACAATTGCGCAAAAGTCATCGGTTGGTAATTGGGAGAATGGAATATTGCTAATAAATTTTCTTTCATGGTACTTCCTTTTCATTTTAGTTCCAAAGTATAAAAAAGGCCTGTGACCAGGCCCATTTCTATCATTTCTATAATCGGTCAACAAAGAACGCGGAAAGAATGGCTAAAACAAAGAAAGCGATGGATAAACCACCAGTGATGTAGTTGATCCAAACTTCAATTCCTCGTTGTTTTTTGTTTGCGAACAACTCTGATTTCTCTCCCGAGAAAGCTTGGCTCGCGTCTTCTTTCGAATCCTGTAGAACGATAATAGTAATTAATAAGCATGATACTATCAATAGTAATATATCAACGGCACTCATAAGTTCCTCCTGTGATGGGTCAATCTTAAATAAGTATGCTACCTTGGTTTCTTACCAGTGTCATTATTATAACATAATCCCCTAGCAAATGCAAACCCTTTTTCACAATTATTGCATGAATTTAAAAAAACGGCCAGTCCGAAAACTGACCGTTTCTTACTCATATCAAGGCAATTCTAATGACATCATCGATGGTTTCGACGGGAATGATTTCCAAAGCTTTCCGAACGCTTTCCGGAATTTCATCCATGTCGCGAAGGTTCTCTTTCGGAACCAGGATCTTCACCAATCCGCTTCGATGAGCCGCAATGGCTTTTTCACGCAAGCCACCGATCGGAAGCAATCTTCCGGTCAGAGTCACTTCTCCGGTCATCCCGATGTCATGGTGGACATAACGGTGTGAAAACGCGGAAATGATGCCGGCGGCGATGGTAACCCCGGCGGACGGTCCGTCTTTCGGAACCGCTCCTTCCGGAACGTGGATGTGAATGTCATTTTGATTCAGTAATTCAATGTCAATGTTAAACTTCGATGCGTTGCTCTTCACATAGCTGAGCGCGGCTTGGGCGGACTCTTTCATGACGTCACCCAATTTACCGGTCAGCATGAATTTTCCGCTGCCTTTGTAATAGGTAACTTCCACCGGAAGCGTATCCCCGCCGAATTGGGTGTAAGCCAAGCCGACGACGACCCCGATTTGGTCCATTCCGTCAACCTTGTTGAACTCGTATTTCGGTTTTCCGAGCCAGGTCGCCAGGTTTTCTTTGGTGATGGTCACTTTTTCAACATGGTCCATGAGAATGGTTTTGATGGCCCGGCGGATCAGCGTTCCCAAATTCCGTTCCAATTCCCGGACTCCGGCTTCTTTGGTATACAAACGAATGACGTCCCAAAGGGCTTCATCCTGTAGTTCGAAATCAATTTTGGATAAGCCGTGAAGATCCAACTGTTTCGCAAGCAAATGGCGTTTCGCAATCTCAAACTTCTCGAATTCCGTGTAACTGCTCAGCTGAACGATCTCCAACCGGTCGCGCAAAGTCTCGGGAATGTTTTCCAAATAGTTGGCGGTGGTGATAAAGAACACTTTCGAAAGATCGTAAGGTTCCTCAAGATAGTGGTCGCTGAAGAATTTGTTTTGTTCGCTGTCCAGCACTTCCAGCAGCGCGCTGGCGGGATCGCCTTTGTAATCGCTGGAAAGTTTGTCGATCTCGTCAAGCAAAAATACCGGATTGATGACTCCCGCTCGTTTCATTCCCATCAGGATCCTTCCGGGCAAGGCCCCCAGATAAGTCCGACGATGGCCGCGGATCTCGGATTCGTCTTTAACGCCGCCGAGCGACTGTTTGATGAACGGTTTATTCAGACTGGCTGCAATCGAACGGGCCAGCGAAGTCTTCCCGACTCCCGGAGGTCCGACCAAACACAGAATGGCCTGCGGGTTCTTCTGCGTCATGATGCGCACGGCCAAATATTCCAGGATTCTTTCTTTCACGACATCGAGTCCGTAATGGTCGCTGTCCAGTTGGGTTTTGGCTTTTTGAATGTCGATATTTTCTTTGGTCTCTTTCGACCAAGGCAGAGCGATCATGAAATCCAAATAGGTGCGGATGATCCCGCTTTCGCCCGTCGAGTTGCCAAGCGAACTATAGCGGTTCAGTTCAGTCAGGGCTTTTTCTTCAATGGACGATGGCATTCCCGCAGCCAGGATCTTCTTCTTCAAATCTTCGATTTCGGTTTCCTGTTTGACTTTGTCTCCGAGTTCGTCCTGAATGACTTTCATTTTTTCGCGCAGATAGTATTCCTTCTGGCTTTCGCTGATTGACTTTTTGACTTCGTTCTCGATTTCGGTTTCCAGATTGCGAATGTATTTTTCGCGTTTGACGTCCTCAAGCATGAAACGAAGCCGATCCCCAACATTCGGGGTATTCAGATATTTCATCTTGGTATTCAAATCAAATGGCAGGCTGTAAGCCAGAACATCGGTCAGTTTGTCCGCGGTCACGCCCTGAGCCACGATGTTGGCCAGTTCGGAGTTGCCGTCAAAGATTCGGACCGCGTCGGTTTGGAGTTCTTCGATCAGCAAGCGGACGTAAGCCAGTTCCTTGTCCAGGTCGTCGTTGGCCATCGGAACGGTGACGACGTTGGCCGTCCAGTACGGATCGGTCTCGGTGATGTCTAGCAGGTTGCAGCGCACGATCCCGAGCAGTTTGACTTTGTGAAGGCCTTGGCTCTCCATGTCATAAATTATTTTCGCGACGACTCCGGTTCTATGGATGTTGTCGATGGACGGCACTTCAACGTTGTGGTCGATCTGAACAAACAAAACGACGTATTTCTTGCTTTCGGCGGCCGCTTTAAGGGCCAAAATGGCTTCTTTCCGACCGAGATCCAAACGGATCTCATTGTTTGGCAGCGGTATTTTACCGCGAACAATCAGAGCCGGCAGCATGGCATTGATTATGGTTTGATTGGAAAACATTGGCTTCACCTCCTTATAGCTGAATGTCCAGAATTCCTTCCTCAAGACAGTATTGCAAAACGCGGGTTTCAAGAACATGGCGATTCAGATAGCTCTGATAGTTGTCAACGCGATTCAGATTATGAAAAAGAATCTTGTCGAACTCGTATTCTTCCCGGATCCGGTCCATGTATTTGATGTCTTGATTTTGGAAATTCAAGTTAATGATCCAAATGATGTATTCTTTGATTATTTCTTTTTTGACTTCCTGGAGATATTCTTGACGTTCTTTCTTGCGTTTGGGCATGAAATCCGAATCCATGAAGTGATTGATCACGTATTCGTCGAATTGGATCTCATCATTCTGAAGGATGAATTCCCCCAGAAAATTGAGCAGCAGCACGACGGTCGTGGAAAAGGTAAAGATGTCTTTAACTTTCTTTTTGAAAGTCGTCGCCGTTTTCGTTCCCAGAAAATTCAATTTCAAAGCAATTTCGTCGCTCAGTTTCGGAAACACTTGGTTTTGGATTTTTTTGATGGCGGCTTTCACCAGAATGCCTTCATCTTCATCCAAGACAATGACATCTCCAACCATGGCGCCCAGAAATTTATCGAAAACTTGGGGCAGCGCCTTTTCCATTTCCATTTGTTGGTTCTCAATGTGGTTGATCAGAAAATCGTCTTTCACGTAAGAAAGATCGTATTCCACAAAACTGTTCTTGTCCACTTGGTCGCTGTTTTGGTATTCGAACATTTCATGTTGCAGCAACAGCTGTTTGAGAAAATCTTTCGAGACGTTCGCATCCATCGGAAAGGAAAACAGTTCCTTCGGGATCGTGGTTGGAAATTTCATTGATATTCCGGAAGGAAGGACACAGAATTGACAGATGACCACCAGACTTTGATCCGGGGCCAGGTCGCTTAAATAACGGTATTTTCGGCCGCCGATCGGAATGACATCCATTTTGGCCAATTCGTTCTCAATGACTTTGTCTTCCAGTTTGTTCATGACCAGATCATTGATCATGGTCTTTTTTTTCTTAAGGTCACTGTCCGGAATCGAAAAAGTAGTCAGGATCTCCGAGTAGATATCCGTCATCTCCTGGGCGGTGAAAGTGAAATAAGCCTGATGATATTGATCACTCACATAATCTTGGTTTATCTTCAAGTCATTCACCCGTTAAGCCGTTTTTTGTTTTTTTACGAACTTGGCTTCGCCGCCCGAAGTAATGAACTCCTTGGTGATGATGCATTTGGAAAGATCTTTTTCCTCGGGTACTTTATACATTATTTCCAACATGATGTTTTCGATGATGGCTCTTAAGCCCCTAGCTCCGGTTTGTTGTTTGTGCGCCCGGGTGGCGATTTCTCGCAAAGCATCTTCTTCGAATTCCAGGCTGATCCCATCCATTTTCAACATTTTCTGATATTGTTTGATGATGGCGTTCTTCGGTTCTTTCAGGATCTTGACCAGGTCTTCGACTTCCAGAACTTCCAGATAACCGATGATCGGCAACCGTCCCACGAGTTCGGGAATGATTCCGAATTTCTGAACGTCTTGCGGAGTCACGTCGCGATACATGTCGCGTTCAATTTTCGGAGTAACCGATCCGGCGTTGAAGCCGATCGATTTCTTGCCGACCCGGGATTTCACGATCTCGGTGATGCCTTCAAATGATCCCCCGCAAATGAACAAGACATTGGTAGTGTCAAAAGCAATGAATTCCTGTTGCGGATGTTTTCTTCCTCCGCCCGGCGGAACATTGGCCACGGTTCCTTCCAATATTTTCAGAAGCGCTTGTTGAACGCCTTCGCCGGAAACGTCCCGGGTAATGGACGGACTGTCCGACTTGCGGCCGATCTTGTCGATCTCATCAATGTAGATGATCCCTCTTTGGGCCAGCTCCACATCGAAATCCGCGGCTTGAAGCAAACGCAACAAGACGTTTTCCACGTCTTCGCCAACATATCCGGCTTCGGTTAGAGTGGTCGCATCCGCGATCGCAAACGGAACTTTCAGAATTTGGGCCAGGGTGCGGGCGAACAGAGTCTTGCCGCTGCCGGTTGCTCCCAAAAGCAGAATGTTGCTCTTGTCGATGTCAATGTCGCTTTTCTCGAACAAATTGTTCTGAACTCGTTTGTAATGATTGTACACAGCCACGGACAATACTTTTTTGGCGTATTGTTGGCCGATGATGTATTCGCCTAATTTATCGTAGATTTGATGAGGAGTCAGATTAAGGGCAAAATCCGTTTTCTTGGCTTCAATCTCCGCAACTTGGGGAAGGAGGTTCATCGCAAACATTTCGTGACATACTTCCACGCACTTATCGCAAATGTAGGCGTTGTCGCCTTCGATGATGTGTCTTTCTTTGCTTTCCGGTATTCCGCAGAATGAACATACTCGGGGCTTTTTAGTTTCTTTTGCCATTTTCTCACCTCAGTTTCTTGTTTGATTTCAAAATATATATTATTGTTTGATGACCGCTTTTTCTTTAATTGATTCAATGGTTTTCAAAAGCATGAAATGATAAGAGATTTGATCCTTCGGATACTGCTTCTTGACGGCGTTAAGATCCTGTCCGTTCATGGCCGCGATCTCCGAATAGCCTTTTTCGTAATCCGCATCATTCAATTCGATCTTTTCGACTTCGATGATCTTGTTTAAGACCAATTCCTTCAAAACTTCAAACTTTGCCGGTTCAGTGATCATTTCTTTATATTTCTCGAGCGTGGTTCCCTGGTATTTCAAAAGCTGCTCGAAAGTGATCCCGTAGCCTTTGGCTCGGTCTTCCTCTTGTTTCAACATGTTATCCTTGCGGTGTTCGACCAACACATCGGCGATGTTCGCTTTCGCATTGTCACAAACTTTGCGAAGAAGATCATATTCAAATTTATGGTCGCTGGCTTCCTTTTTTTCTTCGGCCAGTTTTTTGGCGACGGTGGCTTTGTATTCTTCGACGGTCTTTGGTTCGATCTCCAAACTCTTGACGAACTCGTCATTCAGTTCCGGAAGAACATTCTTTTTGATCTCATGCAGTTTGACTTTGAAATCAGCGGTTTTGCCTTTCAAGTTTTCGGCTTGGTAATCAGCCGGGAAAGTTACTTTCAATATTCTTTCTTCATCGGACTTCATTCCGACCATCTGCTCTTCGAATCCGGGAATGAATTGCTTCGACCCGATTTCCAAAGAATAGTTTTCGGCTTTCCCGCCGTCAAACAAAACGCCGTCGACGCTGCCTTCAAAATCGAAAACCGCGGTGTTTCCGATTTCCAAAGTCCCGTTTTCCACGAGTTCCAAATCGGATTTGCTTTGCAAATCGCGACGGATCGCAATTTCAATTTCGGTGTCTTTCACCTCGGTCGGTTCTTTGACGACTTCGACGCCAAAATATTGCCCCAGTTCAACTTCCGGATAAACCAAAACTTCGGCTTTGTACTTCAGCGTTTTTTCTTTGTCTAAAACTTCAAAATCAATGTCGATCTTCGGTTCGTCGATGACCTGGATGTTTTGTTCGGTGATGGCTTCATAATAGGTTTTTCCAAGAGCGCTGTCCAAAGCGTTTTGGTAGATCTGGCCCTCTCCGAATTTGTCCAAAAACATTTTTCGCGGGGCTTTCCCTTTACGGAATCCCTTTATTTCGGCGTTGGCCAGCAATTTGGTCAATTCTTGCTCATAGTATACGTTAAATTCTTCTTTTGATAATTCAACGGTGATGAGGACTTTGTCCCCGGTTTGTTTTTCAGCATTCACATTCATCTGTGTAATTCTCCTCTAATTTCTTCTGTTCATATTAATCGTTAAGGTCAAAAATGATAGCCATGGCTTGTTGCAGTTCGTTCATGATTTCATGCGAATACCCGATTTCGCAAAGGGAATTCAGAAAATCAAAGTAACGAACCAACAGAAAGTCGGGTTCTTCGCCGCTTCCGATGGTTATTTCCCGGGCTAGGCCTTCGGTAAAAATCATCATTAGCAAGGCCAGCATTGTGTCAAAATCGGTGTCCGTTCGGCCCCACAACGTGGAGTAGTTGGAACTTTCCCGGGAATGGAATTCCCGGAATTCATCCCGATTCAACAACCGGCTTTTTTTAATGAAAGACATGGCCAGGAAGACATCCTTTTTCCCCAAGCAGGCCAAGATAAGATAATAAATGATTCCCATGGTTTCGCGGTTTTTGGAAAGCAGCCGGCGACCAGCCGATATCGTTTCTTCAAAAGCTTTGACTGCCAATCCGGCTTCCATCAGCCTCCGAAGATCAATTGGTTCCGCGGTTTCGCATTCCGTCAAAATTTCTTCCCGCCGCTTCCAAATATCGGAAAGCTCTTCGGTCTTTTCGGGAGTCACAGTCTCATCGTCCAAAGCGTCCGCTTTATCCGGAAATTTCATGGAAAATCATTCCAGTTTCGATGGGTCGAAATCGTCCAGGAACTTCCGAAGCGGTTTGGTAACGTTCGCGACGGTGCCGTCCACGAACGGATTTTTTAGACCAGTGGCGCCAATCAGGCCCAGGAAGGACTTGCTTCCGCCCAATTTGCAAAGTTCATAATAGGCCTTCCAGGCTTTTTCGTGATTCTCGTGATCCTTGATCCAGAATTGATGAGCGCAGATTTGGGCCAGCGTATAATCGATGTAATAGAAAGCCACTTTAAAGATATGCCCTTGGCGGAACCAGTAGGTCCCTTTCTCCAAGAAAGCATTGTCATAGACTTTATAAGGCAAGTATTTCTTCTCGAGGTTTCTCCAAACGGTTTTTCTTTCCGCCGGAGTCATTTCCGGATTTTCATACATCAGATGTTGAAATTCATCGACCGCCACTCCGTAAGGAATGAAAGTGATGCTTTCGGCCAAATGGGAATACAAATATTTGTCCGTGTCCTCTTTGAAGAACTTTTGCATCCACGGCCAAGCAAAGAATTCCATGCTCATCGAATGGATTTCCGCCGATTCCATGGTCGGCCAGAAATAATCGGGAACGGTGAAACCGCGGCAGGAAAAAACTTGAAAGGCATGTCCGGCTTCATGGGTCAAAACATCAACATCGCCCGCCGTTCCGTTGAAGTTCGCAAAAATGAACGGCGAGGAATAATCCGGAATGTAAGTAGTGTATCCGCCTCCGGCTTTTCCTTGTTTGGCTACCAGATCCAAAAGTTCATGATCGATCATGAAATCGATGAACTCGCCGGTTTCCTTGCTCATTTCGTGATACATGGTCTTGGCTTGCTCAACCAAATAATCCCGATCGCCTTTTGGTTTCGGATTTCCGGATTTGAAGTTGAAGCTTAGGTCATAGCTCTTCAGGTCGGTCAGCCCCAGACGTTTGGCTTTCTCTTCAAAGATCTTCGCAGCGACCGGAACCAGGTCGGTTTCAACCTGTTTGCGATAATTGGCGACCATTTTGCTGTCAAAGTCGGTTCTTCCCAACCGAGCATAACCGACTTCCACGAAGTTTTCAAAACCCAATTTCTTCGCGATCCGAGTTCGGGCTTTGACTAACTTGTCATATATGCTATCATATTTTTCTTCATTGGCTTCAAAGAATCCCATGGTGGCCGCTTCGGCGGCTTTTCGGATCGAGCGATCCGGAGAAATGCTGTACGGGGCCATTTGGGACAGATTGAGGATCTTGCCGTCAAATTCGATCTTGGCGCTGGCGGAAAGTTTGTTATATTCGGTGATCAGTTTGTTTTCCTCTTGCAGGTCTTCGATGATCTCCGGTTTGAAGGTTTTCAAAGTGGCTTCGATCAAAGCGAAAAGCTGGTGGCCGTATTTGGCTTCCAATTCCGGTTTGAACGGGCTGTTGAAAAGCGCCAAACTCAAATCATTTTCGTAACCGTTGATGATCGGGGTGTTCTCATCGTAAAAATTTTGTTCATCCTCATAAAACTTGTCGGTGGTGTCGATGGTGTTTCGGACATAGCACAGCGAACTCATGGTTTGGAAGGCCATGCGGACCTTATTGATCGCATCGATCGCTTTGGTCTGTTCTTCTGCCGAGGAAGCTTTTTTCAATGCTTCGAGAGTTTCCTGATAAGCGGCTTTTACCTGCTCCAAATTTGGTCTGACGTACGGATAATCTTTAAAAATCATTAGAATGTTTCCTTTCGTTTTCCTATTTTTATTATAACACATTTCCCCTTGCTTGGCAATTTGAACGGCTTGAAAAATGTGACAATTTTGGATTATTGTAATCATATCACAAACCGTGAAAAATTGCCACATTCTTGAATGAGGAAATCCTTTTTTCAAAGAAACCACGTTTCAAAACGCAGTTTTTGGTCGTAAAATCGGCGGTTTGTGTTATACTATTATCGAGGTGCATTATGAACTTTTTGGATTTAGCCATCAAAAGAGAAAGCTGCCGCCGTTATTCACCCAAACCCGTGGAAAGAGAAAAACTCGAAGCCATGGTCGAAGCCGCCCGTCTTGCCCCTTCCGCCGTCAACAGCCAGCCTTGGTTCGTCCATGTGGTGACCGATCCCGTCCTGCTTCCGAAAGTCGTCGCTGCCACCCAAATCGGGGGTGCCAACCTGTTCGTCAAGCAAGCGAAAGCCTTGCTGATCGTGACCGAAGAAGGCGAAAGTCTCCTATCAAAAGCCGTAAACCGTCACAAAGAACGGGATTTTACCAGCGTTGACATCGGCATTTTCGCCGCTCATTTGGTCCTTTGTGCCGCTTCGATGGATCTTGGCACCTGCATTCTCGGATGGTTCAGCGAAAAAAAGATTCAAGCCGCGCTTGGTTTGGATAAATCAACCAAAGTTCGCCTGGCCATCGCGGTCGGCTATCCAAAGTCCCCGGATCTTCGCCGCAAGGTCCGAAAGCCTGCCGAGAAAATGAGCCGTTTTTACTAAAAAAATAATTTTAAGAAAGCTGTGCATTGATGAATATCGAAAAAAAACGGCGGATAATCCGTTCACTCATTACTTTTGGCGCTCTGCTCTTGCTGATCGGCGGATTGCTCGGACTTTATTATGGTCTCGGATTTAACAAACTCATCGAAGATCCGGAAGAGTTAAGAGCCGAGATCGATTCTTACGGAAACAATTCTCGTTTGATCTACATTCTGATCCAATTGATCCAGACCACCATCCTTCCGATCTCCAACGTGGCGACCATCATCGTCGGCCGCGTCCTGTACGGAAAATTCGAAGCCGCGCTGCTTACCAGCATCGGGGTTCTGATCGGATCGATCATTTCTTTTGGGATCGCCAAGTTTTTCGGAAAAAAAGCCATCTACTGGATCGTGGGAAGGGAACAAACCAACAAGTATCTGAACCTGTTAAAAGGAAAAGCCAATCTGGTCATCTTCATAATGCTCTTGCTGCCGTTTTTCCCCGATGACATCATTTGCTTCGTGGCGGGGCTGACGCCGATGTCCTGGCTCTTTTTCCTATTTACGATTCTAATGACCCGACCGCTTCCGATCTTTCTGGACAGTTACTTCATAGATACGGAATTCATCCCTTTTTCCGGATGGGGACTGGCGGTATGGGCGGGAATCTTGATCATTTTCGCCGTTTCGGCTTTCATCATCAAAAAACGCTGGGCTTATGTGAATTCCTTTTTGGATCGGATGAATGATTTTTTTGAAAGATCAAAAACAACAAAACCTCCCAAAGTTTGACTTTAGGAGGCTTTTTCTATGCTTGGGTTATTTTCTCAATGCCGCTGGTGATCATGACCTCGCAGGGAGCGATGACGGAACGAAGCGGGACTTTGCAGCTTTCATTGAACCATTCCTGAAACACCCCGGCTCCGCCCGAAACGATGAACACCGTCAAAAAGCGGACGAAAGTCTCGTCATATTTCTGGTTGAAATTGGGAAGACTGCGGCGGGCCTGTTTCATCATCGGCGTCTTTAGCTTGGCCAGAAAATTGCTGTCGCCGTTCTTTCCCAGCAGGGCTTTACAAAAACGCATGTCTTTGTAAAGGTATTCAATGACTTGAAGCAAGATGGGAAGAATGTAATAATCGGCGGAAATGGGGCTGTTCTTTTCTATGATCGCAAGCAGATTGAAAATAATCTCATCTTCCAACTGATCGATCATTTCATAGATGTCCTGATAATGCAAATAGAAGGTTCCGCGGTTGATGTTGGCGCGGTCAGTAAGTTCCCGAACGCTGATGTTGCGAAGTTCTTTCTCTTCCATCAGGCCGGTCAAAGTTTCTTTCAACAAATCTCGGGTCTTTTTTATTCTTCGGTCCATGGCATCTCCTTGACGGATTTTTCCCGTTTGTTTATTTCTCAACATTTTCGGGAATATTGATTATTGCGTTTCTCCGCTGATCCCATTATAATCAAAAACGGGGAAATAGTCAACACCATGTTTATCATCGCTTCAAAAGTAAACAATGGTGTCAATTAAGGAGGTTGGATTATGAACTGGATTGTCAGGTTCCGTTTTGTCATTCTCGGAATCTTTGTTTCGTTATTCATTGTTGCCATCGTTTTGTTTTCCTCGGTTACCATCAATTATGACAATACCGAATATCTTCCAAAGGACCGGCCGACCAAACAAGCGTTGGTGGTACTGGATGAAGAATTCGGAATCAACGGTTACGCCGAAGTCATGGTCACGGGAGTCAGTGCGGCAGAAGCCTTGGGGTTAGCTTCCGAATTGGCTCAGATCCCGGAGATCCAAAGGTTGGACTTTAACCCGGCCAGCGCCGATTATTATCAAGACGATTCGGCCCTTTTCCAAATTACTTTCTTTGAAGACAATTATGACGAATCCACGAAAGCCGGAATCGAAAAAAACCGGGTCTTTCTGGATTCGGAGGATTATTATCTGGGCGGAGAAAGCGTGCTTTCGATCCGTTACAGCGAAGTCATCCAGGAGGAGATCCTAAAGATCCTTGCCATTTTGCTTCCCATCATCATCATCATTCTTTTCCTTACTACTTCCTCGTGGATCGATCCGCTTCTGTTTTTGATCGTGGTGGCCATTTCCGTCATCATCAACATGGGCAGCAACGTCTTCTTCCCCAGCATCTCGTACATGACGCATGCCACCTGCGGAATCCTGCAACTGGCGCTTTGCATGGACTATTCGGTGATGATCTTGCATGGTTACCGAAAGAACCTAAACAGCCAATATGATCCCAAGGCCGCGGTCATGAAAGCGGTCAAAGAAAGCTTTGCTCCGATCATGGGCAGTGCCCTCACCACCGTGGTCGGCTTTGTTGCCCTGATGTTCATGCGCTATGAAATCGGTTTTGACATCGGTGTTGTTTTGGTCAAAGGAACTTTGATCAGTTTGGCCGTCGCTTTGCTTCTGATGCCGGGCCTGATCATAATGTTCGCTCCGCTGATCAAGAAGACCGAACACCGCAGTCTGATCAAGCCGCGTCACCGGATCGTCAAATTCCTCTTCAAGACCAAGTATGTCTTGCCGATCATCGCTCTTCTGGTCATCTCCGGAGCCATTTACTTGCAAAGCAAAAACACTTACGCTTATGGCGAGATGGCCATTGCTTCCGAAAGCGGAAGCGTTTCGGAAAGCCAAAATCAAATCAATGCGGTTTTCGGTAACCGCAATAATTTCGTCATCTTAGTCCCCAGAGACGAAATCGCCAAAGAATCCCAGCTGATCCAAACCATCTCCGCTTATGCGGCCGCCGAAGGCATAACCGCCAAACAAATGGTTTCGGTGACGATGTTCTACGCGCCGTTCACGGAATCGGAATTTCAGTACTTCCTGGTTTCTTATGGCCTGGAAGAAGAAATGATCTCCCAAATGACGGCCATATTCGGTTTGATGGAAATGCAGTACGGCCAGACGGCATTTTCGATCATGGAAATGCGAGCCTTCATCCAAGAAACCCTGCTTCTAACCAATGAACAGAAAGCCGCTTTGGCCCCGTTTCTTTCCCAAATCAGTCAAACCGAAGCCTTGCTGGTCTCGGAAAACTATCACCGCCTGACCCTTACCGTGGATCTAGAGACCGAAAGCGAAGCCACTTTTGAATTTGTAGCGGCCTTAAGGACCATGGCCAACGAGATTTTCCTCGATCAATATTATTTGGTCGGCGAAAGCGCAGCCATCTATGACATGAAAGAGGTCGTGGAAGACGATTATCTGAAATCAACCCTGATCACCATCATTTTGGTATTCCTCATCATCATGATTTCTTTTCGTTCCTTATCAGTACCAATCATTCTGGTTTTTTTGATTGAGGGAGCAATTTGGATCAACATGGCCATTCCGGCTTTGACCGGCCGCAACATTCTCTACATCGGCTACATCATCGTCAGCTGCATCCAGCTCGGTTCCACCATTGATTACGGGATCCTGTATGCCAATCGGTATCTTGACCATCGGAAAACCCAACCGGTTCAGGAGTCGGTATTCCTGGCTTATGAAGAAACCAAGACCACGGTCCTGACTTCGGGAATGATTTTGATCGGCGCCGGATACGTACTCGGATGGGCGTCAACCATTCCTTCAATTGCGGTCTTTGGGACGCTGATTGGCCGGGGAGCCGTCATTTCCACCATTTTGGTGCTCTTCATCCTTCCTCAGGTCATGATGATTTTCGATAAGTTCCTTCAGAAAACAACCATAAAAAAAGCCCCCAAAACCAAAATCTGATTTGTTTTTGGAAGCCATGTCCTCGAAAGAGGACTTTTTCTTTTGACAATCAGTCCTCCAAATACGGTTCCGCGGTGGCCGTCTTTTCAATAAAGTAGTCTTCAATATCCCGGTTGAAATTGTCATTCAGGCTGAAATTGGCATAAGCCCAGGAGAGTTCTTCTACGCTTGGGACCAGTTCGGTTTCATAATTGGCTTTCGCGATTTCGTAAACCGCCGAAAACTCCGCGATCTGAAAATACTTCCCGTCCATCATTTCCGAAAGCGCGTCTTGGTAAATTCCCCGGCATCCGGCGTCACCCCCTGACGCGATGGTCCGGAGGATCAGCGGATTGACTTGATCATTGATTCCGCCCATGGTCGTCATCTTGGTAAACGGATCATAAGAGGTCATTCCGTCTCCGCTCGGATCCCAGTCTTTGGTGATCCCGAAAACCCGGTCGAAATCATAGGGGATGAAAATGGCTTTCCCGGTATCCTTCAAAAAATACAAGTAATAATTGTTGTAGTGATTGCGCATGTCATCGGGATTCCCGATGAGGTAGCAAGCCGCTTCGTAAAAGAGAAAATAATCCATGTTGATGACCGTGTTCAAATCGGATTCATCATCATTGACCGCTTCAAGCATGGCGATCAATTGCGCATTTTGGCTGGTCTTTTTGTTTGTTTTCAAATCATAGGTATAAAACTCCGGGACATCTTCGTCTTCGATCCCGATCCCATCAAGTGTCCTGGTCGTCATTTCCCCGCCATAGCCGTTTGCCCAGCTGACTTTATACAGATCTCCGCCTAGATGCTTTTCCGCGAGCCTTTTCTCCAAGAAATAATCATCCACGTTTTCGATGACGGTATAAACGCCCAAACTCTCCATAACGCCCAGATTGTTCATCAAAACTTCCGCCAGATTCAATTTCGGAGCCAACAGCCCATAACTGCTGATCATTTCATAAGCCCAGTATTCCCGGATATGGCTTTGATCAAAGTTCTTGTTCCATTTCAGGTCCAGTTTGGCCATTCCCGCGAAAGTCCGGTCCTTCCGTTCATCGCGAAGAGCATCATCTGCCCAAACCTTGGGAATTTCGTAATAATCTTCATCGTCGAACGTCTCTTGAAAAGACAGCTTGTAATGAATGATGTCATACATGCCGGTAACCGAGGAATAAAAGGCGGTCCGGGAAGTGTTTCCTTTCATGCGGATGCCGACTTCATCGATTTCGTAAACTTGATCTTCGATCGTGACTTTTAAATCGCATTTACGGTAGATCGGCGATTTGCTTCCCATCGAGGAATACTTCTCATAATCGCTTTGGATCAGCGCCAGTTCCGAATCCGGGATGTTGATCTCAATGGTCAAGTGATTGTCAAGGTTAAAAAAGTCCAAATACTGGGCTTCGGTATAATTGACATATTCCAATTCAAAATCCACGACCCCGTCATCGGGGTTATTTTCTTTAGGGCGGCATCCGGTCAAAAAGATCAGGATCGCCAAACTAACCAGCAGCGTTTTTTTCATGGGTTCTTCCTTTCTCTTAACTCTCTTTTCATTATATCACATTCCTTTTTTTAGAAAAGTAAAAAAAATCAGGCGCAAGCGCCTGAAGTTAATTTAAATGGCGTCCTGGAAGGGAGTCGAACCCTCGACCTATTGCTTAGGAGGCAATCGCTCTATCCATCTGAGCTACCGGGACAAAATCTAGGTTTATTATACTCCGAAAAGGCGAAAAACTCCATAGATAATCCGAATTTGCCAAGAAAAAGGACACCCGGAAAATCCGGGTGTCCAGAAGGGTAATAGTTGGTCCTTCGCCTGAATTTGAATTAATCGCTGATCCACTCTTCATACAGACTGGTGACGCGAATGATCTTTCCGTCCACGATCTCCAGTTCAACAACTCCGATCGCTCCGGTGTCTTTGTGAACGGCGGTGATCCCCACGATCCCGTCCCCGTAAATCAAAATCGAGGAATAGGTGTTGACCCGGACGATGGATTCATCGCTGCTGAACCAATCATATTTCACCCGGGATGTGTCAAAACCGGGGGTTTCGATGTAACACTGCTGAATCCCTTCGGTATTGACATGACTGGTCAGAATGAAGTCGGAAACGATGCGCTTGTATTCTTCCAGAATGGTCATCGAATAGTAATGCGTGTAACCGTTGATCTCGACCGAAATGATCGTCCTTCCGACTTTCGCGGCGTACATGATGCCGTCCAAACCCGAGAAATGGGGACGATCATAATTGACGGTTACTGGAACAACCTCTCCTGTGATCAGATTTTCCATCGTTTTGGGAATGACGATGGGGTCGTTTAGGTAATGCACCGAACTAACGGCCTCTTTGTAAAAAGGAAGAAAGTTGCCGTCCACGAAGATGTCTTCGATCGTGGAAGAAATCTCCGGGCTATACCAGGTCATGTCGACCCGATTCAATATCCCAAATGAAAACTCTTTGTATTCGCTGGTTTTGCTGGTTTCCCAAATAAAGCACTTAATACCATAACTGTAAGCGCAGCTGACATAGAATTCCAGCCATTCGGCCCGTTCGGGATCGTTGTATTTGTTTCGGGATCCGAATTCGGTCATCAAAACCGGAATTTCCTTGGCCAAATAGTGATCATGGATGGTCTTCATGGCGTTCAGAAGTTCCATTTGGTATTCCGCTTCGTTGGCCGTCCAGCTTACTTCGTCATAGGTCGAATCATGGACCAACCCAAACGGCCGGTAAGCATGAAGGCTGAGGATCACCCGTTCATCATCCGGGAACTTGATGTATCGGTAATTGTCTTCCGCGGAACTGCCCCAGATGGTGGTGATGAGCAAGTGCCTGAAGGCATTGTTGTAGCCCTGCGAGCGGATCAAGCCGACGAAAAGTTCATTGGCATCGTTCAGAATATGAGCGGATTCCCGGGAAACCACGGAATTGTTGCGGTAGTCCCGCGGTTCATTCAAAAACGAAAACAACAAATGTTCGTCATATTCGATGAAATACTGACCGATTTGCGCCCACTGGACCGTAGTGATTTTCATCAAATCATCATAGTTGTTGTAGTTTAGGCTTGACCACATGTCCGTGTAATTGTCATAAGTAGACAAAATGACATACATGCCGCGATCAAGGGCGGGATCGGCTTTGCTTTTAACCTGCGCCAAATATTCTTCATCGATCAGATAATTCTCGTCACAATGTTGAAACCAGTTGATGGTCAGAGAAATGGCATTGATTCCTTTAGTCATCAGCATGTCATAAATGGCGCCGTCGTCATTGTCTTCGGCTACTCCGTTGACATAATTAAACCCAAAATTGATTTCTTCAATCAATTCCATGGAAGTAATGTTGCTGATGGTGAGTTGGTAGTACTCGGCGGTGTAAGTGTTGTTTTCTTCCGCCAAAATCAACTCTTGATCAAAGCCGGTGAAATAATAACCGTCTTTTTCATAAACCGGCGGGATCGGGGTTCCCAAACCGGAAACTAGCCTTCCGCCATTGCCCTCAAATGTCACTTGGCACAATCTGGGAAGAACGTTATACGTGGCTTGAAAAATAAAATCCCGGGGATTGCTAGAAGGCAGTTCCCAACTTTTAAAATCATAATCATGAGATTCATCCTGCCGATCCATGTCCTGATTGGGATAATTGATTTCGGAATCCAGAGGAGTGTCCGCTTCGGATATGACCGTTCCCAAATCATCTTGGAAAGTGACATGCTTGACTTCCTCGGCTTTCTCGCATCCCGCCAAAAGCAGAGGCAAAAACAATAAAAAAAGATAAAAATTTTTTTCATAGATAATTCCTTTCCCCTATTTTACTTTTTTTGAAAGCTTTTTGATAGCAAAAAAAGGATAAATCTTAAAATATTTCGATCATTTCTTTTTTTGGCCTTTTTTCACATAAAAAACTGCATTCGGTTGGGAATGCAGTCAGTTATTTCCATGGCGCCCTGGAAGGGACTCGAACCCTTGACCTATTACTTCGGAGGCAATCACTCTATCCATCTGAGCTATCAGGGCAAAACATGTTTATATTATACTTCGAAAGGATTAAAATTTCCACAAATTTCAGCATTAATAAAAAACAAAAGCACCCCGATTTACAATCCGAGTGCCGAAAAAAACCAATAATAGACTGAGGCAAACATCCGTTCATTTTCTTAAGATCTTTTCCAACGGTCTTCCTTTGGCTAGTTCATCAATCAGTTTATCCAAATAACGAATTTTTCGCATTAAAGAATCTTCAATGCCTTCCACTTTCACTCCGCAAACCACTCCGGTAATCAAGCTGGCATGGGAGTTGAAATCGGGAGCTTGTTCAAAAAAGGTCCGAAGATCTGCTCTATTGCTAATTTGCGTTTGTAATTCTTCTTTTGAATATCCCGTAAGCCAACAGATGATTTCATCCACTTCCGCTTGGGTCCGGTTTTTCTTGGTCGCTTTCGCAACATACATCGGATACAAATCCGAAAAAGACATTTTAAATAATCTTTCGTAGTTCATATGATTGCTCCTTTTTTCAACGAAACATCAAGCTTTCATTCAAAGCAATGAAGCAGCGACTCATCGATAGTGGTAATGGTACAGGTCTTTCCGCCCCAAGGTTCAACTTTTACACTTTTAATCGGTCATTTCTTGGATTTTTTTGTTGGTGGTCTCAAAATAAAATGGCAACAGATCATGGTTTAATAAAGTTTTCAAAGTCGGATATGAATCAGGGAGCAGGTGTGCAAGTAATGAATAATTATCATTTCCTTCGGCATGACCGCCCATTTTGGCTTTTTGAAATAGTTGAAGGGCTAATTGATAATCCTCTAGTTTTTGGGTATCTTTCCAAATTGCTGCCCAAATGTTTCCTAATTCATTATAGGCACCGTTTGCTTCTTCCTCATTTTCCGCTCGATTGATGGCTTTCACAAAATATACTTCGGCTTTTGCAAAATCGCTTTTGTCTTTGCCTCGAATCCCAAGGTAAAACAAAGCATCATATTCGCCTAGTGAAGCGGATTTTACATAAATTGAAGACCTAATTGTTCGTTTTTAGTGACTGCTTTCCCGTTCAAGTAAGCCAAGCCCAAATAATATTGGCACAAGGGTTCATTTGCGTCGGCCCCTTTTTTATACCAATCAAAGGCTTCTTCTTCATTTTGGGATAAAAAGTGGCATTTTTCAAATGTTCGAGCCATATAATATGCTCCCTTTTCGTCTCCCAAAGTAAATGCCTTCAAATATAAATTTCTGGCGCTCTCATAATTTCCCGAATCTTCTTCAAAAAACCCCAGTTCCAAATAGGCCTTCGGATGGTTTAATTCTGCTGCCTTTATAAAACAATTAATGGCTAAGTGTTCGCTTCGCATCTTCCCATTTCTGCCTGATGAATAATCATAACCCAAAATCAAAAAATCATTGGCATCAAGAGAAACCCATTGTTTTTCAAAGTGTTTTTCCAACCGTCGGTACAACCGTCTTCGAAGAGGATCTTTGAGGATAACCGCGATAATCCACCCAGTAAAACCAGAAATTAAAATACCAATTATTAATGTTGCAAGGTAAGAACCAAATCTACCGGTTATTTCTTTATATATTAGCGAGGTAGCACAAAGATAACTAGAAGCAATAGCTATGGGAATTACCTCCCAACAAACAATTAAAAACCAAAGGACTTCGCCTAAAGCAATAATGTTATCATTAAAGGCAAAACTTAAAAAAATGAAAAAATAAATAATTGAAACCAGTATTATAAGGGTTGCGATGATGTTTATTTGTTTGAGCCATTTCTTGACAAGCTCTTTTCTTGAAAACCAATTGATCCCCAAAATGTAGCATCCAGTTCTTTCAAAATATCTTCACCTTTTTTTGATTAAAAATACCGAAATAAAAATCGGAAAACTTTACGAATATAACAAATATTGAAATAAGGTTAATTCCAGTAATTCAAAGGCATTTCCTTTTCCACGTTCCGAAACATTTTTATTTTAACGCACGAGTTTCGACTATACAAGGTTTTTCTATTGAACGCCATGCATTTCCCACCTGTAAATAGAAAAACACTCGAGCCAATCCCCCGAGTGTCGCTAAAATCAAATGGCGTCTTGGAAGGAATTTGAACCTACGACCGTCGGCTTAGAAGGCCATTTAATAAATTTTTTTCATCATTTCAATAAAGAATTTGTCCAACATTTCAATTAGGAACGTTTCTTACAAACTTTAAATTAAAAAACCCCAGTTCAATTAAAATCTGAACTAAGGTTTAATGAAGGGCTGATACAGGTCCCCTTCTCTTGACAAGTGCATATTGTATCAAACCTATGCTTCTTATATGTCTTAGGTAAAGAATAATAATACAGTTTTAGCACCCCTACCATCAAATCGTGTAAAAATTTAACACGTGCTTTAAATCATCTATTTTATGGATTGTCTAACTTACTGTGTATTAGATAATTCAAAAAATCTTTAATTGTATATGGTAAAATGAAATTGACCAGTTTTTACGAAAAACAGCGATTTGAAATTGACCACCCCTTGTGTTAAACTAATCTCACAATCTATTAGATTGTGAGGTAAAAAAGGTGGTAAAAATGATAGAAAAAAACGAAATCATTATTAGATTTAGAAACGGTCAATCCAAGAGTGCAAT
>DDXT01000055.1 GCA_002347755.1 Caryophanales bacterium UBA2253
GGCAGCATCGGGATCATCGGCATCGCTTTGGTACTGGCCCTTTCCAACGGCTTTCAAAGTTACATCGATAAGATGGAGGCCGACACTTTGTCTAATTACCCGTTGACCGTCAGCAATTCGTCATTTGATTACAATCAGATCATGAACATGCGGCCGGGTACGGACATTCCCGAATATCCTGCTGACGGCGTGATCAAAGTCAATGCCCTCAGCGAAACCATGATGGACGCTCTCATTTCCAATGACATTACCGCCGAATACATTGACAATGTCATCAAAAACATTCCCAAAGAACTGCTTAATGGCATCACTTATTCTTACGGGGCCAATTTCAACGTCTATCGGGAATTGGTGATCGGAGCCGACAGTTACTATCCGAAAATCAACACCGGCGGAAACTCCGCGATGTTTGGACAATGGACGGAAATGATCGAAGACGATACCCTGGCCGACAAATTTGCCTTTTTAAAAACGCAATACGATGTTTTGGAAGGTCATTTCCCCACCTCCCCAAGCGAGATCGTTTTGGTCGTGGACAGCTACAACCAGATCACCGACATTACCCTGATGAACCTCGGTTTTTACAATGCCTCTTCGACCGACACCTATCGATATTCCGATTTCCTCGGCTATAAATGCAAACTGATCCTGAATGACGCTTTGTATGGTTTTGACGGAACGAAGTTCGTGCCGAACTATTCCGACCTTTCCGAAGCCACGCTGCTTAACAGCGCCGCCGTTTATAACGATGCGAATACGGTGGAACTGGAAATCGTGGGCATCATTCGGGTAAACGTTGATACTTCTTCGGGAGCCATCGCCGGATCGATCGGCTATACCAAGGGGCTGACTGATTTAATGCTTTCGGATTCCCTGAATTCCGAGATCGTCACCTGGATGAATGAACCCGGGCATGAAACGCTGGATCCGTTTTCCGGCTTGCCATATTTGGCCGCCGAAACCACTGTTGAAGAACAGCATCTGGCGGCTTTGGAATTTCTTGGGGGCGTCGCCACCCCTTACCAAGTGAACATTTTTCCGATCGATTTTGATGCCAAGGAAGTAATCAAAACTTACCTGGATGAAGAAAATGCCAAAGCCAACGCCGCCGCGGTTGCCAAATATTACGCGGACTTGGGGATCACCCCCGACCAAGCCACTTCCGCTCAAGCCGAAGCGGCGAAGACTGCGGGAACCAAAGCCGAGATCTATTATACGGATCTGGTGGCCACGCTGGTTTCTTCCATCAATACGGTCATCAAATCGATCAGTTACGTTCTGATCGCCTTTACGGCTGTATCATTGGTCGTCTCTTCGATCATGATCGGCATCATCACTTACATTTCGGTCTTGGAGCGAACCAAAGAGATTGGGATCTTGCGCAGCATCGGTGCCCGAAAGAAAGACATTTCCCGAGTCTTCAACGCCGAAACCCTGATCATTGGCTTTACCGCCGGTTTGTTTGGGGTCGTCATTACCCTGGTCTTGATCATCCCGATCAACCTCATTCTCAACCATTACGTCGACATCCCGAATTTGGCGGTTTTGAAGATTTACCACGGCTTGCTACTGGTCGTCATTTCGATGGCTTTAACGCTGATCGCGGGCATCATCCCGTCCCGAATCGCCGCCAAACGCGATCCCGTCGTCGCTTTGCGCACCGAGTAAACCATGGCGATCGCGCTTTCCAAAGCCGAAGCCCGGATCTTTCTGCTTCGAAAACACCGGCTTTTGGAGATAAGTTTTCTTCCATTGCGGAATTCGTGAAAATGGCCGGCTGCGTTCAATATGATCCGGTCGATGTTGGTGGCAAGAACTCGGAATTGGTTTTTCAATCCCGGGTCAAAGGGCTTTCGAAAGCCCGGTTGCATGAGGAACTGTATTCCAAACGAACCTTGATTGAACATTTTGATAAGAACATGGCCATGTATTTGACTTCCGATTGGCCTAAGTTTGCCCGGATCCGGGACCGTCATCAGAATGCGGACTACGAAGTGCAGGATCTGAAAGGAGCCGTGCTTCAAACGGTTTCGGAAAAGAAGATCTGCACGCCCAAAGATTTGGATCTGACCAGGAAGATTGCTTGGAACTGGCAGGACACCTCGCGAGCCAAAGCCGTTTTGGAAATGCTTTATTTCCAAGGCGAGCTCGGGATCCATCACCGGGTGCGAACCATCCGGTATTATTGCCCCATTCAGGATTTGCCAAGCAAGGAAATCCTGGAAGAAGCCGACCCCTTTTCCAGGTTCACGAATTTCAAAAGTGAATGATGCTAAGGCGCATCAAAAGCGTGGGGCTGCTTTGGAACCGCCCCAGCGACGCCTTTTTGGCGATCCCCGGATTGAATACGGAAATTAGAACCCCAATATTCTCCGCGCTGCTGACCGCCGGCCAAATAATGGAGGTCAGCATCCCGGAAATAAAATGGCCGCTTTACATGGCGGCGGAAGACGAGAGCCTGTTGGCAAGTTCCAAAGATTTCCAATCCAAAACTATCCGGATGAAGTTTCTGGCGCCCTCGACGATCTTCTTTGGGACCGCAAACTGATCAAAGCCCGGTTTGGCTTTGACTACACTTGAGAAATATATTCCATCGAATGCCAACGCAAATACGGCTATTATGTTCTTCCGATTCTGGAAGAAGCAGCTTTCGTGGGCTGGATCGAACCGGCCAATGATCAAAAAAATAAAACCTTGAGAGTCAAAAATCTTTGGCGGGAAGAAGGCATTACGCTTTCCAAAGGATGCAAAATTCGGTTGGAACAAGGCCTAAAACGTTTCCGGAATTATTCGGAAGCGGAAAACATGATCATCGAAGAAAACACCAAAAAAACCATCGCTATTTTGTAGCGGTGGTTTTATTGAATATTCCTTGGGAAAGCATGGCCATGACTTGGTCAACGATGAAATCAATTTCCTGGTCGGTGATCTGGTCTTTGAAAAGAACTTGCAAGCCGACGAAGTTCGAGATCCCCATCAAAACAAAGCTCATGGTTTCCAGATCCAAATCGGGATTGACTTCGGAAGGAACGAATTTTTTGAGTTGGTGCACATAGGAATCGGAGAAGTCCTGATAATAGTTCATGAAGATCTTTTGATCGACGAATAAGGATTCCCAAATGATTTTGTAAGCCAGCGGATTGCCAAAAACATAAATCAGCCAAGCTTTGATTCCGGCCCGTTCGATGTCATAACGGTTGGTCAAACCTTTGACGGCTTCTCGGGAAGCGTTGCGAATGTTGATCTTGTATTCATTCAAAAGATATAGATAGAGCATCAGTTTGTTGTCAAAATATATGTAGAAAGTCCCGGCCGCAATGTTGGCTTTTTCGATGATGAGATTGATGGAAGTCGCATGAAACCCGTTTTGCGCAAACAAAGTTCGCCCGGCTTCAATTATTTTCTGGAAAGATTTTTCCCCGCATTTGGTTTTGGGGGCACGGTATTGCAATGTGGTCATAAAAGACTCTCCCTTGATTATTTTCATTATATGACTTTTTTTTTGAAAAAACAAGCAAATGATTTCAAAATATGAGATATTATTCATAAAGTTAAAAAATGGTCAAAAATCCAAGCATTGGCCGCCGATTTGCCTTTTTGCTCACTGAAATCCTGGTTTTTGCCTTCAAAAAGGAAACCGTTTTCACTTGGTCTTCCTTTGTTTTTATTCATGGATCTATTTTTATAATTGGATTATAAAAGTCAAGAAAAAATGAAAAAACAATTTCTTAATTATGATAATAAAGATATTGACATTAAAACCGCTTTCATATATAATAAAATCAGAATATGAACTCTTATTCACATTTAAGTTGAAGTTTTTAAATTTGGCTTTTTTAATGTTGGAAAGACAAATTTTATTGCTTCCAAAATGAAAACGGTTTATTACAGGAGGTATAAATGAGTAACAAAGTATTCATCATCGGTGCGAAGAGAAGTCCGATCGGTTCCTTTTTGGGGTCGCTGAAGGACGTTCACCCGGCCGAACTGGGAGCCCAGGTATTGCGTAAGCTATTGACTGATAGCATGGTGCCGGTTTCGGAGATTGACGAAGTCATCGTCGGAAACGTATTGTCCGCCGGGTTGGGCCAGGGCGTGGCCAGACAGATTTCCATCAAAGCGGGAATCCCCGTTGAAGTTCCGGCTTATTCGCTGAACATGCTTTGCGGAAGCGGCATGAAAGCCATTCTTAATGCTTACACCAGCATCAAAGCCGGCATGGCCAACTTGGTAGTCGCCGGTGGGGTCGAATCCATGAGCCAAGCCCCTTATCTGGTTTCGCCGAAGATCCGCGACGGCGTAAAAATGGGCGATTTGACCATGGTCGATTCCATTCTTTCCGATGCTTTGGTTGATGTTTTCAACAAGTATCACATGGGAGTGACCGCCGAAAACATCGTCAAACGTTATGGAATTACCCGGGAAGAGCAAGAAGCTTTTGCTTTGCAATCCCAGGAAAAAGCCATTGCGGCGGTTGACGCCGGCGTTTTTGATCCGGAAATTGTTCCGATCGAGATCAAGACCAAAAAAGAAACCATCATTTTCAGTCGGGACGAATACCCGAACCGCACCACCAACCTCGAAAAAATGACCAAACTGCGTCCGGCGTTTTTACCGGACGGGACCGTTACGGCGGCGACTTCCTCGGGAATCAACGACGGAGCCAGCTTTGTGATCGTGGCCAGCGAAGAAGCGGTCCAAAAATACCATCTGCCGGTTTTGGCGGAAGTATATAGCGTCGGTCAGGGCGGAGTCGATCCGGCCGTCATGGGCTTGGGCCCGGTTCCGGCGATCCGTCAAAGTTTGAAACATGCGCACATGACTTTGGATCAAATGGGAGTCATCGAACTGAACGAAGCGTTTGCGGCGCAAAGCTTGGGTGTCATCCATGATTTGGTCGAAGAACATAAAGTGGACAAAGTCAAATTGATGGGCAAAACCAATGTCCACGGCGGCGCCGTGGCTTTAGGGCATCCGGTCGGAAACAGCGGCAACCGCATTGTTGTAACCTTATTGCATGAAATGATCCGCCAAGGCCATGATTTCGGTCTGGCCAGTCTGTGCATCGGCGGCGGAATGGGAACCGCTGTCATTTTGAAGAAAGTAAATTAGGAGGAATAATCAATGAAATTAGAAGGAAAAATCGCCGTTGTCACCGGCGGCGCCAAAGGAATCGGCGGCGAAATATGCAAAGCTTTCGCGAAAGAAGGAGCGATTGTCATTGCGGCTGACATGGGGGATCTGAGTTACGAAGAAAAGAACGTCTTCGGTTACAAACTGAACGTGGCCGATCCGGTCGGATGCAAAACCTTTTTTGATGAAATCATCGCCAAATTCGGAAGGATCGACATTTTAGTCAACAACGCCGGGATCACCCGCGACAGCATGACCTATAAGATGACTGATGAAGCCTGGGATCTGGTTTTGAATGTCAACCTGAAAGGCGTCTTCAATCTGGTTCGCTATGTTGGGCCGCAAATGGAACAAATCGGGGGCGGCGCGATCGTCAGCATTTCTTCGGTCGTCGGGATTTTCGGAAACATCGGCCAAGCCAACTATGCAGCTTCCAAAGCCGGGATCATCGGCTTGACCATGACTTGGGCCAAAGAATTTGCACGCAAAGGCGTTCCGGTTCGCGTCAACGCCATTGCTCCGGGTTACGTCCTGACGGACATTCTGAAAACCGTTCCGGAAGACCTGCTGAAGCAATTTGCCGGTCTGACCATGCTCAAACGCTTGGGTCAACCGGAAGAGATCGCCAAAGCGGCCGTGTTCCTGTGCAGTGATGATGCTTCTTACATCACCGGCCAAACCATCAATGTCAACGGCGGCATGCGCCTCTAATTTCCGATTAAGGATGTAAGCATTATGGAAAAACCAACAGTCGGCATTGTTGGAACGGGTATTTATCTTGCTGAAGGAAGAATGTCAGCCAAAGACATCAGCGCCGGAACCAACGGCGTTTGGACCGAACAAGCCATCATTGAAAAATTAGGAATAAAACAAATACGCATTCCGGGCCCAAATGACGGCACCCAGGAAATGGGAGCCAAAGCGGCGCTTGACTGTTTGGCCAACACCGGGGTTAAACCGGAAACGATCGATGTCATTTTGTGTGTCGGCGAAGAATGGAAAGAATACCCGCTGACCACCTCGGCTTTATATATTCAAGACCGCATCGGTGCCGTCAACGCTTGGGGCATCGATGTTCAAAACCGTTGCTGCACCACCGTTACGGCTTTAAAGATGGCCAAAGACATGCTGATCGCGGATGATGAGATCAATACGATCATGATCGTCGGCGGTTATCGCAACGGTGATTACGTGGATTTCACGGACAAAAACATGTCGATGATGTACAACCTAAGCGCCGGAGCGGGAGCCGTCCTTCTGAAGAAGAACTATGGCCGCAATCTGCTGCTGGGTTCGCACATCATCGCCGACGGATCGCTATCCCGGACCGCGGGCGTGGAAATCGGAGGAACCGCCAATCCGATCAACTCCGAAAATTTTGCCGTTGCTCGCAAATCCTTGCGATTGCTTGATCCAATCAAAATGAAAAACCGTTTGAATGAAGTTTCGATGCCGAATTGGTACAAATGCATTGATGAAGCCTTAAGAAAATCAAAGCTGACGCGCCAAGACATCGGATTCCTCGCCATTCTGCACATCAAACGTTCCGGACACCTGTCCATGGTAGCCGATCTGAATCTTCGGGATGACCAAACCATTTATTTGGAAGACTACGGCCATCTGGGACAGATCGACCAAATCTTATCGATCCATTTGGGTCTTAGAAGCGGCCAGATCAAAGACGGAACCGTCATCTGCACTTTGGCGGCGGGAATCGGCTATGTCTGGGCCGCCAACATCATCAAATGGGGAAAGGCCTGAAACATGTCCTTCTGGGTTCTGTTTGCCATTGACATTATTTTACTGGTTCTCGTTTACTATTTCGTAAACAAATTTGCCTTAAAAAAACAAGGCAATGTTGTCAAGAAGCGCGAGAAACTAATCAACCTGTTATTGGTTGCTTTCTTTGTTTTGTTCATTGTTACGATGTTTTTGGTCGTTCCTCCGGTCGATGTCGTCTATTCCGCGATTTTTTCGCTGGAAAAGATCTGCATCCTGGCGCTGGCCACCACCGGAATCATTCTGATCTTCCGAACATCGATGACGACGAACTTCGCGCAAGGCATTTTAGCAACCTTGGGTTCATACTTTGCTTCGGTCATACTGTCAAACTATCTGGTTGATTCCGGATTTCCGCTGTGGCTGGTTTTGACTTTGGCCATTTTGGCGGGAGCCTTGTTCTCGTTTGTGGTCGGACTTCTGATCGATGTCATCATCATTCGCAATTCCAAATATCCGAATCCGGTCAGCAAGCAGATCATCACCATGGGGTTGGTCTTGGCTTTTACCGGATTGATTCCGGTGGTTTTTACCAAACCGACCGAATTCTATTTGTTGCCGCCGATCGCCACTGAATCGCTGGCCATCAATATCTTTGGTTATGACAAGAATATTCCGATGCGAATCATTTATGTTACCATCATTACCGTGGCGGTTTTGGGAACCTTGTTCGCCGCCCTGCGTTATACAAAGTGGGGATTGGGAGTTCGCGCGACCGCTTCCAATGAAATGGTCGCGGGGATGATGGGAGTCAACACGCGCATCATTACCGCCTTGAGTTGGGGAATCGCCGGCGGGTTGGGAGCCCTGGCGGCTTTCTTCCTGGCCCAACAAATGACCCAGCTGAACCCCGCTTTCATGATCAATACTCAAGTCAACGGGTTTCTGGCTTCCGTGTTGGGAAGTTTCAATTCCTTCGGCGGGCCGATCGTCGGCGCCATCATCATCCAAATGCTGCTCTCGCTGCTTCCGAACGTGGAAGGATTGCAAATCTGGGCTTCGGTCGTGGTTTACTCTTTGATCTTATTGATTGTTCTTCTCAAGCCGCTGGGCTTATTCGGGAAGAAGATCACCAAGAAGGTGTAAGATGCGACTGGGAAAGTTCAAACATGTGAATAACAAAGAGTTGTTCACCAAGATCATCAAACATCCGTTTTTTGGAATCATCATGTTGGGAGTGGCCTTGCTTATCATTCTGCCATTCTCCGGATATACCCTTCGTGGGGCTCTGGGGCAATCCATCACCTTTACCGTTGTGGCTTTGGGATTTTCGATCCTGCTCGGATATTCCGGCTTGGCCTCCCTTGGCACCGCCGGATTCGCGGGCATCGGGGCTTATTCGCTCGGATTTCTGACCAACCAGATGGGTTTTCCTTTCATCGTCACGCTGATCGTGACGTTGGTCTTTGCGATCATTCTGGGGACCATCGTCGGGTTCATTTCCCTGCGGATCGAAGGAATCTATTTGGGAATCATTACTTTGGGATTGTCCGAAATCGTCAATCAAGTCTTCATCAGTCTGTTCGGGGACGGAAATTACCAACTTTCCGCCTTTCGGCTGTTCGGAATCAAGATGAACGCGCAATCGACCTTCATCCTTTTGGTCATCATCATGGTCGCGGTCATGTTGATCATCTTGAATATTTCCAAGAGTCCAACCGGACGGGCGATGCTGGCCATGAAGAACAGCGAATCGGCGGCGCAAGCCATGGGGATCAGCATTCTGAAATACCGTTTGTTGGCCTTCATCATCGCGACCGTTTTCGCGGCCTTGGGCGGAATGCTGTACATGGCTTTTCAAAAGAATGTGTCGCCAGCGACTTCCAGTCAACCCGGGGTTTTCAATCTGGCTTATTCTTTGAACATTCTGGCAGCGGTCGTCATCGGCGGAAGCCGGTCCATCTTCGGAATTTTCTTTGCCTCGCTGCTGGTTTATCGCTTTGACGTCATTTTGAATGCGCTCTTTCGGAACGCGAACATCAATGGCAATCTGATCATCATCCTCAGCGGGCTGATCATCATTCTCATTGTCATGTTCTATCCGGGCGGTTTAAGCCGATTGGCCTTGATGGCAAAATTGAAAATTAAAAATTTCTTTAAGAAAATGAAAGTCAAGTGGAAGGAGTACCGTTATGGCAAAGAAGATTGAACGGTGGCGTCGGACCTGGCTTTCGAATAAACTGGATACTTTGGGGGCCAAGATCGCTTTCTTCCAAGATTATCTTTTGGTCAACAATGACAAAATAAGGGATCAGACCGAAACCGTTTTAAAAGAAGAAAAAGAATGGGAACAGGCGGCTTTGGCCAAATTGGCCTTCCGATTGAAAGTCGAAGACCCGATTCTTTCCGAGATCAAAGCCAAGGAAGTAAAAGTAATCAACGAAAAGTTCTATTGGCACTTTCGGGCTTTAAAGCAAACGGCCAAACGCCGAACCGCCAGGTCAAAATCCTCTTCCGAAACCATTGCCAAATGGGCTGACGAAAAACATCATTCCTTGGCGGCTTCCCAAAAAGCTGCCCTGGACAAAATCGAAAGAAAATACACGACCACCAATGCTTTGGAAGCCCAAAGGGAATATCAAAAAGCGCAAGCGGCGAATCTCGCCAAATTCGAGCAATTCTCCCAAGATTGGAAAGCTTTTCAAGAAAAGCGCCAAGCGGATTTTGAAAAGAAGACCAAATCAACCATCGAGAAACTGCAAAAGCAACAGAATCAAACCATCCAGGATCTCAAGCGGTTCGATTCGGCTCTCGATGTAAATAGCGGACAGCTGGACGATGGCGTCATCCTGCGTCTGGACGCCTTGTCAATGCACTTCGGCGGTTTGAAAGCTGTCGACAATTTGAGTTTTGAAGTAAAGCAGGGGGAAATTTTCGGTCTCATCGGACCCAACGGCGCCGGAAAAACCACCGTCTTCAACTGCATTACCCAATTCTATAAACCGACTTTGGGGAACATTTACTACCGGAATCGCAAAAACGAAGTCATCAACATGAATGACTACAAGACCCACGAAGTCATTCGCGAAGGGATCGTCCGGACTTTCCAAAACGTGGAACTAATTTGGGAAATCTCGGTGTTGGACAACCTGCTGGTCTCCGGACATACGATTTACAAAACCGGATTTTTCTCGCATGTGCTTAATTCCCGGCGTCTGAACCAGGAAGAACAGGTCATCCGGAAAAAAGCCGAATGGGTTTTGGAAAAACTGAATTTGACCTTTTACCAAAACATGATCCCATACGGTCTTCCTTACGGAATTCTGAAAAAAATCGAATTGGCCCGAACCTTGATGGTCAATCCCCGGCTGATCATTCTGGATGAACCGGCAGCCGGACTGAACGAAGAAGAGACGCAAAACCTCGCGGAGATCATCCGGAATATTCGCGCTCAATTTGATGTCACCATATTCCTGGTCGAACATGACATGAGTTTGGTCATGAATCTCTGCGATACCATTTGCGCCATTTCCTTTGGAAAGAAACTTGCCATCGGAACTCCGGCGGAAATCCAAAATGACAAAACTGTCATTGAGGCCTATTTGGGAGGCGATTAGGATGAGCAATGTTCTGGAAATATCTAACCTAATCGTTGATTACGGAATCATCCGAGCCTTAAAGGGCGTTGACCTAAACGTCGCAAAAGGCTCGCTCGTCGCCATACTGGGCGCCAACGGCGCCGGAAAGTCCACCTTGATTCGGACCATCAGCGGAATCGTCAAATCCAAATCCGGAAAGATCCTTTACCAAGGAAAAGACCTTTCCAAAGTCCGAAGTTACAAAATCACTTCGCTTGGGATTATTCAATCCCCGGAAAGCCGGATGATCCTTCGGGGTCTGACCGTGGAAGAAAACCTGATGGTCGGCGCTTATTCCGTGAAAGCGGAAAAAGTCAAAACCATCGATGAAAACGGCAACGAAATTCAAAAGCGGGTCAGTGCCAAGAAACTGATCAGCCGAACCCTGGAAGAAGTATTTGCTTACTTTCCGGTTCTGAAGGAAAGACGGAAGCAACAGGCTTCCACCTTGTCGGGAGGCGAACAGCAGATGCTGGCCATCGGCCGAGCGCTGATGGGGCGTCCGAAGATCTTGCTTTTGGACGAACCGTCGCTGGGATTGGCGCCGCTCATTGTGCGGGACATATTCCGAATTCTTAAGACCATCAAAGAACGGGGAATTACCATCCTGATTGTGGAACAAAACGCTTACCAGACCATGAAAATCGCCGATTACGTTTATGTATTGGAATTAGGAAAGATCAAAACTCAGGGTACGCCTTCCGAACTAATGAAGGATGACGCACTTGTGAAAGCTTATCTCGGTGAAAACCGATAATCATTCATCATGGTATCTACCGCAAGGTATATATAAAAAAAGAAGGAGAGAAAAATGAAAAAATTTTTACTGTTAGTTGTTGTGCTGGCTTCAGCATTGACATTCGCTGCCTGCGGCGACGATAAGATCGAAGTTCAGGGTATCACTGATACCACCATTTTGGTCGGAAATACTGCCGCTACAACCGGCGCCTATGCGGGCGTTGGTGTCCCTTTTAACGAGGGCATGAAAGCTGTTTTTGAACAAGTCAATGCCAATGGGGGAATTGACGGCCGGATGATTGAATTTGTCACTTATGACGATCAATTTGATCCAGCTAAAGGATCCACTTATACCGAAACTTTGATCTATACCGACAAAGTATTTGCCATTGTTGGCCACTTCGGAACCCCGACCGTTGGCGCCACTCTTGATGTCATTCAAGAAGTCGGTGTCCCAATGGTATACGCCGCAACCGGAATCAACGCTTTGTATTTCCAAGAGTCCGTTGGCAATCCGGTCATGGCTGTTCAGCCGATTTACAAGACGGACGGACGCGTCATGACGGCCCGCGCTTTGCAAGAAGCTTTATACGGGACACTTGCAACTCCCGCTAAATTAGGCGCGACTGCCAAAGTCGGTGTCCTGTACACCAATGATGATGTTGGAAACTCGATCAAAGCCGGCGTCGAAATTGAAGCCGAGGAATTGGGGAAAACCGCTAATTTCCAATATGAAGCGGTTACTTCCGACACCGTTGCGACGGCCGTCAACAAACTTAAAACCGCTGGCGTTTCCGCGGTCATTTTAGCCATGAACCAAGCACCGTTTGCTTACACTCTGTCCGCCATGCATGATGTCGGCCTGAATGTTCCGGTCTTCACGTCTTATGTCAACGCGGACATTACCGCGGTCGATCATCTGAAGACGGCCGTTGATCGTCCGATCTACACCAATGCTTGGGTTGACGTTTTCTCGGAGGCTGGTGCGGCGGCGGCGGGCGCTTATGTTGCTTGCATCAACAGCACCGATTTGGATCAAGCTACCAAGATCGCTTATTACGGAAACTCATTTGCGATCGCCGGATACATCGCAGCGATGGTTTTCGTTGAAGGCTTGAGACGCGTTGAGACCAACGAAGACGAATTGACTTGGAAGAACTACATTGCGGCCATGGAAGAGGGCCCGATTGACATTCCGATGGGCGGAACCGTTGACTTCTCCGATGGAAAACGTTGGGGAATTGACTCCATGTCGCTTTTGAAATACTCGTATACCATTACTTTAGGTGACAATCCAGCCACTACCGAAGTTGTTGAAACTGATTTCGAAATTTTAACTGAAGCTTTCGCCAAGGTTCGCGAAATCGAAACCCTGACGGCGATTGAAGCAAAATAATCAACTGATGAATATGAGTGTTTGGGGGAGATTTTCATCTCCCCCCATTCACTTATAAATTTGCAAGGAAAAGAGGAATTTTTATTTTGAAACAAGCAAAGTTCATCACTGTCAAAGAAATGATTGATCTGGTAAAAGACAACGACCAAATTGTTGTTGGCATGGCTGCGGCCGAACCTCAGGCCTTTATGAACAATCTGCATTTGGCGGGGGATCGCGTCAACCACGTTACCGTGACCAACTGCCTGCCGTTTGCTTACGGTGAATTCTTCATCGATGAAAAATGGAGCCATAAATTCAATTTGGATGGCTGGTTTTATACCAATGTTCTTCGAAAAGCCCATGAACACGGAAACATTTCTTTCATTCCGAACTGCTTGCATTACGCGGGCAACAAGCGCCTTTATCATGTTCATCCGAATATTTTCATTACTTCCACGACGATGCCGGACGAACACGGCTTTGTTTCGCTTTCGCTTTCCAATGTCTATGAAAAAGAAATCATGAAACAAGCCGATCTCGTCGTTTTCGAAACCAATAAGCATTTTCCGAGAACTCTCGGTGACGTTGAAGTTCATGTCAGCGACGTCGACTATTTGGTTGAAGTCGATTATCCGGCGCCAACCATTCCGAGTGAAGAGCCGAACGAAAAAGATTTTCTCATCGGCCGGCAGATCGCCGATCGCATCAATGACGGCGACACCATTCAGCTGGGAATCGGCGGCATGCCGAACGCGGTCGCGAAATCACTGTACGGAAAAAAGGATCTGGGAATTCATACCGAAATGCTGACCAGCGAAATGGTCAATTTAATTAAAGCCGGAGTCATCAACGGGAAGAGGAAAACCCTCAACAATGGAAAACACGTCGCTTGCTTTGCTCTTGGCGATCAAGCGCTTTACGATTTTATCGATAATAATCCGAGTGTCGCCATCATGCGCGGATCGTATGTCAACGATCCGTACGTCATCGGCCAAAACGACAATCAGGTTTCCATCAATGCAACCATCGAAATTGATTTGACCGGCCAATGTGCCAGCGAATCGATCGGCACGCGACAATTTAGCGGCACCGGCGGGCAAAGCGATACTGCCATCGGCGCTCAGAACAGCAAAAACGGCCGTTCCTTCATTGCTCTTTATTCGACGGCGATGGTCAGAAACCCGATTACCGGCCTCAAAGAAGAAAAATCAAAGATCGTTTCCACTTTGACTCCGGGAGCGGCGGTTTCTTTGTCTCGAAACGATGTCGACTACGTCGTCACCGAATATGGGATCGTGCAGTTGCGAGGGACGAACATCCGCGAGCGAGCGCAAATGCTGATCAGCATCGCTCATCCGAAGTTCCGTGAACAACTGACCAAAGAAGCGGTTGAATGCGGTTACCTTCATGAGTAATTTTAAGTTTCTGGAGAAGAACATTTATTACGTCGTCGACGGGATTGGAAAGCCTTTCGTGATCCTCAATGGGATCATGATGTCGACCAAGAGTTGGCAACCGTTCATCCGTTCTTTCTCGGCCCAAAACATGGTCATCCGTCTGGACTTTTTGGATCAAGGCCAATCAGACAAACTGGGGGGAACGGCTTATGATCAATCCTTGCAAGTCGAAGTCCTGAAAGCTTTGGTTGAGCATTTGCGACTTCCGAAAATCTCGGTGGTTGGGATCTCTTACGGCGGCGAAGTTGCTTTGCAATTTGCGGCCAAATACCCGGAACTGGTCGATCGGCTGGTGTTGTTCAACACTACCGCTTATACATCGCCTTGGCTTTCGGACATTGGAAAAGGCTGGATCGCGGCCGGAAAAACCCGCGATGCCATGCACTATTATTATGTGACCATTCCCGTCATTTACTCCCCGATCTTCTATGAAAAGCGGCTGGATTGGATGCGAAGACGGGAAACGGCTTTACAGCCGGTTTTTTCCAATCCTGACTTTTTGGAGGCCATGGAACGCCTGACCAACAGCGCCGAACACCATAATTTGGTGGCCGATCTGGATAAGATCGTCGCCCCGACTTTGATCGTCTCTGCTGAACAGGATTACCTGACGCCGATGCACAATCAAGAGTTATTGTACAAACGCCTGAAGAACGCTCAATGGATCAAGATTCCCGGGTCCGGTCATGCTTCGATGTATGAGAAACCATTGCTTTTTACCACGTTGATCCTTGGTTTCGTCAATGCTTTGGATGTAGAATACAGCATTTAAGAAAGGACAATGAAAAATGGAAAAGAAACAAGTATTACTAAAAAACGGCGAAACTTACAGTTATTTCGAAAAAGGGGGCGGCTCCAAGACTTTGCTATTGATCCACGGCAATTTGTCTTCTTCAGTTTATTTTAAGCCCTTGTTAGAGCGATTGCCCAATGAAATCAAAACTTATGCTTTTGACCTTCGCGGCTATGGCGATTCGACCTACGTAAATCGACTTTCTAGTTTAAAAGATCTGGCCACGGACGTCAAACTGTTCTTGGACGCCTTAAACATCAAAAAAGCCGATGTTCTCGGCTGGTCTTTGGGCGGGGGCGTGGCCATGGAATTCGCCGCCGCTTACCCGGAACGTTTGGGTAAACTGATTTTGTTATCCGCCACTCCCCACCGTGGTTACCCCATCTTTAAAAAAGATGCTACCTTAAAACCGCTGGTTGGTTATGTTTATTCAACGCCGGAAGAAATGGCTTTGGATCCGCTGCAGGTCAAACCGGTGTTGGATGCGATTGCGGCCAAAAATGCGGCTTCCCTGGCTTACATTTATGATTTGACGGTTTATTCCCACCTAAAACCTAGTCCCGAAGATAGCGCTCTGTACATTTCGGAAACCATGAAACAAAGAAACCTCGCCGATGCCGATTTTGCCTTGGCCTCCATGAATATGGGCGACGCTTCGGGTTTTTACGGTCCGGGGGACAACGCCATCAAAAGCATCGTAGCTCCGACCCTCCACATTTGGGGAAAACTGGACCGGACGGTTTTGGAATACATGGTTTTGGATAATGTGAAAGCCATTAAAAACTCGACGTACCTGTCCTTTTCAGATTGTGGCCACTCCGCCTTGGTGGACAAACCGGACGAACTCACCAAAGCCGTCTTAGATTTCATAAAGTGAAATAAAATCGTTTAGGGTTTTCCTAAACGATTTTTGTTACAAATATCTTTCCAATTCCCATTCATGGATCAGAACGCGGTATTCATCCCATTCCATTTCTTTGGCGACGATGTATTTTTGGAAAATGTGATCACCCAGAGTTTTTCGCATCAAGTCGCTTTTTTTGAATTCTTTCAAAGCGTCTTTCAGGTTTTCGGGAAGATTCAGAATGCCGTGCCGTTCGCGGTCCTCCCGGGAATATTCGAAAATGTTGTCATAAACCGGTTCGACGGGAGGAAGATTGCTGATGATTCCGTCAAGTCCGGCCGCCAAGATGGCCGCCGCCACCAAATAGGGGTTGCTGGCGCAATCGACGTTGCGAATCTCGGTGCGGGTTTTTTCGCCCCGAACGGCCGGAATTCGGATCATCGAGCTGCGGTTGGCATCCGACCAGCAGATGTAACAAGGCGCTTCATATCCGGGAACTAAACGTTTGTATGAATTGATGATCGGATTGGTGATGATCGTGATCTCGCGGGTATGCTTCATGATGCCGCTGATCCATTTCAGGCAGACATCGCTTAATCCGTGCGGTTTGCTCGGGTCCGCGAAGGTGTTTTGGCCTTGCAAATCGGTTAGGGAGCAGTTGAAATGCATGCCGTTTCCCGGTTTGTCCGCCGCGGGTTTGGGCATGAAACTGGCAAATAGATTATGTCGTCGGGCCACTTGCTTGACGACTTGTTTAAAAGTTTGGACATTGTCACAGGCTTCAAGGGCGGAAGAAAAATGAAAGTTGATTTCGTTTTGTCCGGGTCCGACTTCATGATGCGAGATCTCCACATCGAACTCCAGTTTTTCCAACTCCAGCACGATGTCCCGACGGACTTCCTGCGAACCGTCCAGCGGCGCCAAATCAAAATAACTGCCTTGATCGGAGAACTCATAACTGATGTGGCCGTTTTCGTCTTGTTTGAACAGATAGAACTCCGGCTCCAAACCGACGTTCAGATCGGCGAATCCCAGCGCATGCATGTCTTTTAGGACTTTTTTTAGGTTGCTGCGCGGATCACCGACGAAAATCTCGCCGCTTGGGAGTTTTACATCGCAAATGATGCGTGCGACTTTGCCATACTCGCTGGATTCCAAGGGAAGCAAAAGCCAGGTGGAATAATCCGGACAAAGATACATGTCGGCTTCTTTGATCCGAACAAATCCTTCGATGCTTGAGCCGTCAAACATGATCTTCCCATTCAAGACATCATCGATCCTGGAAATGGGAACTTCGACGCTTTTGATGGTTCCAAGCATGTCGGTGAACTGCAGCCGGACGTACTTGACATTTTCTTTTTTGGCGTTTTCTTTAATTTCATCTCGCGTGTATTTTTTCATGTTGCACCTTCTAAAAATTTAGACTAATGTTATCACAGATGTTGATGAATTACAACATGAAAGTCTTTTCTTAAAAAAAAGTGCCGTTTCGGCACTGGCTTAACAAATGAGCTTATCGGTTTTTCATGATGACGGTTTCCATCGCATCGGCGACGTCTTCGATCATGTCCGAACATTTTTCGAAACGGTGATAAATTTCCTCCCAAACGATCAGTTCGACCGGGCTTTCCTCTTCAAGGAACAGACGGCGGACGGCGTCGATGTAAATTTTGTCTCCGACTTCTTCAAGACGGTTGACTTCGATGATGTAAGGGACGACGCTGTTTTCTTTTTTAAAATTTGGGAATTCGGCGACGGCGAGTTTCAGGGCTTTGCAGCTTTCGATGATGACATTGTTGAACTCCTCATAGTCGACGCGTAATTTTTGAACATTGTACATGTAAAGACGGAACAAAACGTCTTCAATGGAATCAGTGACGTTGTCGATTTTCTGACAGATGGCGATGATGTCTTCGCGTTCGATCGGGGTAACAAATTCTTTGGCGAGTTTTTCCAAAACTTCATGTTGGGCCAGATCGGCGGAATGCTCGATTTTATGCATGGCCTGAACATCGCTTAGCAGCGTTCGGCGATCATAGTTAGCTAAGATCTCTTTCAGAAATTCAGCGGCTTCAACGGAAAACTGAACCAATTTAATGAATGATACAAAATAGTAATTCTCTTTAAGTTTTGCCATAAATATCCTTTCCTTTGCTTTTTTAGAAAATCAGCATAAATAATTTGGCCATGATGAAACCGATGATGCCGCAACCCGGAAACGTCAAGACCCAGGTCATGACCAATTCTTTTACGATCCCCCAGTCCACTAGCGATAGCCGTCGGGCACTGCCCACCCCCATGATGGCGGTGGTTTTCATATGGGTCGTGGAAACGGGAACTCCCGCGACCGAACAAAGAAACAAACAGCCCGCCGCCGCGAAATCGGCCGCGAAACCCTGATACTGGTTGAGTTTCACCATGTCCATTCCGACGGTTTTGATGATTCGATAACCGCCGAGCGAGGTTCCCAAAGCCATGACCAGGGAACTTAGAATCATCAGCCAAATCGGAATTTGGAAATTCGTTACTTCGGCGTTGCCTTGAGCCAAAAACACTCCCAGCATGAACACGCCCATGAACTTTTGACCGTCTTGCGCCCCGTGCATGAATGCCATCGAAGCACCGCCGGCTATTTGCGCGTTTCGGAAGAACCGGGATGTTTTATAATGATTGGATTTACGGAAGGCCCACTCAATGAATTTTACCAACAGCCAACCGCTTCCGAAGCCGAGGACCGTGGACAAGATCAAACCGTAAATGACTTTCATCCATTCATCCGGATTGATGCCCGCGAAACCGTTTTGTAAGGCAATGGCAGCTCCCGATATTCCCGCGATCAAAGCGTGACTCTCGCTGGTCGGAATACCGAAGATCCAAGCCAGAGTGGCCCAAATGACGATTCCCACCAGTCCCGCACACAGCGCTTGCAAAGCTAATTCGGCGTTTCCTCCGAAATCCACCATTTTGTAAATCGTTTGCGCGACCGTGGCGTTGAGGAGCGTCATTACGAAGACGCCCAGGAAATTGAAGAAGGTGGCCATGATGATGGCTTTCTTTGGGGAAATGGCCTTGGTGGAGATGCAGGTGGCAATGGCGTTGGGAGCATCGGTCCAACCATTGATCATGATGACCGCCAAAGTCAGGACCACCGATATAACCAGAAACGGGTTCGTGAACAATTGCGAGATAAATTCGGTAAAACTTATGGTCATATGTTCTCCCTTTTCACTAATTTCTCATATCGGTAAATATTATAACATTAAACACCGAAAAAATAAAGAATTAATACGGCGACGGTAACCTTTTCATGACCATCGTTTCCGAGAAATTTCCGTTAAATCCAAGCGATTATTTCAACGTTCCCAAAACCTATGGATTTTTTTGGTTTTGTGATATAATATGCATAAACAAAAACAACCCCTCAAGGAGCATTCTTAAAATGGCCTCTTCATTTTTTTCGTTCTTCAAAAGAATTGTCAGCGATTCCCTTTTTGACAAAAAGCACCGCCGACCGGAATATTATACTCATGACACCAACTATCATTTGGCCATGATCAACATCAGCCGAATGGTACCGGCGTCAATTGTCTTGATCATCGACACCATCGTGGTCTTGGCTTTTGGCGCGCTGAACGTTTCTTTGGCCTTGCCGATGGCATATTTCTATGCGGCTTATTTGGCGTTGATCATCATTGGCGTCGCTGCGATCCTGCTATCGCATTCCCTCCTTAATCGCGGCGCCGTTTCGATCTGGACGATGCGGATCACTTACTGGGTTTACTGGTTTTTGGTGATAACGATCATAACCGTCTTGTACCTGATGGATGCTTACAGTTCGGGATCCATGGCTTCGCTGTTCGCTTTTTATCTCATTTTGGCGGCCGTTCCGATTTTCAACCTTTGGGAGATCATCATTTTTTTGAATATTCCCAATCTTTTGACCATTGGCGTCATGGTTTTGGATTTGCTCACTTTCAAAGAAGCCATTTATACCATCCTGACTTATGCAGTTTTCGCTATCGCCATGTCTTGGACCTTTTACCGAACTTATTTTCGATTGTTGGACGCGGAAAAGCAACTGGAAGCGGCCCGAAATCAGTTGGAGACCATGTCCGTCACTGATCCGCTGACCGGAGTATTGAACCGTTACGGTCTGGACCGAATTTTTACCGGGTTTAAGGGCGGGAAACCAAAGATCGAGACGATCACGGCCATTGCCATGGACATCGATTTTTTCAAAGATTATAATGATTCTTTCGGGCATTTGGTCGGAGACGAATGTTTGGTTCGGATCGCCAATGCCATCAATTTTGTTTTTGTTGGGGAAAACGCCAAAATCGGCCGCATCGGCGGCGATGAGTTCGTTGTGCTGCTGGCGGATGCTGACGAAAAGAAAATCAAAGAAATCATGGACCATTTATACAAAAGCGTCGGTGACCTTTCGATCTCGGCAGGAAATCAAAGCGTTTCCGGTTTTCTGACCGTTTCCTGCGGCATCGCGACCGCCAATTTGGAAAGTTTGTCTTCCTGGACGGATATTTTCGCGATGGCGGACAAAGTCTTGTATCAAATGAAAAAAAACGGACGGAACCAATACCTCATCAGTTCTGATAAAGCCTAAAAGGGGGAAAAAGAGGAGAATGCCGAAATACCTGTATGAATTTCCGATCGGGAAAATTTGGACGGAAGAAAAGAACGGGAAAATCATTTCCCTCGGTTGCGAAGAACATCAGCTGACCGAAGAGGAAACCAAGGAGACCCCGCTTATTAAAGAAACCAAAAAGCAATTGGATGAGTACTTCGCCGAAAAGCGGAAAGTTTTCGATTTGCCGATCGAACTGCGCGGAACGGAATTTCAGAAGAGCGTTTGGAAGATCATGCAAGGAATTCCTTACGGAAAAACCATGACTTACGGCGAGATTGGTCAAAGGTTAAATACCAAAGGCTACCAAGCTGTGGGGATGGCCTGCAAGAACAATCATCTTATGATCGTGGTTCCCTGCCATCGGGTCATTGGTCAAAAAGGGAAACTGACCGGATTTTTTGGCGGGTTGGACATGAAAGCCCGTTTGTTGGATCTGGAGAACAATCACGATTATTCAAAGGAGAAACGATGAAAGAACGAACAAAACTCGACCGCCAGGTCTGGCTGGCCATCATCATCTTGGGATTAGTTGGACAGTTGGCTTGGATGGTCGAGAATTTTTATTTTAATACCTTCTTGTTCAAGGAAATCGGAGGAACGACCAAAGACATTCGCAATATGGTGGCTTTGAGCGGAATCGTGGCCACTGTCACTACCATTTTTATGGGAGCGTGGTCGGATAAACTTAAGAAAAGAAAGATATTCATTTCCCTCGGCTATATTATTTGGGGAATCGTAACCCTTTCTTTTGCTTTTATATCCAAGGAATCGCTGGAAACCATTTTACCTAGTTCCTCCCCGGCGACCGTCATTTCCGTCGGAGTGAGTCTGGTCATCATTTTGGACTGCATCATGACTTTTTTCGGATCGACGGCCAATGATGCGGCATTCAATGCTTGGATCACCGAAACCACTGATGAGACTAATCGAGGAAGCGTTGAAGGGGTTTTGGGGGCTCTCCCGCTTTTGGCGATGCTGCTCATAACCGGATTGGGCGCAATCGCCATTGACCTTCTGGGTTACGGTGTTTTCTTTGGAATCATCGGGCTCATGGTGATCCTCTGCGGGGTTGGCGGCATGTTTCTCATCAAAGAAGAAGCACACCCGACGAAGGACCAAACCCGTTACTTCCAAAAAGTAATATATGGATTTCGCCCCTCGACCGTAAAAGCTAACAAGAAGCTTTATTTGACCTTTCTGGCTCAATGTTTTTTCTCGATTTCTTTTCAAGTTTTTATGACTTATATTCTGATTTACTTCGAACATAATCTCGGTTATGGGATGATTGAATACGGTTTGATGTTGACCGTGATGATCATCGCCTCTTCGGTTCTGGGAATCATTTTAGGGAGGAGCGTCGATCGCAAAGGAAAAGCCGGCTTTGGGCTGGTGGGATTCGGAATGTATGTGAGCAGTTTGTTTTTGTTGGCCTTGTCGCGAAACTATTTTGTTTTAATGGCCATCGGAACCATTCTTCTAACCGGAGACATTCTTTTGGTCACCGTTTTGTCCGCCAAGATCCGCGACGAGACCCCAAAAAACAGCGTTGGTTTGTTTCAAGGCGTGAGATTGTTTTTTGTGGTGCTGATCCCGATGGTCATCGGTCCGACTTTGGGCGAATGGTCGATTCGCAGTTCAACCGTTACTTTCCTAAATGAATTCGGAGAGACGGTGCTGGTCCCGAATACGGGAATATTCTGGATGGCCGGACTGGCGGGGCTATTGGTCGTCATTCCGTTTTTGCTTGTTTTCAAACCAATGTCCCAACCAACAGTTGAAACCAAATGAAAATAATGCTTCCGATTTTTAGCCGGAAGCATTTTTAGTTAGTGCAAAAATAAAAAAATAATGATAAAATTAATTAAACGTATG
>DDXT01000076.1 GCA_002347755.1 Caryophanales bacterium UBA2253
CCCATAACTTTATTATACGAATAAAGAAAGATTAAAAGAATAATGGGAGATTTCATAATGGCAGAGCAAGTTTTAGTGATCAACAAGAAAGAATTTTCTCAAGCTGGTTATTTAAAAACCGGTTTTAATAAGATATCTGAAGCTGAAATCATCAATTTCATCAATTCCCATGGGCAGTTCCTGAAAAGAGATGGCGCCGAAACTAATTACGATTATCTGCAGGTCATTCCGTATTTGGTCGTTTTCCGAGACAAAGAAGTTTTTCTGACCAAGAGAACTAAAAAACAAAGCGAGACCCGATTGCATGAAAAACGTTCGATCGGGGTTGGCGGCCATTTGAACAATGAGGACGGTGCGCTTGAACAAATCGTGAAAAGCGGGATGAACCGGGAACTGCGAGAAGAACTGGAAGATTTCTGCCATTCCGAACCAAAGTTCTTAGGGACGCTGATCGATGACAGCGTGGATGTCAGTTTGGTCCATTTGGGACTGGTTTATCGCCTTGATACCAAAGACGAAGTGCGGGTCCGCGAGACCGGAAAAATGGAAGGTTTGTTTGTCACTGTCAGCCAGTTGACTGATTCCCGGATGTTTTCGACTTTGGAATCATGGTCGGGTATTTTGGTCCAACAGATGCTTGAAAAAAACGCCTGAAAAAAAGGGATGTTCGGCCACTGATGGGCATGAACATTCCTCGTTTGTACAAGACAGAATTTCACAATGGTAGAATAAAGCAATAAAGCAACCCTAATTATTTTTTCTTAGGAGCTGGTGCTGGTTTTGCAACTGGTTTTGCGGCTGGTGCTACTGGTTTTGCAACTGGTTTTACTTCTTTTGCCATAGAATTCGCCTCCTTCTTTGTCTCTTAAAAAGCGACTCCAATGTTATTATATATCTTATTTTTTGTTTGTCAATACCCTTATTTTTAGGTTTTTTTTGAGAATATTTTTGGTTTTTTTATCGGTCTTTTTCCAGTATAAATCAAGAAAAACGAAAGCTTTTTCGGGGCCGTTGGATTTGCGCGGCCTTTGATGCGGAGGTAAGAAATATGAAACCGAAAAGCCCTTTTCCGATCCTTTCCACCCGGCGGTTGACCTTGAGAAAATTGACGGATGGAGACCTTTCCGAGTTGTTCGAAATGCGTTCCGACCCGGAAATGCACCTTTTCACCGATACCGTTCCCGATGTGACACTAAAGGACACCAAAATTTACCTGGAAAAGATGAATGATGGCGTCAAACGGGATTTATGGATCATATGGGGGATTGAGCACACGCTGTTGCACCGACTGATCGGAACCATCAGCATTTGGAATTTCGACGAGAAAAAGGAAAAAGCGGAGCTGTGGTTCGGGCTTAATCCGACTTTTCAGGGACGCGGTTACATGAGCGAAACCCTGAAGGCGGTCATCGACTACGGTTTTCAGACCCTAAAACTGTCCGTTTTGGAAGCTTATACCGAAGAAAGCAACCAACGTTCGATCAAACTATTGTACAACGCCGGCTTCAAGTACCAAAATACCATTGAAGAAGCCGGAACCAAAAAAGAAAAAGTTTTTAAAATGCAAGTTTTTTCCATGAAAGCGACAGGAACACATTGACAAACGTCTATGTGTTGTGATATAATACATTCACATTCATCAATGTGAGGTGTATATGAATTCACAATATTACTCGAATACTTTTCGCGCGCTCGGGGATGAAACCCGGGTCCGGATTATGCTTTTGCTTTCCCAAGGCGAAATGTGCGCATGCAAACTGTTGGAAGCTTTTAAGATTTCCCAGCCGACCATTTCCCACCACCTGAAAGTTTTGGTCAGCGCTGGGTTGGTAGATTGCAAAAAAGAAGGCAAGTGGTGTCATTATTCGCTTGATCAAAAAAACATCGAGGAAATGCGCGTCTTTTTTGACTTTCTGGAGATCGGAAACCTCAAATGCGCTTGCCAGGAGGATGAAGCATGACCGTCCTAAAAGCCATTTGGAGTTTTTTTTCCGACCAAATTTTGGGAATGGCGTGGCTAAAGAACCTCATCGGCTGGATTTTGGAATCCTTGTTTGGCTCGGATTTTGTCATCAGCCGCATGGGCGAATCCGTCCATTTCTTCATTTATGACTTCATCAAAATAAGTTTTCTGCTGATGGTTTTGATCTTCATCATTTCTTATATTCAGTCGTTCTTTCCTCCCGAAAGGACCAAAAGGATTTTGGGAAAACATCATGGGTTGGGAGCCAACATAATGGGGGCTTTGCTCGGTACCCTTACGCCGTTTTGTTCTTGCTCCTCAATACCGCTTTTCATCGGATTCACCCGGGCGGGAATTTCTTCGGGCGTGACCTTTTCGTTTTTGATCTCCAGTCCTTTGGTCGATCTCGGAGCCCTAGTCTTGCTGGTCAGCATATTCGGGTTTCCGATTGCCATTGCTTATGTGGTCGGCGGGTTGATTTTGGCCGTCATCGGCGGAACCATCATCGAAAAATCCGGAGCCGGAAATTACGTTGAAGACTTTGTAAAAGAGGGGGCCATTTCGGAGGCGGAACAAGAAACCATGACCAAACGCGACCGTGTTCTTTACGCCAAAGAACAAATGCTTGCCACTTACAAAAAAGTTGTTCTTTACATTCTGATCGGCGTGGCCATCGGCGCGCTCATTCATAACTGGATCCCTCAAGCCTGGATTGAAACGGTTCTCGGAACCAGCAATCCCTTCTCGGTTTTGATCGCGACGGCCATCGGGACTCCGATTTACGCGGATATTTTCGGGACCATTCCGATCGCTGAATCACTGTTCGCGAAGGGCGTCGGCGTCGGGACCATTTTGGCGCTGATGATGAGCGTCACGGCTTTGTCATTGCCATCGCTGGTCATGCTCAAAAAGGCTGTAAAACCGCGCTTGTTGGCGACTTTCTTTGGAATTGTGTTGGTGGGAATCATCCTGATCGGCTATTTGTTCAATGCCATTAACTTTTTATTTGTTTAAAAAATATACTATATAAAAAAAGGAGAAACTTATGCAAATCAAAGCTTTAGGCGGATGTTGCCGCCGCTCGACTCAAAATTACAAAAACGCAGTAATCGCCGCACAACAATGCGGAATCCAAGAGCCGGTTGAGCATGTGAAAGACATGCAAGACATCATCGCTTTCGGCGTGCTTTCCAACCCGGGATTAGTCATCGACGGAAAAGTCGTTTCCAGCGGTCGAATGTTGACGGTTGACCAAATCGTCGAACTGATAAAAAAACATCAAAAATAACCATTCATCTAATTTATTAGCTGTGTTCAAGCAAAGTACTGATGAGATTCATAAAACAATTGATAGATAAGAAATAATTTGATACAATATAGTTGCCAAATCAAGACAGAAAATTTTATGTTTGATTGATTAAGTGTCCTTAATCAACCGGCTCATGAA
>DDXT01000024.1 GCA_002347755.1 Caryophanales bacterium UBA2253
AATTTATTGAAAACGGAAACAAAAAAGCAAAATAAAAGACCTTAAACCCATGGGTTTAAAGTCATTTTATGTTATTTTTTGCTCAGTAAATCAACAATGTCGCTGACTTGACGAATGTTTTGGGCTGCTTCGTCACTGACTTGGACGCCGAATTCGTCTTCGATGGCCATAATCAATTCAACGGCATCCAAAGAATCCGCTCCCAAATCCTCAGTGATCTTGGATTCGAGTTTGATTTCTTCTTCTTTTAGATTTAGTTCTTTAGCAATTAGTTTCTTAACTCTTTCGAAAATCATCATGAACCTCCTAAATTAATTTATATTATATACAAATAAGGGTCAATTGTCAATCAAAATAACTTTTTTGATTACTCGGGGATCGAAACGCTTTGAGGAACGACGAATTTTATGGCGTTGGGAACAATCTCCAGCGTGATCGAAGAGGCTTTTCCCATTTCGCCGTCAATTGAAAAGTTGATTGAGCGATCGATTTCGATCGTCACTTTTTTCCCTTTGGTATAGACGATTTTCTTGGCAACCCAAGGCGTTTCCAAATGTTTCCCGGCCTTATAGGCTCCGATCATGCGAATGAAGGAAAAACGGGAAACTTTTTTCACGAAGCAAACGTCAATGATTCCGTCATTGATCTTGGCCAGTGGTGCACAATAAAATCCGCCGCCGTAGCAAATGGAATTCGCCGCTGCACACAGTAATCCCTTTCCGTCATAGATCAAATGATCATCCACGGTAACCACGAAATGGTGTCCCATTTTTTTCAGAAAAGTTACCAAGACTCCCAGGATGTACGCGCCTTTTCCGGTCATAAGGGGGCGGCGTTTATACTTCATCATTCTCTCGACGACATCTGCGTCAAATCCCATATTCAAAATGTTGACCGTAAATCGATTCCCAAAACGAATCAAGTCAATGTCCATGGTTCGGCCTTTGATCAGCTGGCTAATTTTCAAAAAATCTTCGGAAGGACCAAAAATTTTGATAAAGTCATTCCCCGATCCCGACGGATAGCAAGCCACGGAAACATTCGGAAAACCGTACGCTCCGTTGACCACTTCATTGAGAGTCCCATCGCCGCCGCAGCTGTAAATTCGGATTTCTTCTTCCTGAGAATGTTCCAAACAATATTTTTTTACAAAATTCAGGCCGTCAAAAGTGGCTTTGGTAACGTAGACCTCATAATCTTTTTCGGAGAACAGCATTTCGATCTGGCTGGTGATTTCTTTGGTATGGTCTTTTTGGCCGGCGGCCGGATTGATTATAAACAAATGTTTCATACTCTTCACTTTCCCATTCCCACGATAAGTCTCTTTATATAGAAATAAAAATCAAAATTCACGTGCTCAGCGATCTTAATCGGCAGATTGCTGATGTAACTGTCCAGAAGCATAAACATTAATTGAGCGGCTTCCAAAACAGTATCGGTTTTTAGTTTCTTCAGAATCTCCAAATAATTTTTTTTGACGTCGTCATCCAAATGCGGCGCTAAACCCTTTAATCCGGTTTTCGCAAACTCCGGATCATAAATGGTCCGTAAATACATTCCCAAATCTGCGCTGATATGGTTGGCCAAACGAAGGGCAAACAAGTAATCCTGGCGCATGTAAGCCGCATGGAACTCCAAAGCGGTGAAACAAAGCGAGCCCACGAGCTTCCCGATTTCCTCAGGGCTGAGGGCAAGGGAGAGCGGTTGGTATTCATCAAGCAAATGTTTTGGATCATAAAGAACCGCAATCCGGTCCAAATTATTTAGTTGTTCGCGGGTTAACGTATAGAGATCGAAACGCAACCCGTTTTCGAAAACACAAACGATCTGCGGCCCGACGAAATTGGATTCAGAATGATAAAGGATCGGCATATAGGCGTTTAGGTAATCCAAGCGTCTCTCCAAAAAAACCGGCATTTCCCTTTCGCTGACAATCGCATAAAAGTCGACATCGGAATATTCGTCAGCCTGCTTTCGGGCCAAGGATCCCTTTAGAAGCAGGGCTTCCGCCAACCCGTCCGCAACTATTCTCTTGGCAACCGCTTCAGCGGCTTCGTATTGCTTCAAAATCGCACCTCAATGTTCGTTTATTATAACATTAAATCCAAAAAAAGCCAACAGTAAAGTTTACTATTGGCTACTTTTTTATTCGTGCGGTTCGATCATGGTCAGTTCGATCCGACTCTTGGCAACATCAACCGAGACGACCCAAACCTTGACGATTTGACCGACACTTACTTTGTCCAGAGGGTGTTTAATGAATTTTTTGCTCATTCTCGAAAGATGGACCAATCCGTCTTCTTTGACGCCGCAATCCACGAAAGCCCCAAAATCCACCACATTTCTAACGGTTCCTTGAAGTTCCATGCCCGGTTTCAGATCTTCAAGATGAAGGACATCGTTGCGAAGCAAAGGTTTATCAAATTTTTCACGCGGGTCACGCATTGGAGCAATGAAAGCATCAAGAATATCGTTGAAAGTATATTCGCCGATCTCCAATCCGCTCATCAAAGCTTTGCGATCGCATTTATTGATGGCTTCAACCAATTCCGGACTTCCGATGTCATCTTTGGAAAATCCAAGTTTCTCCAAAATTTGATTGGCTTTTTCATAACTCTCCGGATGGATGCTGGTCATGTCAAGTTTTTCGTTTCCATCAGGGATCCTAAGAAAACCAATGGCCTGTTCCATAGTCTTCGGACCAACGCCTTTGATGTTGATTTCGGCGCGATTTTTGAATTTTCCATTTTCGTCGCGGTAATCAACGATCGCCTGAGCGGTTTTGGCGTTCAAGCCCGCGACCCTTTGAAGCAAAGGCACGGAGGCACTGTTGATGTTGACCCCGACGCTGTTAACCGCAGTTTCAACCACAAAGTCCAAAGAATCATTCAATTTTGATTGGGTGACATCATATTGATATTGACCGACGCCGATGGATTTCGGATCGATCTTGACCAATTCGGAAAGGGGGTCTTGCAAACGGCGAGCGATCGAAACCGCTGAGCGTTCTTCAACATGATAATCCGGAAATTCTTCCTGAGCAATTTTGCTGGCGGAATAAATCGAAGCCCCGGCCTCATTAACGATGATGTAGTAAACTTCATGCTTGGCCATTTTCAGAGTTTCAGCGATAAAGCTTTCTGTTTCCCGGCTGGCGGTTCCATTACCGATGGCAACGACCTCAACATGGTATTTATTGATAAAGTCCAAAATAATTTTTATCGAAGCAGCGGTTCTTTCGTCAGACACGGTTTCTTTAATGCTCTTTTGGTTCGGGAAAATAACTCCCTTGTCCAAAACTTTTCCGGTCGCATCAACAACCGCCAATTTACACCCGGTCCGATAGGCCGGATCAACTCCCAGTACTACTTTCCCCTTCATCGGCGGAGTCAATAGATATCGTTTCAGGTTTTCGGCGAAGACTTTTATGGATTGATCTTCGGCCTTGTCTTTCAAATCGGCTCGGATTTCTCTTTCAATCGAGGATTTGATCAATCGACGGTATCCGTCTTCAATGGCATCTTTCACATAAGGGACGGAAATGGAGTCTTCGTTGGTTATGATCTGACGCTGCAAAAAGCGCAATACATGTTCGACGTCCTCATCAATGGACACTTTTAGAACTTTTTCGGATTCTCCGCGGTTGATAGCCAAAATCCGATGCAGTTTGGTTTTGATGGTGCTGATTGGTTCGTGATAACCGTAATACATTTCGTAAACTTTTTTCTCATCCAAGGCCGCATCTTTGACAGTGGAAGTGAGATCGGATCTTCTTTCAAAGAAACTACGGATCCAACGACGGAATTTTGGCTCGTCGGAAACAATTTCGGCGATGATGTCTTTGGCGCCTTGAAGGGCTTCTTTTACATCTTTGACGACCAAATTGTTCTTTTCCATCTCTTCGGTTACTTCAGTGGTTACGTACTTTTGGGCTTCAGACAAAACGTCTCCTTCAACCGGGAAACTTAACAAATAGTGGGCAAGCGGTTCCAACCCTTTTTGTTTGGCATCGGTGGCCCGAGTTTTCTTTTTCTCTTTAAATGGACGATAAATATCTTCCAGTTCCGAAAGCTTGTTGGTCTGAATGATTTCTTTCTTCAGCTCTTCGGTAAGTTTTCCCTTTTCTTCAATCAGCCGCATGATGTCTTCTTTTCGTTCGGCTAATTTTTGGCCATATTCCCATTCCGTATAAATGGCGCGGATCTGGTCCTCGTCCAATCCCCCGGTTACTTCTTTACGATAACGGGCGATAAAAGGGACGGTTCCGCCTTCTTCGATCAATTTAAGAACGGCTTGAATCTGGTTAACTTTTACCTTTTGTTCAACTTCAATTTTCTTCAGAAGCTGTTCATTTATATAATTGTTATCTACCATTATTCTATCCTCCATCTTTTTTCTAACGTAATTATTATATCACTTTTGACCTTCATTGGCAAATGATATTTCTAGATTTTATGGCTGATCCCAAATAAAAAAGCGAAGGTCCGACCCCATGCCTTGGGACCGAAATTCGCCTTAAATGTTTCCATTTATTTCAGCTTTCGATTTCATTATCGTCGGCTTCATCTTCATCTTCATCATCGTCTTTTTCGATCCGGTCTTGTTCGTACTCCTCATCTTTATCTTCTGAAGAAACAAAATAGTGGTAAACCGAAGTTTGGGAAATTTCATCAAAGACCACGGTAACTCGGATTTCTCCTTGTTCGTCCAGGTCGGTAGTCTGAATGTCATAATCGACCTTCATGAAGTCTTCCCCATCTTCGGAAACCCGGCGGATTTCGAAAGCACAGGAGTAATCACCTTCTTCCATGGACAATTCGATTTTCAGATCTTCATCTTCGGTTTCGATTTTTAATTCGCTGCTCTGAACGGTTTCGTCATCCAAAACAAACTCGTATTCGAACGTTTGTTGATCGTTCTCGGTCTTGTGTTCAACTTTTACAAAATCGGTTTTGTTATGGGCGGAGGAATAAGCGATCAATTCCATTTTTGTTTCTTCATCCGTGGTGATTTGGCTTCCCTCAAGCGAAAATTCCGTTCCTTTGAACAATAAGATCCCAGAAAAAACATTGGTTTGTGAGTCTTGGATGGTTTCATTGTAATACATTATGTACTGAATCGGAGTTCCGAGCAAATCCATGGTCGATAACACCAGTTGGACTTGATATTCCTGACGATCAGATTCCAAGCTTTCAAAGGCCATGGCATCTCTTTTTCCGATCAGATCTTCAATGGTATTTAGATATTTGTTCAGCGAATCCAAAGAATCCATGACCAACAAGCTGTTTGAATCGAGTGGTTTTTGGGCCATCGGTTGCATTATCGGCAGGTTACCGGTTTCACTCAGAAATGCGTACAAAAGATTGGTAGCGGAAACGGCAGAGAAAGAATAAATTTGTTCTTTCCCTTCCAAAGCCGGATCAACTTGATCAACGGGCGCGTTCTTCCATGAAACGTAGAGAAAGGCGGTAGAAAGGAGGATCACTAACGCGGTCAGCACCGCTTTCAAGGCCAAACCCGAAAAATACCGAGCACGCGGGCTTGGCAAGGATACGGGAAGATTCTCGAAATCAATTTTATTTATGTCAAAAAGCGGCTTCTGGTCGGGAACCATGGATACAACCGAAGTCCGAATTATTTTAATTATTTCTTTTTTTCGCATCCTTGTCACTCCTTTCGGTATTTCTTCATTTTTCGCACAGCATTATGAAATAGCCACATTACCGTGCCAACTTTCTTATTTAATACTTCGGCGATGTCTTGGTGTTTCATGTTTTCAACAATGCGAAGTACCACGATCTCGCGTTCTTCTTGATTGAGCAAATCGAGCAGCTCGTTAAATTCCAGTTGGAATTCATTCCCGGATGATTGGCTTCCTTCCAAAGCATCCAGATCATCTCCGTTCGTCAAGGTTTCATGTTTTCGAACCCGGTAATAATCAATGGCTTGATTTTTGGCGATTGACAGCAGCCAATTCCGAAAACTTTCCCCTTTCCGGTATTGATGAATCGAAGCAACCATTTTCATGTAAGTATCTTGCATGACATCTTCCGCCAAAGAACGGTCGCGAACGATCGATAAAATCAGAGCAAAAGTCCCTTGCTTGGTTGCATTATAAATATACTCAAAAGCGGATTCGTCCCTTTGTTTTAAGGCTTCGATATAATGCTCTAATTGATCCATAAAGGGTTCCCTTCTTCAATATTCCATTAGTCATTATATCATAGAAAAAATTGTTTTTCCTGGGTTTGCACTAAAAAAGGGGAAGGGGAATGGTTATTCCCCTAGAGCGTTAACAAAGTCAACGCTCATTTTTTTCTTGTGAGAGAATGGGGCAAAGCCACTAAATAATTATCTTTTTTGTTGTATTAAATGAGTAATTTCCCCTATTTTCAGGTGGTTGTGGGAAAATAAACGAACCCCATCTTTGGAAATGGGGTTTGTCATCAGTCTGGGGGAATGGTTATTCCCCTTCTTCTTCGTCATTGTCTTCTTCGCTCTCTTCGTTGCGGTCGACTTCTACTTCGCTCTCTTCATTGTCATCAGTCGAGATATGATAAGCATAAGTGGTTTCGCCGGTGATCGGATCGACGATGATGTCGATCTTGGCTTCTCCGGATTCCTCAGTCGTTCCGTCATTGATATGGTACTCAACCTTGATGATTTGCTTTCCGTCTTCAGTTTCCATTTTGAAAGTGTACTCTCCTTGGGCTTCTCCTTCCAAAAACTTCAGTTCGGTTTTGGTTTCATCGTCTTCAACTTCTAACTTCACTTCGGTTTTGTTGGTGACAGCGCCGTTAGCAACTACTTCGTAACTGAACTTGGTCTCGTCTTCCTCAGTCTTATAAACAACTTTCACATAGTTCATGGAATCGACTTGGGAAATGACGGTGATCTTTACTTCATCCTCTTCAACTTCTTTGGAGCCTTCAATGGTGTAATTGACTCCGCCGGCGACTAAAAGGCCATTTAAAATAGATTCGGTTTCCAGGTCTTCCAAATCCTCGTCATTTTCTTCATCAACCTCATCGTCTTCATCGACTTCGGTTTCCGTGTCGGTCAAAACGACAGTTTCGTTAAGGTATAAAGCGTATATCACATCGTTTCCTAAAATGTCATTGGCGGTAAACACAATTTTGGTTTCATATTCAGGCAGATCCGAAACCACTGTCTCGATGCTAAAACCATTGTTGGTTCCCAAGAATTTTTCCATCATGTTCAGATACTTGTTAAGGTCTTCAACTTCGCCTTCAACAAGCAGATCTTCTCCCTCGCCCAAAGCGGATGGGGTAGCTCCGGTGGTGGCAGCAAGCGACGCCAATCCCGCGGTTTCCTGTTGCAATAGATTGGTCGTCGAAATGGCTCCGAAAGCATAAACCTGATCTTTTGTTTCAAAATTGAGAGGTTTTACTCCTCCGGTAAAGGAAGCACAACCTGTCATTACCATTAATGAAATAGTAAGCGTTAATGCCAATAATAATTTTTTCATTTTTTTCCTCCATATTTTTCTTTACATCATATATACGCAGAAGACTGGATTTTCCTTGGGATTTTTTTTATATTTACGTTCTTTTCAAGATAAAGACTGATAAAAAGCATTATTCATATTGAAATATTTACCATCATCAGGTATAGTAAATAAGCCAAACACGTAAACATATTATTTCTTGATTGAAGTGTCTTTAATCAACTAGCTTATCCATTATTAACGTGTTTGGCGACCTTTAGTAACCTAAGCTAGTTGCTTAAGGACATTTTTCTATATGGGGTGAAAATATGAATAAACAAGCAATAAAACAATTGATTGCATCTTTGTGTGCTGATGAATTAGTAGAACTCAAGAAAAACTTAGATAATCGCATCATCGACTTTTTATCTGCTAAAGATTCCAACCATAAAGTAATTCAAAGAGAACACCATATACATTGTTGTCCATTTTGTGGTTCACTCCAGGTCGTTAAAAACGGAGTTAGAAAAGATACGAATAGACAGAAATAACTTTGTAAGGATTGCAAGAAAAATCATTCAGATACAACCGGTACTATTGCATATCATTCGAGAAAATCCTATGATGCATGGGAACAATATATCTCTTGTCTATTGAAATCAATGACATTATCAGATACTGCTTGTTGTGTGGGAATATCTATAACAACTGCCTTTGCCTGGAGACACAAACTTCTAAAAACACTGTCAACTTTTAATAAGAGCACTGAATTGAAAGAAATCATCGAATTAGATTCTATTTATTTCTCAGTTAATTTAAAAGGCACCAAAAGAAATAAGATGCCGGGTCATTCCAAGAAAAGAACCAGCAGTGCTTATCGGGGAATAAGTCATCATAAGGTTTGGGTTGTGACTGCCATTGATAGTAATGATAATATCTTAATTGAGACCTCAGGAGAGAGTATATAATATCTTGTGGACTTTCAAAAATGAAAGAAATTCAGTAAGGGGAATAAAAAGAGAAATCCTTTGTGTATAATAGAGTTTGAACACGCCACAAACACAGGAGGATTTCCCATGCTTGATTTTACCACAAAATTGATGTCTTGTCTCGCGAATCGAGCAAATATGGAAGAAGCGATCGGGGAATTGTTTCGTTCAGAGCTTGAAAAAGCGATGAACGACCTCTTGAAGATCGAATTGACTTCCCATT
>DDXT01000005.1 GCA_002347755.1 Caryophanales bacterium UBA2253
ACAGTTAAAAACAATGCTTTTTTTGGAAAGGTCCTAATTCAAAGGACCTTTTTTTTGATTTGTAGGTGGCAAACTCGGGTTATAACACAAAATCCGATCTTTTACAACCGGCTATTTTTATTTTGTCAGATCCCAATCAATTGGAAGTTGATGGTGGGCTTCCAAAAATTGATTGCAGCGCGAAAAATACTTTCCTCCGAAAAAGCCCCGATAAGCGGACAAGGGACTGGGATGGGGAGCATTGATCAACAAATGTTTTGGATTGGTGATCAGTTCGCCTTTTTTTATGGCATAACTTCCCCAAAGGATGAAGACGATCGGGGTCTGCTTTTCGTTAAGCAGTTTGAGGACGGTTTCGGTGAACTGTTCCCATCCGTATCCCCGGTGACTGTTGGCTACGCCTTCGCGGACGGTTAGAACCGTATTCAGAAGCAAGACGCCTTGTTTTCCCCACTTGGTCAGATCTCCCCAACGCGGCCTCGGAACTTGCAAATCGTTGGAAAGCTCGGTCAGGATGTTTTCCAGCGACGGCGGGATTTTGACTCCGGGTCGGACCGAAAAACAAACGCCGTGGGCTTGCCCTTTTTCATGATAAGGGTCCTGGCCGATGATCACGGCCCGGACATTCTCGTAATCGGTCAAACGAAAAGCGTTGAACAGGTCGCCTTTGGAGGGAAGAATACAATGGGTGTCATATTCGCGTTCCAAAAACTGAACCAGTTTAAGAAAATAAGGTTTATGGTATTCGCCATCAAGCAGCGAATCCCAACTTGGGCTGATGATCATGCGTTACTCCTTCGAAATCCGTGTTTCAGACAACCCGGTGATTTCCTTAAATTGTTTGTACCAGCCGTCGACGCAAGGCCGATTGAACGGATCCTTCTTCTGCTTGATCATTTCCATCAGTTTGGCCAGGTTATCCTGAATGATGTTGATGAGTTCATCCGGGTATTGCAAGACTTTGATGTTGAAATCATATTCATCGCGATCCAATAATAGAATTTCACCATCCGGGAACACTTTTACGTCCAAATCATAATCAATGTATTTAAGCCCCTCGGCGTCGATGACGAACGGCGAACTCAAATTGCAATAGTAATAAATGTCATAAGTCCGAATCATGCAAATGATGTTAAACCAGTAATTCTTGAAAAAATAGCAAATGGCTGGCTCCCGAGTTTTCCATTTTCGCCCATCGCCGTCAATGACGTCAACCTTGTTGTTGACCAGAACGACCAACTGGTCCGATTCAAAGATCTTGTAGACATTTTTCCAAACGCGGTGCAGTTCCCCGTCGTGTTTGTAACTGATAATATCAATATTGTCCATTGTTCCACAGCTTTCTTAAACTTATTATAGCAAAAAAGCGATTTGTTGTAAAATATTATTTATGATTTGTAAAAAACAGCATGATTTTTAATCATGCTCAGAAGGGGTATTTAATTTCGGAAGTCATTTATCCAAGCAATGAGGACGTCTTTGAAGACAAATCCGACCTTTCGACCCACTTCCACTCCGTTTTTGAAAAGAATGACGGTTGGGATGCTGGTGATGCCTAGGTTTTTGACTGAATCCCGGTCCTCGTCAACGTTCATTTTTTCGAAAACCACGTCGGTCAATTGGCCAGAAATTTCCTCGAGCATTTTCGCAACCACTTTGCAAGGGCCGCACCATTCGGCATAAAAGTCGATTAACCGCAGATTGAGGTTATCATTTTTGTTCATTTTTCATTCTCCTTATTTTAGTGTGGCAACGGTCGCTCCCATGCCGCCTTCTCCCGCACCCCCGAAACGGAAGCTTTCAACATGAGCCGAAGTTTTCAGGAAGTTAACTACCATCTCTCGTATGACCCCCGTTCCAAATCCGTGAATGATGGAAACTTGATGCAATCCCGCGTAAGCGGCATCCTCCAGGAATTTTTCCAATCGTTCGCTGGCTTCCTCATAACGGAATCCTCGCAAATCCAAGGTCGGGGATACGTTTTTTTTGACCGATACTTCGATGGTGGTCTTAAGCGGCGCTTCGACCGCCGGTTGGTTGGTAAGACGCAAGAACTTCCGGTCCACGGAAATTTGCGCATTTCCGATTTGCACGTCGTATTTATTTTGTTTGGTCTTTTTGATCACCGTTCCATAACAATCATAGTTTTCGACGAAAACCTGGGAATGAGGTTCTAATTCCTTATCGTCCGGAATGGTTTCAATTACGATTTTTGCTTCATCTTTGATTTCTTTGACCTGATGTTTGATCTCCGCAATTTCATGGAGTTTTACTTCGCGAAGTTTCATCTCGTTCAGTTCATCCAAGACCGCGTCCATTTTTTTGGTGGCGGTGCATATGATTTTCCGGGCCTCTTCTTCCGCAGTTTTCATCACTTGGTTTCTTTCGCGAACCAAGCGGACCCGTTCGAGATCAATGTCCCGAAGTTTTTCCTCAAGTTCTTGATTTTTCTGGTTGACTTGTTCCAGTTTTACATCCAGTTCGGTAGTTTGTTTGATCAGTTTGTTGATGATCTTGTTGAGGTCGGTATCTTTTTGACCGACGTATTTTTCCGATTGTTCCAAAATGGTTTCCGGAAGCCCCAGGTGGCGGGAAATGTTCAAAGCATTGCTTTGACCGGGGATTCCCAAAAGCAGTCTATAGGTCGGCTTGAGCGTTTCGGAATCAAATTCGACGCTGGCATTGATGATTCGATCAGAGTCGTAAGCATGGATCTTCAGCTCCGGATAATGCGAAGTGGCGATGATCAGGCATTGTTTGGCCAGCAAGTAATCAAAAATGGAAATGGCCAAGGATGAGCCTTCGACCGGATCGGTTCCGCTTCCCAGTTCATCCAGTAAAACCAGTGAATGCGGGGTGACCTGATGGATTATGTCAATGACGTTGCGAATGTGCGAAGAAAATGTCGAGAGGTTTTGGGAAATGCTTTGCTCATCGCCGATGTCGGCGTAGACGTCGTCGAAAATCATCATGTCACTGTTTTCGTCGCAAGGGATCAACATTCCCATTTTTACCATCAGCGCCAATAAACCGATGGTTTTCAAAACCACCGTTTTCCCGCCGGTGTTCGGGCCGGTGATGATGATGCCCTGATAATCTCGGCCGATGGAAATATTGTTCGGGACGATCTTTTCAACTTTCAGAAGCGGATGGCGGGCGTTCAACAAATCGACGATGCCCTGGTCATTGATTCGCGGTTTCTTGGCTTTGATGGACAAAGCGTAATCGGCTTTTCCGAACACCATGTCCAGATGGACGAGAATTTCCAAGTTTTCTCGCAAATCATCATACTCATCATCGATCTCTGAGCATATTTGGTGTAAAATGGCCACAATTTCGTCTTTTTCTTCTTCATGAAGACTGTTTAACTTGTTGTTGATCTCAAAAATGGCCAGCGGTTCGATGAAGACGGTTTCCCGGGAGGCCGATTGATCGTGAATGATCCCGGGGATGGCATTTTTGAAATCCGATTTGACGGGAATGACGTAACGGTCATTGCGAAGGGAGATCGTCGCGGATGTCAGTTTGGAAGCATTCTTGGCCAGCATTTCCTGAAGTTTGCTTTGAATCGTCTTTTCCATCTCCCGGATGCTTTTTCGAATTTCCCGGAGTTTGATTGAAGCAGTATCCTGAATTTCGCCGTATTGGTTGACAATTTCCTTGATTCGAAGATTCAGTTCTTTGGGATATTTCATCCGCAGCAAGTATTCTTTGTAAAGCCAGCAGGGGATTCTATTGGATTCCAACGAATCCAAATAAATCTGATTGGATTTAACCGTGTCCAGAAATTTTCCGATCTCGGCCAAATCGATTTCCGAGATCATCCCGCTTTTATGAATGAGGGAAAGGAAATAACCGATGTCACCCCGAAAATAAAGGGGAAATCGACCCATCCTTTGAATCAAGACGGCGGCTTCGTCGACTTCGCTCAGGGATTTATTGATTTCCTCGATATCGTTCATCAATTCGGGATCGCCAAGAAGATCGCGGTTATTCTTCAAAATAACGAAATCCTTGAGCGTCTCGATGATTTTATTCAATTCCAAGAGCGTATGGTACTTATTCATAAACAAACCTTTCATTTTTTAGGGTTTTGTGGTATAATAACATTAGAGGAAAATATTTTATGAGTTTCACTGTCAATTTGACCAACTCACAAGCTGGTGAAATCATCGGCAAATATCACGAATTCTCGGTTTCACTTACCAACAATTATACACTATTTAGGGCAAAATACAAGTCAGCGGCCATAACAATTTTTAAGACTTTGACGATGATCGTCCAGGGAACCAACGCCGCAGCCGTCTATAATGAAATATGTGAAATATTGGAAATTGAGAAAACTAAAGAATCCAGCACCAACTCATCGAGCTCCGTAAACCTATCGGTTTTGGGAACTGACGAAGTCGGAACTGGAGATTTTTTTGGTCCGATCGTAGTCGCGGGCGCCTTTGTTCCCAAAAGCAAAATCCTCGTCATCATGAAGTTGGGAGTCAAAGATTCCAAATTGCTGACGGACGCCAAAATCAAGCAAATAGCTCCGATGCTCATGAAAGAAATTCAGTACAGCGCCTTGGTCATGGACAACGTGAAATACAATTACCTCACCAAAGTCCATCAGTTCAACATGAATAAAATAAAAGCTCTTCTTCACAACAATGTCATCTATAACCTGCTGCCGAAGATCAAGGATTACGATTCCATCATCATCGACGCCTTCACCACCAAAGAAAAATATTTTGAATACCTGAAAGATCAGGAGCATGTCATCACCGAAGTACAGCTTGAAGAACGCGGCGAAAGCAAATACATTGCCATAGCTTCGGCGAGCGTCATTGCCCGCTACTTGTTTTTACAAAATTTTGAAAAACTTTCCGCCACCGTCGGCTTCGATCTTCCCAAGGGAGCCGGTCCCAAAGTCGATCTGGCCATTGTCAAGATCATCAAAGAACAGTCGGAACGTTATTTGGAATTAGTCGGAAAAACCAATTTCAAGAATCTCGAGAAAATGAAGAAAAAAGACAATCATGCCTAATGATTGCCTTTTTCATTCTTTAATGAGTTCATTGAGTTTGGCCTGGAAGTAATCGGGAAGCGGGGAATCCCATTCCATGTATTGGTTCGTTCGCGGATGGATAAAACCCAAAGTTTTGGCGTGCAGGTACTGCCCGTGCGCGCTGACGTCGTTTCGCAGCCCGTAAGTCGGATCGCCCGCGACCGGATAACCGATGTATTTCATGTGAACGCGGATCTGATGAGTCCGGCCGGTCTCCAGGGAACATTCAACGAGGGTGAAGTCTTTATACCGCTCGATGACTTTGAAATTGGTTACCGCCCGGCGCCCGTTTTCGACGACCGCCATCATTTGGCGGTTGATCGGCGAACGGGAGATCGGGGCATCAACCTTTCCCAAATTATGACCAATGATGCCATGGACCAGAGCGTAGTATTTTCTGGTCACTTCTTTATTCATGAATTGAAGACTCAGATTGCGGTGACTGAAATCATTCTTGCAAGCTACGATGAGCCCCGAAGTGTCTTTATCGATGCGATGAACGATGCCGGCGCGCAAAACTCCGCCGATTCCGGAGAGATCCTGGCAATGAAACAATAAAGCGTTGACCAAAGTTCCGGAATAATTTCCGGGAGCGGGGTGAACGACCATCCCGGAGGGTTTGTTGACCACAATGAGGTCTTCATCCTCATAATAAATTTCCAAAGGAATGTTTTCCGGAAGAATGTCATCGGCGACGGGATCCGGAATGGTCAATTCAATGACATCGCTTGGTTTCAGAATGAGGCTTGGTTTGACGGCTAAGCCGTTTACCAAGACATTGTTCCCGGAAATCAGCTCCTGAATCTGGTTGCGGGTGTAATCGTCTAATTCGGAAACCAAATATTTATCCAAACGAATCTTTTGGTCTTCGGTGACCATTAAGTATTTCTTGTCCATCTTGCTCCTGTCTCTCCGAAGAGAATGTCAATAACCAGAAAAATGCAGCCAACGGTCATGCACATGTCCGCGAAATTAAAACTTGGGAAATTAATGAAATCGAAAGTCAGAAAGTCCTTGACGTAACCGTTGTTGAACAGTCGGTCGATGAAGTTTCCGATGGTTCCGACGCAGACCAATATGTATGACGCGCTGTAAATGGCATGGTTTTTAAGGTCGAAATCCTTGGCCAAATAGGTCAAAAAGCCCAAAGCAACGACGGTGATGATGATGAAAAACCACAACTTATTCGAAAACATCCCCCAGGCCGCGCCATCATTTTCTAACAGATGGAACTTAAACAAGCCTGGGATGGCTGGATAATCCGTGTTCATCAAAAAGTGACTGAAAGCCAAAGCTTTGGTTCCCTGATCGATGATTATCCCGACGACGATCAAAATTAAACCCAGTATCATGTGTTTCCCTTTCAACAATATTCTCATAATGCACCCATGGCCTGAATGGCGCCCACGACGATGATGATGAGAATGACGATCCCGAAACCGGGATTTAAAAGCTGGTACAGGAAAATGGCTCCCGCGTCGATGGCTTGCAAATTGACGATGTCTTTGGCCGCCGCTTGGGCCATTTTCACGGTCAGGTAATTGGAAAGACCGTTGAAGAACATCAAAGCCATCCAAATCAGCGTCAGATAAACGCCAAAAATGGAAAGATTATAGCCGTAGATCATCAAAAATTGATAAATCATCAACCCGATCGGAAAAACTATCAAAGCGGCCAATAAAAATCCGAAAGCAAAGGTTTTGAAGTTGGTCGACCGGTTCAGGTTTATTTCATAAAATTTCTTGGTTTCTCTTTTGCCGCGAATCCAAAAATTCGAGGAGGCAATTTTCGTTTCATTCATTAAGTTCACCCTCCAGATACGCGATTATTTCCGAAAAGGCGGTCACTTTGACCAATTCGAAGTCCGGGGAAATGGCTTGGTATTTGGCCAATGCCTCATCGTAATCTTCCGGATTGACGAAGAAATAGTCCACGTTGTAAAGTGCGGCGGTGGAGATTTTTTGCGATACTCCCCCAATGTCTCCGACCGTTCCGTCCGCCGCGATGGTCCCGGTTCCCGCGACGATCTTTCCGCCGGAGATGTCATCCGGAAGCAGGCAATTGTAAATGCCCAAAGCCAGCATGGCTCCGCCCGAACCGCCGACGGAATTCAAATCATTCGAGAGTTCATAGTGCGGAAACGCCTCGGTGACTTTATAATACGGAAGGGCTTCAATGCCCAAACGGTAAACAATTGCTCCTTGATCGTCGGTGGAGGCGATTTTACGGGCGGAAAGAACAATCTCCGCTTCCTCGCGAAGGACGGTCAGCGAAAACACCGCATCTTCCAAAATGCCATCGCGAAGCGAAAGAAAATGATCCAAATCCGTGATCATGGTGCCGTTAATTTGGGTAATGATGTCCCCGACTTTAAGGTTAGTGTTCGATTGCTCCGAGACCCAACTGACTTTCATCCCCTCGAACTCTTTGGAGAATAGGATGGCCGGATCTTTAAGCTGCGCCGCTTCATAAGCCACGATCAAGGCGTTGGTGATGCTGATCTCCTTCATGATGACGCTGCGTCGGTAATCATCTTCTTCGCTTAAGTCGGTAAGAGGATCATAAGGATCAATTTGAACGTCATTTGAAAGCTTGGCGATCAGGTATTGAAATAGGGAAACGCGGTAATGATTATAGATCCCGATCGTAAAAATGTCGCCGGAATCATATTCGGTTTCAACGGTCAGAGCCGTATATGCTTTGTTCTCATCCTTGGTCTGAACGGTATTGTTGATGGTTCCGGGAGTGGCGACGATATAATCAACTTTGATGAAGATCAGACATAGAGCAGTCACATAAAGAGCCATCAAAAAGATCGTCAGGATCTTGATGAACAGCGGACGGTTTTTGAAACCGCCAAAAAAATCTTTTAAAAATGGTATCATGCTCAGCCAACCACTTTGATTTGGAATTCATCCATCTTTCGGTAAGAAACTTTGGAAGCGTCCAACATTTTCTTGGCGGCCAGATCGCTTGGAGTATCGGAGTATTTATCTGACAGATAAACGATCTCCTTGATGCCGCTTTGAATGAGAAGTTTGGTGCATTCGTGACAAGGAAACAAAGTGACATAAATCGTGCAGTTGTCCAACGACGAGATCGAATTGAGAATGGCGTTTGGTTCCGCATGCACAACATAAGGATATTTGGTATCCAAAAACTCGCCAGTGTTCTCCCAAGGAAAGCAATCGTCATCACAGCCGACCGGAAATCCGTTGTAACCGATGCCGACGATCCTTTTTTGAGGATTGACGATGCAGGCTCCGACTTGCGTGCTCGGATCTTTGCTTCGCATCGCGGATAGCAAGGCTACTCCCATGAAGTATTTGTCCCATGCGATGTAATCATTTCTTTTCATCGGTTTTGATCTCCGCTTCGCAGCTTTTCAAATATTGCTTTAGTTCGGCGTTCGTTTTTTCAACGTCAGCGAGTTTCATGACACAGGAAGCGGAAGCGCAGAACGAGCATTTATCCGGTAATTTCATGTCTTTCGGTGGTTTCACTCTTTTGTTGAGCAAAAAGGTGACGATGAAAATCACCAATACTCCGAAAATGATCCCCGCTTGGAGAAAAACATTGCTTAAAAACATAATTTTCACCCTTTCAATAATTGTTTTATCGCGTAATCCGCCAGCATGATCCCGGCCGTGGCGGTAACGGGCATGTACGAACCGAGTCGGTCGATTGAGGCCGGGGCTTCGGTCGAGGAAACGACCATGACTGGACCATAGATTTGGGCCTCCCGCAGTTTCTTTCTAATGGCTTTGGCTAAAGGATCATAAGCCGTTTCCGAAAGGTCCATGATGGCCAGTTTTTTCAAATCCAGTTTTTTGGCCGCGCCCATGGAGGAAACGAAAGGAATGGATCGCTTCAGACACTCGGTAATGAGAAGATACTTGTCCGGGACGCTGTCAATGCAATCAATCAAAAAGTCAAACGGAATCTCAAAGAGCCGGCTTTCCGAATTGAATTTTTCGGTTGAAACCGTCAATTGACAGTCGGGATTGATGCGCCGGATTTCTTCGGCGATCAATTCGGCTTTGTTTTTCCCGATGGTATCATAGTAAGCGATGACTTGACGGTTGATGTTGGTCTCGGTGACGACATCAAAATCCTGAATGACCAAAGTGCCGATTCCCGATCTGGCCAGGGTCAAAGCGCAGATTCCCCCGACGCCTCCCAACCCGATGACCGCCACTTTGGAGCCCTTCAGTTTCGAAAGTTTTTCCTTCCCGATCAAATGTTCCAATCGCTCGAAGTTATTCATTTCTTTAGTTCCAGTTTCAATTCTTTCCATTGCTCAGGAGTCGCGGGAGCCGGGGCTTCGCTCATCGGATCCATGGCATTGGCGCTCTTTGGAAAAGCGATGACATCGCGCAGAGATGGCGAATTCGTAAAAATCATGGCCAAACGGTCCAACCCCATGGCAATTCCGCCATGCGGAGGGGTTCCGAATTTCAAAGCATCAACGAAGAAACCGAATTTCTCTTTGATGTCTTCGTCGGTCAAACCGATGGCTTTGAACATTTTGGCTTGCAAGTTTTGATCGTGAATTCGGATTGAACCGCTTCCCAGTTCATAACCGTTCAAAACGATGTCATAGCATTTGGAATGGCAGGTTTCCGGACTAGTCAAAAGTTTGTCAGCGTCTTCGTCTTTGGGAGCGGTAAACGGATGATGCGCCGCTACATAACGATTGGCCTCTTCGTCAAATTCAAACGAAGGCCAGTTGTTGACCCACATAAAATGGTATTGATCGTAATTGATCAGGTTCATTTCTTTCCCGAGCAGGTTGCGCAGATAGCCAAGAGCCGAGTTGACGGCTTTGGATTCGTCCGCGATGATCAGAATTAAGTCCTTGTCTTCAACATTGAGCCTTGCGGTTAATTTTTCCAGGACGCTTTCATCCAGGAATTTGATGATTGAGCCGCTGAAAAGGCCATTTTCGCGTTTCAGCCAAGCCAAACCCTTGGCTTTGTATTTCCGAATATCCTGAGTCATTTTGTCTAGGTCTTTCCGGGAATATTTCAAAGCGGCGCCCTTCACATTAATGGCTTTGATCAAACCCTGGTTTTCCAAAGCCGATTTAAAAATCGTGAAGTTGACGTCTTTTACTTCTTCGCCGATGTTGGTCAGTTCCATTCCAAAACGAGTATCCGGTTTATCGGTGCCGAAACGGTCCATGGATTCTTCAAAAGTAATGCGCGGGAAAGGCGTCTTGACGGTGACATTTTTGATCTCCTTCATGATTTTCGCGAGCATGCCTTCAACCACTTTATAAATGTCTTCTTCGTCAACGAAACTCATTTCAATGTCAATTTGCGTGAATTCCATTTGGCGGTCTGCCCGAAGATCTTCATCGCGGAAACATTTGACGATTTGATAATATTTTTCAAATCCCGCGACCATCAAAAGTTGTTTGTAAATTTGGGGTGACTGAGGAAGAGCATAGAATTTTCCGGGGTGAACGCGCGACGGAACTAGGTAATCACGGGCCCCTTCCGGTGTCGACTTTCCGAAAACCGGGGTTTCAACATCAATGAAATCCAAATTATCGAAATAATTCCGAACGCTTCTGGTGATCTGATGGCGAAGCATCAGATTTTTTTGTAATACCGGCCGCCTTAAGTCCAAATAACGGTACTTCATCCGGAAATCTTCCAAAGCATCAGTATCATCCGCGATGATCATCGGCGGTTGTTCGGCTTCGCTCAAAATGGTAATTTCCGAAGCCACGACTTCGATTTCGCCAGTGGCCAGGTTAAAGTTTTTGCTTTCGCGTTCCACGACTTCGCCTTTAACTAAGATGACATATTCGTTTCGGACCCCTTCCAAAATCGGATAATTGGGATTTTCCGGCTTGCAGACGATTTGGGTGATGCCATGTCGGTCACGCAGATCAACAAAGATCAATCCGCCCAGATTGCGTTTTTTCGCAACCCATCCGGCCAAAGTGACCGTTTGCCCGACATTTTCCATTCGCAATTCATTATTATTATGAGTTCTCATAAATATTCTCCTTGAGGTAATTAAATATCTCGTTTTTATTGATGGTTTCTTGCGTCTTAGCTACGGTGTTTTTGATCGTCAAACGGTTGTTTTGACGCTCATCCGCGCCAATGATGACAATGAAAGCCGCTTTTTTGTTGTCAGCCAGTTTGAACTGCGGTTTCATGGACAGGTTTTGGTAATCGAGTTCGGCGTAATAGCCTTGTCCTCGCAAAGCGGCGGCCAGTTTCAGGCTTTCGATTTTGGATTCTTCATCCAAACCAATGATGACGATATCGGCGCTGGTCTTGAATTCCGGAATCAATTTTTGATCATCCAAAATGCTGATCAAACGCTCGACTCCGAAAGCATAGCCGATGCCGGGGATGTCCGGACCGCCGAAAGATTTGATCAAATCGGAATATTTTCCCCCGCCGCAGATCGCCAACTCCTTAAGGCTACTTTCGCCTGCCAGAACGTACTCAAAAACGGTATCCGTATAATAATCCAAACCGCGAACCAGCGATTCGTCGACTTCATAAGCAATTCCAAACGCATCCAACACCCGAAGCACGGCTTGAAAATAAGCTTTTGCGTCTTCGGTCAGACAACTGCCGATCTTGGGAGCGTTTTTCAGGACCGGGTTATCTTTGTCAGCTTTGCAATCCAGGATTCGCAACGGATTCTTGGTCAGACGACGCTGGCAGTCATCGCAAAATCCGCTGATTTGGTTGGAAAAATAAGCCTCTAGGACTTCAGCATAGCGTTTTCGGGATTCAAAATCTCCGATCGAGTTGATCTTCAACTTGACATCGCGGATTCCCAGTCCCTTGAAAATTTGGTAAGCGCTCATAATCACATCCGCGTCCAAAAGCGGGGAAGAGTCTCCGAAAGCTTCGATTCCGAATTGATAGAATTGGCGGAACCGGCCCGCCTGCGGACGTTCATAGCGGAACATCGGTCCGAAATAATACAGTTTGGTCAGCGGGTTATTGACATATAGTTTATTTTCCAAAAAACTCCGTACCACCGCCGCCGTTCCTTCCGGCCGCAGGGTGATCGATCGATCGCCTTTGTCTTGGAAAGTATACATTTCCTTGCTGACGATGTCGGATTCATCCCCGACCCCGCGAACAAAAACTTCGGTGTTTTCGAAGATCGGAGTGATGATTTCCGAATACCCGTAATTTTGAATGATTCCCGTCACCGTCTTTTCCAGATACCGGAGTTTTCGCGCGTCCAGTTCCGTAAAATCTTGGGTTCCCTTAACTTTTTGATACAACATGGTCCTACCTCCTAAAAAATAAAAAGCCTTAAAAGAATTCTTCTAAGGACGATTATTTACCGCTGTGCCACCTTATTTCATCAATATTGATGCACTTGATTCTTTAACGCCAGAAATACGTCCTTTTGGGAATCTCATAAGTGTCCTTCATTGATCTTTTAATAAGTGTTCGCACCGGCCACTCTCTCTGCAAATAAAGAAATCAATTACTCTTCTTAATCAGCGATTATCATTATATGTTTAGTATATTATATGTTATCGAACCAATAAAGTCAAGAAATGTTCTCGGAAAACCGCTCTAAAAAGCGCCGATTGGCAATAATCCGCCTTTTTAAAGATAATCTTCTCAAAATGAGGCTTCCGGGGTGATTTTTTCGCATCCCCGCGGTTTGTTGAGCTAATATGGCGTTTTTTATGAATTTTTCAAAAAAATGGTAAGAAACGTTGGGTTTTTTCCAAACCAAATCAGAGAAGGATGATCTTGTCATCATGGATCTCAATCAAACGATCCTTGTATAAACTTCCCAAAGCGGCCTTAAAGGCTTTTTTGCTCATTTTGAAAACATGCATGATGGCATCGGAACTGCTCTTTTCGGTGATGGCAATGATGCCCTGGTGAGCTTTCAAGTATTCCAAAAGCGTATCCCGATCGCTGCGGATCAAAATTTCTTTTGGTTCCGTCAGTGTGCCGGTGTAATCATCTTTATTTTTGGTTAAGAGTTTGACCAGGACCGGTTCACCCAAGCGGTACTTCTTTCTTAAGTTGGCATAGAAAACAAAAACAATGTCAAAGGTCTCGGTGATCAGGTTGACTCCGTCTTTGGTAATTCGGTAAACATAGGCCTTGACCTTTTCGTTGATTGGCAGCTCGGTCGGCTTGTGTTCGTTAAGAATGTCGTCTTTGGAAGACGGCTTCAAAACCAAACGGTCCGCTTTGACGCGAAGGTGACCAACGATCATGTCGCCGCATTGCGGCCAATCCGCGGTGTCGAGGGGAAGGTCATCCTTGGACAAGAGCACGTCCTTGCTGGTGCCGATGTTCATGAAAGCTCCCAGGCTGGGGTTAATGTCCTGAACGCGAGCAAATCCAAGTTTGGTTAAAGTGCAGGAAGGACGCGCCAAAGTCAGCGCCAAACGTGACTTTTTATCAGTATACAAAAAGGCTTCCACGACCTGACCGACCTTCAGTTTCTGGAAATTGGTTTCATTGCGATGAAGAAAAAATTCTTCGGTTCCGTCATAGGTCAAAACATACCCCAGATCGGTTTCCCGAAGGACATTATATTTTTGGATCGTTCCTAGGAATTCATTCACTTCTTTTCTCCTTTGGTTTGGGTTCGGTGTACCCCCGGCTGATGCTGTCTTTACCGAAAGCGTTCTTGACCCCATTGATGATTCTTTGGATCTCGGCTTCTTTTTCCAATTTGGAAAGATCATCGAAAATCGTTACTTGTTGATTGGCTTGCTTGTCTTCAACCAGGCGGGTGGCAAACACCCCAATCAGGCGGATGATGTCGCCCTGTTGAAAAAATTCGTCGAGCAGGTCTTCGGCGATGGCGTACATTTCGGCTTCAGAATTGATGGGTTTGGTCAAGCCTTTGCTATGGCGAACCAAACGGAAATCATTGTATTTGATTTGAATGCCCACGGTCAGCGCTTTGGTAAAAGATTGTTGCAACCGAAAGGCGATCGAATTGGACAAAACTTTCATGGTCCTTTTGATCGTTTCCGAATCATAAACGTCGTTATCAAAAGTCTGGGCATTGCTGATCGAGGCCACCGAATTGTCGTTGCTGGCGTCGACTTGCGAATCATCCAGGCCGTTGGCTCTTTCCATCAAACCCCGAGCGTAAATTTCTCCGATTGTTTTCTTAAGCAGTTCCAGGTTTTCCAATTTAGCCAAATCACCGATGGTGTTGATGCCGACTTCCCGGAGTTTCGGAGCCGTTTTCTTGCCGATCCCGAACATGGCTTCGATCGGAAGCGGCCACAAGAACTGATCGATTTCCCGTTTTCTCAATACGGTTATTCCCAAGGGCTTTTTCATGTCGGAAGCCATCTTAGCTAAAAATTTATTCGGAGCGATGCCGATGCTGACCGGCAGCTGGTATTCATCGACCAATTCTTTTTGAATTTTCTCAGCCAGAGCCAGAGGATGAATTTTTGTACAAACTTCAGTCACATCCAAATAGCCTTCGTCGATCGAGGAAATCTCCAAAAACGGGGTGATTTTATACAAATAATCGAAAAATAATTTCGAATAATGCTCATAGGTTTCAAAACAAGGCTCGACGATGATCAAATCTTTGCATAAGAGCAAGGCTTCGCGAACGAGCATGGTCGTTTTTATCCCGAATTTTCTCGCTTCGTAATTGGGTGACAAAATGATTCCTTTGCGTAAAGGATCAAGATGAGCAACGGCAATCGGTTTTCCAACCAGTTCCGGATCTTCCGCCATTTCACAGGAAGCGAAAAAACAATTCAAATCGATATGAAAAATAATTTTGGGAGTTTTCATAATATTTTTATTCCCTTTTTGGTGTTAATGTGTTACAATACCCATGTTGTTTATTATACCATAAATGTTGAGGTGAGAAAAGTGAAAAAAGAAAACAAAACCAAAAAAAAACCTTTTATCAAAACCAAGGTAAAGCCAAATAACGCGATTGAAGTCGAGATCCAAAAGAATCCCGCCAACACCGTTCTCGGAAAAATCCTCATTTTTGTAATAGTATTCGGAATGGCCCTTTTGGGACTCGTTGCTTTGATCATTCTGATCGTTCAGAATGCCAATAATTTTTAAATAAAACAGGCTTGATTTTTGAGCCTTTTTATTTGCTTGCTTCAGTCGGTCCTTTATTGTATAATTAACCCGACGGAGGTAAAAAATGGATCCAAAAGAAAAAGTCTTGCAAGCGATGAAAGACGCCAAACAACCAGTCAGCGCGGGTGACATCGAAAAAGCTACTGGCCTTGATCGAAAGATCGTGGACAAAGCCTTCAACGATTTGAAAAAGGAAGACAAAATCATTTCTCCGATTCGGTGCAAATGGCAACCTAAGTAAGTAAAGCAAACGGTCTTAAGCAAAAGCTTAAGGCCGTTTTGGTTTTTTATTTGGTTGCTTTTAAAAGTTCGGCGGCCAGGTTCTGGCTGGCAAGAGTAACTTCACCGTTAGAAATCATCTTGGCGATCTCGATGACGCGGTTTTCATGATCCAACTGTTCAAGCCGGGTAATGGTCCGCCCCGCTTCGGTGGCTTTGGAGATCCGGAAATGATAGTCGGCGATCGCGGCTACCTGAGGAAGATGGGTCACGCATAAAACCTGAGACTTCCGGGAGATGTTTTTAATTTTGCTTGCAATGCTGTAAGCAATGGCTCCCGATACCCCGTTGTCGATCTCATCAAAAATGATGGTTTGGAGTTGCATTTTTCCCGCCACGATGGTTTTCAATGCCAACATGAACCGGGACAATTCACCGCCCGAGGCTACTTTTGAGAGCGGACGCAGCGGCTCGCCCGGGTTGAAAGTGACCAAAAAGTCGATGCTGTCGATGCCGTCGTTGTTGAAGACGGGGGTAGCGGTGTCCCCAAAAACAATTTCCAAACGGGTATTCTTGAGCTGTAAATCAGAAAGGTTGGAAAGGATTTGCGTCCGCAGTTCTTTCGCCAACATCTTTCGGCGCTCGCTAATGACTTGGGCGGACTTTAAAGCCGCCTCATATTTGGACCGAGCATCATCTTCCGCTTCTTTCAAAAACTCGTCGTAATTTTCGATCAAGGACAGTTCCTTGGCCACATTCTCGCGAAAAGAAGCGATCTCCGCGACGGTTTTCTTATATTTCCGTTTCAGGTCGGAATAAAGCCCCAAACGCTCGTTGATCTGTTCCAGTTCGGAAGGATCAAATTCGAATTTCTTGAACATCCCCGCTATTTCCGAAACATTGTCGCTGAGATTGTAATATTCATCTTCGATGTTCTTTTTTAGGGCTTTGTACTTTTCGTCATATTTTTCCAGTTTTCCCAACAAAGAAACCGCCGAATAGATGTTATCCAGAACTTTGTTTTCATTGAAGATGTCCAAGAAAGCCCGCACGTTTTGGCTGATGTTTTCAAAATTGGAAAGGTAATTGGCCTGCTGTCTAAGATTCTCTTCTTCGGAAACGCTTAAATTGGCTTTTTCAAGTTCTTTGGCTTGGTATTTCAAGAACTCCAGCCGCTGCGTGTCCTCCGAATTCTTTTTAAGCAGATCTTGAAGATGGCGGTCGGCTTCCCGGTAGGCCTTGAGCAAAGCCCGATAAGTTAAAAGCTCCGCATCAATGGCATCATCATCAATGAACTTCAAGTAATTCTTCGGGTTAAATAAGCCTTGAGTATCAATCTGGGTGTGGATGTCGCCGATGAATTCGGAGATCTCCGAAAGCTGCGCCAGGGTAACGGCGTTGTTGTTGATCTTACAAAGACTTTTCCCGTTGGCGAATATTTCCCTTTTGATGATCAGGTTTTCATCAGGAGCGATTTCTTCGCCGAGAAGTTCGAAAATCTCCTTCCGAGGATTGAAAAAAACGCCTTCGATCGTAGCTTTGTTTTCTCCAAAACGAATGAATTCCGATGAGGCCCGCTTTCCAAAAAGCAAACCGATGGCATCAATGATTAAAGATTTTCCGGCCCCGGTCTCGCCGGTCAGAACGGTCATGGCATCATGAAAATCAATTTGCATGTTATCGATGATGGCAAAGTTTTTTACACTCAGTGAAATCAGCATAATTTATCCTTTAAAATACTTTTTTATGATATCGCGAATGTCCAAACCCAATTCTTTCTTCAAAGCTTTGGTGGAGCCGCTGGTCACGAATTGGTCGTTGATGGCGATCGCTTCGATATCCAAGTTTAAATGATTCAAAGTATTGGCTTCGATGATCAAAGAAGCCAAAGAGCCGTTCAGTTCAACTTCTTCATAGATGACAACCTTTTTCCCCGATAACTGTTTTAAGAGGTCCAGATCCAGCGGCTTGATGAAGCGGGCATTGATGATCCCGGCTTCCACTTTTTCTTCTTCAAAAATCCGCACCAATTTATTGACGACGGGGCCGTAAGCGATCATATTGATGGCTTGGATGGGTTTCACGGTCTCCCATTTTCCGTAAACGACCGGATGTTCGTTGGCAATATCCAAATAGGTTTCTCCGCGCGGGTAACGAACCACAACCGGACCGGTCCACTCATTGATGGCTTGGTCGATCAATTCTTCCGTTTCCGAAAGGTTTCTTCCCATGGTGATGGTGAAATTCGGAAGGTGAGTCAGAATGGCCAAATCAAAAGTTCCCTGATGCGTATCTCCGTCCGCTCCAACAATTCCCGCCCGGTCAACCAAAAATACGACATGGGCGTTGCTTCGAGCTATATCGTGATTCAAGGCGTCGTAAGCCCGTTGCAAAAAAGTCGAATAAATGCTGACCACCGGAAGGGTGTGGGCCCGAGCCATGGCTGAAGCCATGACGACGCTAAATTCTTCCGCGATTCCAACATCAATGATCTGTTTGGGAAGAGCCGCCGCGAATTCATCCAACCCCGATCCATGAATCATGGCCGGACAGATGATGGTGATCTTTGAATTTTGTTTCGCCAATTTTAACATGATGTCGCCCACGCCCTGACTCCAAGAGATCTTCCCGGGCGCAAGGGTCTTCTTCGGTTTTCCGGTTTGAATGTCGAAGGGGCCGATCCCATGCCATACTCCGATTCGATCTTCTTCCGCCAACCCATAGCCTTTGCCTTTGATGGTTTTGACGTGGATGATGATCGATTGGTTGTTTTTCTTCGCATATTCAAAATAACGGATCAACCCCCGAAGATTGTGCCCGTTGATCGGGCCAAAATAGCGAAAACCCAAAGAATTCATATAGGTGTTTTTGTAAGCAACGTTTTTAAGGGCTTCCTTGAGGTCGTAAAACAGGCTTCGAATGAATTTCGGGGTCACTTTTTTTAAAAGCTGATAGGATTTATGGATCCGGATGCGGTTGAAAATTTTCGAAAGCGAGCCGACATTCCGCGAGATCGACATTTCATTGTCATTTAGAATGATGATCGCTTTTTGGTCTTTTCGTCCGCCGAGATAATTTAAGCCAGACAAAGCCAAACCGTTTTGGATGGCGCCGTCGCCGATGATGGCCACCACTTCGCCGATGTCCTCGCCCTTGGCTTTGGCTTCCAAAAAGCCAGCCGCGGCCGAGATCGAAGTTGAAGAATGACCGGCTTCCCAAACGTCATGCGGACTTTCGGAATATTTCAGAAAACCGCTTAAGCCGTCTTTTTGGCGAAGGGTCGGAAATTGCGAAGCTCTTCCGGTCAAGATCTTATGAGTGTACGTCTGATGGCCAACATCGAAAATTAGTTTGTCATGCGGACTGTCAAAAACGTAATGAAGGGCGATGGTAACCTCCACCAATCCCAAATTGGCAGAAAGATGGCCGCCGGTTCGGCTGACATTAAGAATGATGAATTTCCGGATATCTTCAGCCAGTTGTTCAAGTTCTTCCTGGGATAGTTTTTTCAAAAAATCCGGTGAAACGATGTTTTCAATGCTTGTCATAAGGTCCTCGCTACAAGTTGGTAAAGTTCCTTCTCCCCAAAAATTTCGCTAATGATCAATAGGGATTTTTCTTGATAGGTTTTCAATAAAGTCCGAGCTTGTTCTTCCCCCAATAAATATGGATAAGTATTGATCTCCAGACTGGTTCTTTCTTTCTGGTCCTCAAGATCATCCTTGATTTGAAAAGCCAATCCGAAATTATTGGAAAATTCTTCCAGTTTTTGGAGAACGATCGGATCCAATTCCGCGATCAAAGCGCCTGAGATAACGGAAAGGTTGATCAAGTCTCGGGTCTTTCGAAGTTGGATCTCGCGAACCTGATTGATGTTCAAAGGAAGATGCGTCGATTCAATGTCCAAGACCTGACCTTGAACCATGCCGTTGCTGCCGGCGGATTTTGAAGCGGCCGAAACGAGGGCATTTTTTACTTCGGGCTTTAAAGGGCCTTTCGTAAAAAAAGCAAAAGCATCGGTCAAAAGCGCATCAGCCGCTAAAATAGCCAAGGCTTCGCCGAATTTCTTATGCAGCGTCGGTTTCCCCCGTCGCCAATCGTCGTTGTCCAGGGCGGGAAGGTCATCATGAATGAGCGAATAGGTGTGGATCATTTCAATCGCCGCCGCTACATAACGTCCTTCCGCCGGATCCAAGCCCGAATCTCCAAGCAAAGTCAGCGTCAGGGAAGGCCGAAGCCTTTTTCCTCCCGGCATCAAAGCATAAGCGATGGCTTCTTTTAGGTTGGGATGCTTGATCGATTCAATGTATTCAGAAAGCGAAGAATTGATCAAAATTCGGTAATCAATCATTTTCGGATTTCATTTTCTGAACAACCAGTTCTTTGGCGTTCAAAAGTTTCTCTTTGCAAAGAGCGCTTAATTCCATTCCTCTTTGATATTTTTCAATGGCTTGTTCTAAACTCAGTGTGCCGCTTTCAAGTTGTTTTACGATTTCTTCCAGTTCTTTCATTAATTCTTCGAACATAATTTACTCCTCATTTTTTTTGTTTTTGGCAACCGGCTTGGCGATTATTTCGCCGTCATGGAATTTTACCGTCAAATTGCGATCGGTTTTTACATCGGCGGCTTTGGTAAGCAAAACCCCGTCTTGGTAAGTCAGCGTATAACCCTTCTTCATCAAATTCAAAGGATTTAAAATTATAATTTTTTCCAGGAACTGCTGAAACTTCTGTTCCTGGTTGTGAATGATCTGATTAATGAAATAATGCAGGTTGGCGGTTCTTTCATCAACAAGTTGGATCTTGGCCGCAATTTTATCGGGAAGATTGTAAACTCGAAGGCGCGAGTCAAAGTTTTTGACCGTTTCCAAATGACCATTGATTTTACCCAGCGGCGAGACTGACTCCAGTTTCGCAATCAATGCGTTAAGGCTGGCGTCTTGCTGATCCAAAATCTCCGGAAAATTCCGAAAATGGTATTTGGTGATGATCTCTTGGTAACGATAAAATTTCTGTTCCAAAACTTTTTTGAAATGAATGGCCAAGAGCGCGGTTTTTTCATTGATGATTTGGGCGATCTCATACTGGTTTTTGGTAAGCAGAACGGCGGCTCCGGTGGGCGTTGGGGCGCGAAGCGAAGCCACGAAATCACAGATGGTGAAGTCGGCTTCATGCCCGACGCCGCTTACGGTCGGTATTTTGCTGGCAAAAATTGTTCGAGCCAGGTTTTCGTCATTAAAACAAGCCAAGTCCTCAACGCTTCCGCCGCCGCGAGCAACGATCAAAACTTCGGCGAGCCCATCTTTGTTAGCTTGATTGATGGCTTTAATGATGGACTTTGGGGCTTCGGTTCCCTGAACCAACACCGGATACAGGTAGATCTGAGTCAGCGGCCAGCGTTTGAAAATAGTGGAAGTGATGTCATTGACGGCATCTCCGGTATCGGAAGTAATGACGCCGATCCGTTCGATGTATTCCGGAATCGGAAGTTTTTTGTCCCCGTCGAAGAGGCCTTCTTTTTGAAGTTTTTCTTTCAGACGCAAAAAATTCAAATAGCTTTCGCCCAGTCCCGCCTGTTTCATGTCGCTGACGGTCAAACTGTAGGTTCCGCCTTTTTGGTAAACCCCTACTTGGGCCCGGATCAGAACCATCATTCCGTCCACGGGAATGAAATTGAGGGAGGCCGCCGCGGAACTGAACATGATGGCGCGGATCTCCGAGTTCTCGTCTTTTAAGGAAAAGTAAAGATGACCTTTGGAAATCCGAAAATTGGAGATTTCACCTTGGATCAGCACATTCCGAAGCGATTGATCAGTTTCGAATTTGAAAGCGATGTAACGATTTAACGCCGTAACGGTCAAATAATTATTTTTCATTGAGGTTCTTGCTGATTTGGTCCAGCAGTTTATTGTTGAACTTGGAAGATAATCCGTCATCCAGTTCGCTGTATTCGTGGGTCAGGTTCAGGATCTCATTGATGATCACGCTGTGAGCCGTTTCAGTGTAAAGCATTTCGTATACGGCGATCCGAATTAAATTACGATCGACGGCCGACATCCTTTCGAAAGTCCAATTTTTGAGATTAAGGCTCATGATCCGGTTGATCTCATCCAAATGAGTCATGACGCCATCCACGAGTTCCCTAAAAAAATCTTCATCAAAAAGAACTTTGCCTTGTTCCTGAATAACCCGGTTTAAATATTCATAATCAATTTTTTCCCCGGTAATGTCATAATTGTACAAAACGATCATGGCTTTGATCCGGCTGTTGTTTCTTTTCATGTTTCTCACCGCACTATGTCTATTTTAGCATATTCCTCAACATATTAAAAGTAAATTTCAATTTTTTCAATTTCCAAACAAAAAACCGGACCACCAATTTGGTCCGGATCGTTTCTTAAAATCATACGAGATTGTCGCTGCTGTTGATTACCGATAAAGAAATCAGGTAATAAAGCGAAAAGGCAAAGATGTAAATGTCAAGGAGCATCGGAGCAAACCAAAGTAAAATGAAGAAGACAAGGGTGACCGGAATGCTGGCAATGGCCGCCAAGTTGTAATATTCGCCAAAGTTTTTGAATTTCCCGTCGCGGTGGAAAAAGACCCAAAGGATCAAGACGGTAATGGCGGTAAAACAAACGCCAACAATGAAACTATACGAAAAGTATTGAAGTTTGATCGTGTTTTTGTTCCCGATGATGATTTGTTCCAACAAATATTCGCCCAGCTGATACCCATTGTCAGCCGGATCTTCGATGGTGAAATCGAAATCGCCGAGATTGTTCTGATAAAAAATCTTTTTGGTGCTCGATTCGAGCAAGACCCCGTTGTGTGAGATGTTTAAATCATCAATTCCATCCGGATGGGCTTGGAAATGCAAAGCGTCGGAATATAGGATGATCACGTAATTTTCAACATTTTCCTGATAAGGATACTTTTCCATCGTAAACTTCTCATCCGGATCGTAGAAAACTTTCACCCCTTCTTCTTCCAGGTAAACCCCTTCAATGTCAAACAGATCGATGACCAGATAGACATTCTTCGTTATCCCTTGTTCTTCGAAAGAAAAGTGGGTCTCGTAAGAATCAATGGCTTCCAATTGGTCGCAGATCAGTTCTTTTCCGTCCACCACATGGCATTCCTTGTCTACGACCTCTTTGATGACATTGTTGACCACCACCGTGTCGGGGAATTGTTGCAAAACATCGTAATTATAATTTTCGAGAATCGTGTTTCGATACAATTCTTTGTTTAGGCTGGGCGGAAGCGCAATGATGAAAGAGGAGATGACAAAAATGCAAATCGAAATGATGATGCTCATGGATTTGTATTTTACCATCCACTTTGGGAATAAAAAGGATTTGATGAATCCAACCAATTTCATATTTCCCCCTAAAAGTTTTTTAGTCTAGTTGATCGGGACTGTTGTTGATTTTATAAAGGACAAACAAATAGAAGATTGAGAAAATAAAGATATAGGCGTTGAGGATGGCCGGATACAGCCAGGATACTCCGAAAGTAATGATCAGCGGGATGATGCTGGTCAAAGCCGCGATGTTGAAATATTCCCGGAAAGTTACCAATTTGCCGTTTCGTTTGAAAAACAGCCAGAAGATCACGACCATCAGCAGCGGGAAGATCACACAAATGAGCAAAGTATTGATGAACGCGGATGATTTGGCGTAAGCTGCCAACCCAACCAAGATCTGATCAACAATGTAAGTTCCCATCAGGTACCCGTAAGTCTCGGGAGTGTCAATCGAAAGATTGAAATCCGGGATGTAGCCGTCGTAATATAAAGTCGTGGAAATGACGCTGAGGGCTTGATCATTGTGGGTCATTTCCAGTTCGTCAATTCCCCGGGTTTGGGCTTGGTAATACATGTAAGTAGGGGTAAGGAGCACAAAATAATGTTCGACTTGCGTTTCATACGGAAAGGAAGAATCATCAAAGTCGGTCAAGACGTCAAAAGCGGGTTCCGCTTCTTCAGCTTGGTAATCTACATAAAAATGGATCTTCCGGGTAACCGAAATCTCGGTTTCCCCAACCGTGCTTTCGTATTCAATGAGGGTCTCATAAACCGTTCCGGCGGTCATTCCCCCACAAGCGAGTTTTAAATCATCGCCGACCGCGCATTCCAAATCATCAATTTCGGTGAAGATGTTGTTGTAGGCGGCATCGTCCGGGATCTCCTGAAGCGCCATGAAGTTGTATTCGGTCTTGTAAACGGAGGTGCTTTTGGCAGCCTGAACCCCATATGGGAAAGCCAAAAGATACGAGGAGAGAATGAAGATGAACAGAGCGATCAAAACGGACATGTGACGGGCTTTGGCCATGTCTTTCGGGATGACCAGCATTTTTAAAATATTTACGATTTTTTGCATTTTTTCCTATCCTTCTAGCAATTATAATACAATTATTATAACATATAATTCCCTTTGGGGCAACGGTTATTTTTTGGTAATTTGTTCAAAACTTAGCAGACTGTCACTTTTATAGCGAAGATTTTGGTAATCCGGATAATCATAGTTGGTTAGCAGTTCATAACCGAATAGTTTGCTTATGCCAAGCAGGAAAGACCGCGGGGCGCTTTCGATCGCTTCGTAAGCGAAGATTCCTTTAATTTTATGGTTAAACAGGTTACTGATGTTGGCGCGAAGGAAAACCGGGTAATTGATCATGATCTGAAAGCCCAGAGACCGCAGAATGTTGACGATCTTTTCCAGATAAGGCGAGAAATCATCAATGCAAACCACGACCCTTTGATAAAATTCGGTACCGTCTTTAAAGAAATTTTCCTTGATGAGTAAATCCAGAGTCTTCGATGAAGCGTGGACATAGAAAATTTTTTCAGCCGCATCTTTGATCTGCAAAAACAAAGATTTTAGGACCAGGATCTCGAAAGGAACCAAGACTTTTTCGCCAACGAATTCGGAAATTGTCTCTTTGGGGAGCAAACCCGGAACATTGTACTTAACTTCAAAGGCCGTTTCGGCCGGTTCTTTGCTAAGCAATGGCAAATAAAGAAGTTCGATCGAGTTGCGCCTAATTTGTTCCTTCAAACATTGCGTAATGGTGCTGCTCTTCAAATATTTCTTGAGGATCTCTTCGCTGAAAGGTTGGTAACGTTCCGGAGACTTCAGGGCCATTTCCGTAAAATGGACGATCTCTTCAACATTGTAACTATCGCGCGGGAAGCGGGCTAAACTGACTTTCGCTTCAAAATTGATGTTATAATTCTGATACCGGACGCCTTGATCGGCTTTTCCGAGAATCATCCGAATCTTTTTGTCGATGACGCGCTGATCGGAGACCTCCAAATAGGAAACGAAAGTTCCATCCGCGAAGCGATAAGTCTGATCGGAAAACTCCGTCCGAATGACGTCGTAGAAATAATTTATGGCTTGCGTGGCAATTTCGGGAGAATAATCCTCCAATTTCAAGATTTGGAACCGGGCCAGAGCGAACCGATACTCTAAACTGTTGGTGGCTTTCTTTTTCATTTCCTGAAAAAGGACCGCGAATTGTTCTTCTCCCAGCCAAACGGTCTTCTGGGGAGCGATCTTGACGTATTCTTCGATTTTTCGAATCGTCCCAACAAAGAATTTGATCATTCCCTCTTTGGAAATGTAAGGGTCCGCTTTTTCCTGGACATGAAGTTCTTTGTTATTGACCGAAATTCGATAATTGATGGAATAAGCTTCGCCGTCCGCAATCTTTTTTTCCGCTTTCTGAAAGACTGGCAAGTCCTCCGGATGAACCATGCTGGCAAAATCCGTCCGTAAAATCATGCGTTCGGAAAGTTTAAGGAAATTGACCAACTGCGCGGTGCAAATGAGACGGCTCTTGGCGGGATCCAAATAAAACATTCCTTCCTGTAGTCCGTCCATGGCAATCTGAAGAATATTCTTTTGACTGCGCAGATTCTCCTGGTAAAACAAACTGATCAGTTTGAATTCCAAAAGTTTGCAGGCAATTTTTAAAAGTGCCATGGCATCAACGTCGGCCAAAGCCAAATCATTGGCGGTAAAAACCGCGCAGGCAAAGATTTCTTTTTCGTATATCAGCGGAATGGCAATCAAAGATTGGACGTTTCCAACATAATATGGTTTATCAGTAATCAGGTTCTTGAGCGGAAGTTTGGAATCGCTCAGGTCCATCATGATCTCCTGATTTGAGGAAATGAGCATCTCAATGACGGTTCCGCTTAAGTCATTGTACGGGACTTCCCGTTCGTACAACCTTTGTTTTTTATATTCGTATGTGTTGACTTTATTGAAATTCTCAAAGAAATCGGGAAGGATCTCGAAATTGGCTTTGGAAAAGATCACAAAAAGGGCTTCGCTGAAACCAACGATGCTTTCCAAATGTTTCGAAAACTCCATCAGGCATCCTCGCTCATTGTCACTCAAAAGGGCAATGTTGACGAGATTGATGGTTTTTTCGATTTTGGAGATTACGGCCCGAAGGCGGTTATTGATCTCCAGGTTTTTATCGTCTTCGTTTGATTCGTCGCTTAAGCTGCTTTCGCTTTTGGCAATTTGGTCTTCAATGGCCTCAAGCATGCCCAAAAGCGGTTTTAGAGGTTCCTTAAGGCCTTTCTCGCGAAGAATTTGAGCATTCAAGAGGTTTCGGTAATAGTCTTTCTTGAGATAGAAATCTTGGCTATCCTCAAGGCATTTTTGGTATTTGGCGCTGATTTTGATGACTTCATCGTAAAGTTCCATCACAATTAAAAGATCCATGTACTCATTGAGATATCCCAAATAATCCTCGGTCAAGGTGGGAAGTTTTCCGAAAATGTCTGCGAAACTTTGTTTGGCCAACCGGTAATTCTTTTCCAAAACCAAAAGTTTCGCATTTAAGTATTCGCAGTAGGTTTTCCCTTCACGGTCTTTTAATTTTTCAACAAGTTTCATGCTTTCCGCCAGCGATTTTTTGGCTTCATCGATCAGGCCGTCATCAATGAAAAGTTTGGTCATATTGCTTAAGGTCAAAGCTTTCAGCGGCTCGTCCGGGTAGTTTTTAAGAATGGCTTTCAGATTCAGCAAGGCTTTGTCTTTTTGATTCAGTTCGGCGTAAATGTAAGCCATTTCCAGATACCAGCGGTTTACTTCGTCGACATTGTCCAAGTCCAGATAATTGCGCTTTAAAAAAGCATAACGATAAGCACTTTTGAAATTCTTTTTTTGGATGTAAATAAAAATGATCCGCTCCAAAAAAGAAATATAAACCTTTTGAAAAACGACGCTGTCAATGTAGTTGATCGATTTTAGGGCGATGGCCAGGGCGTCATCAAAAAGCCGCTCATTTATGTAGATGTCAATGATCAATATGTCACACAGAAAAGCGTATTCGCGATTCATCTCCATCGTGCATTGTTTTTTTAAATCGACGATCTTCGAAAAATCCTGAAGCGTTAATTCCTGGGTCGTCAATTCTTTGTATTTATCTCTGATTTCCATAAATTAGCCCTTTCTGATCATTTCTACGACCATTATATCATGAATTCCCCCGAAAGTTAACAATAAAAAAGCCAAAGAAAAAAAGCGGTCCATTAAAACCGCTTTAAAATTAAAATTCAATAATGATGGTCACCGGACCGTCATTGGTGAATTCCAGGTCCATGTGGGCTCCGAAAACGCCTTCCTCGACCGGTATTCCCAAGCTTCGAAGTTGGGTTCCGAAAGCCAAATAAAGAGCTTTTGCGGCATCCGGCTGAAGGGCATGGGTGAATGAAGGCCGGTTTCCTCCGGAAAGATCCGCATAGAGGGTAAACTGGGAAATCGATAAGATTCCGCCTTTCACATCACCAAGGCTTTTGTTCATCTTCCCGTTTTCGTCTTCGAAAACCCGCAGATTGGCAATCTTCTTGACCATTTTCGGTAAAATCTCCGCCGTATCGCCGGTCTTAAAACCAACCAACAACAAATAGCCAAAATCAATTTTTCCGGTCACTTGGTTCTCCACCGTACACTTGGCATACTTTACCCGCTGAAGGACGACTTTCATTTGATCACTCTTTCGACGGTATGAACATCAGTCACTTTATAAAGATTGACGATGGCGTTGTTCAGGGTGGCCAGATTCGGCACATCCAGTTTGACCTTCGTCCGCAAGTCCCCGTCTTTGTTTTTGGCCGAAGAGATTTGTTTGATGGTCACGGCCATGCCATTGAGTACATTGATGATCTCCGCCACAATGTTCCTTCGGTCAAAAGAAATGATGTTCAAATGAGTTTCATAGGCTTTTCGGATATACTCTTCATCCCAAAAAACTTCGATGAACCTTTCTTCTTCGGAATTGCGCGTATTATGACATTCCAAACGGTGGACGATGATCCCATAGCCCTTGGAAACATAACCGATGATGTCGTCTCCGGAAATCGGATGGCAACAATTGGCCAATTTAATTTGCGCTTTCGGTAGGCCTTCCACGACCACCCCCCATTCGTTGACGCTGCGTGAAGGCTTTTTCTTGACTTCTTCGGTGTTGTATTGCCTGATGAGGGCTTCATCATCCATTTTCTCCATGCGGCCCGCCAAGCGATTGGCGGCCCCGCGGGCGGAAATGGCATTCTTTCCGATTTCGTAATAGAAATCCTCCAAATTGTTGACGCCGAATTTATTGAAATGGAAGGCCACGGTTTTGTCATCAAGTTTCATGGCACCGATGTTTTCCGCTTTCAGGACTTTTTCAAACTCATCCTTGCCGCTTTCAACCATGGCATCGCGTTTCAATCGATTCAAAACACCGATTATTTTATGTTTGGCATGGGATGTTTTAACAATTTTCAGCCAGGCTTCATTGGGGCCGTTGAATTGTTTGGAAGTTCGGATCTCCAAGACATCCCCGGTTTTCATCTTATAAGTAAGGGGAACGATTTTTCCGTTAACAATGGCCCCGACGGTATGATTCCCGACTTCGGTATGAATCCGGTAAGCAAAATCCAGTGGTGTTGCTCCGGTCGGGAAATCCAAAACATCGCCTTTTGGAGTGAAGACATAAACGTTCGCGGAGAAAATATCCTCGCGGATGGTTTCCAGCGGATCGTTGTCTTCGGATTCGCCGATCTCGGCGTAGGTTAGCAATTCTTTGTACCACTTGAGTTTGGCGGCGATTTCCAATTGTTCATCTTCCGGATTGTAATTCTTGTTCTCTTCTTTATAAACCCAATGGGCCGCGATCCCGAATTCGGCGATCTCATCCATCTCGTAAGTCCGGATCTGAATTTCATAGATTTTCCCGTTCAAGCCGACGATGGTTGTATGCAAAGACTGATACAGATTCGGTTTCGGGGTGGCAATGTAATCTTTAAACCGTTTGGGAAGGGGAGTCCAATTGGCATGGACCAGGCCCAAGACATGATAACAATTTTCAATGTTGGGAACGATGACTCTCAGGGCCATCAAATCATAAATTTGATCGAATTCCAAGGCTTTGGCTTCCATTTTTTTACAGACGCTGTAAATGTTTTTGACCCGGCCTTTAATGTCATAACGTTCGATGTAATTTTGTTTTAAGATCTCTTCCAGTTGGATCTCCATTTGGTGAATGTCTTCTTCGCGAATCGATTTTTGTAAATTGACCTGCTCGAAAACTTGTTTGAACTTCTCCGGTTCCAAATATTGGAAACTGGTGTCCTCCAATTCGGCTTTGATTCGGTACATGCCGAGACGATGGGCCAGCGGAGCATAAAGATCCATGGTTTCTTTGGCAATCTTGATTTGTTTTTCCGGCGGCTGAAATTCCAAGGTTCGCATGTTATGAACCCGGTCCAACAGTTTGACAATGACGACCCGAATGTCTTTGGCCATTGCTAGCAAAATCTTCTGATGGGATTTGGCCAAAGCTTTCTCTTTGGTCATGTATTTGAGTTTGCTTATTTTGGTGACGCCGTCTACGATGTTGGCCACATCAATTCCAAATTTTTCGATCAGCTGGTCCTTGGTGGTATCGGTGTCTTCCAGAAGGTCATGCAACAGGCCCGCAGCCACGGTTGTTGGAGAAACTTTTAACTCGGCCAACATGTAAGCTACTTCGAGAGGATGCTGAATGTACGGATCCAGGGATTTTCGGAATTGGCCTTCGTGTTTCGCTTTTGCAAACTCATAAGCATCGCGAATCAAAGTTATATTTTTGGGGTTTTTAAGATATTCCGACGCTTTCGCGATGATATCTTCAATGGTTTTCTTGGGTTCCATGATTCAACCTCCTTTCTAATAATGTTTTTGTTTGATTATTTAGTAAGTGATCAACGTTTTTACGGTTTGTCCTTTTAAGGCCTCGCGCCCGTGCAGGTCTTTCAGCTCAATTAAAAAGCCGCAGCCGACCACAACCCCGCCCAAGCTTTCAACCAATTCAATGGTGGCTTTGACGGTTCCGCCGGTGGCCAGAAGATCATCAATGATGAGGACCTTTTGCCCAGGTAAAATGGCGTCTTTATGCATGCAAAGAGTATTTGATCCGTACTCAAGATCATAAGAAAGGGAAACCGTTTCCCGCGGAAGTTTGTTGGGTTTGCGCACCGGAGCAAATCCGATTCCCAATTCGAAAGCAATCGGACATCCGAAAATGAATCCTCTTGATTCCGGGCCGACGATGATCTCGGCACCCTGAGCCTTCGCGAACTCTTTCAGTTCGTTGCAAGCGGTTTTGAAGGCGGTCCCGTTAGCCATCAATGGCGTTATGTCCCGAAATAAAATTCCTTTGACGGGAAAATCTTTAATAGTGGCAATATACTTTTTGTAATCCATATTTTTCTCCTTAATACCACTAATTATATCAAACAATCCGTAAAAAAACTACTTTTTTTCGGGTTATTTGTTTTTGCCTTGGGTTTTGGATTTCGCCTTTACTTATCATTTTGATTATGTTAAAATTACTTGAAGGTGATTAACTATTATTAATCAAGAAGTATTTTTGCATACATGATAATGGTATGACAAAAAACCCTCAAGATCTGAATTTTTTTAAGGGAGAATTGATGCGAAATTAAGTTTTCCAATAATTATCGCCGAATAATTATTTTAGCA
>DDXT01000042.1 GCA_002347755.1 Caryophanales bacterium UBA2253
CTCATGACTAGATTATATACGAATAATTTTAGAAGAGTAAAGTTTTTCAAAAGGAGGCCCAACATGAAATGCATCGTTACCGGCGCAACCGGACACATCGGAAATGTTTTGGTACGGGATCTTTACGATCACGGCTACGAAGTAACGGCCATCGTTTTACCGAAAGATGATGTTCACATCATCGAAGCTTATGCTGACATCGTTATTGGAAACATATTGGACCAAGCCTTTTTAGAACGCGTTCTCCGCGATACCGACGTGGTGTTCCATTTGGCGGGAATCGTCGAAATCGGTTCCGGAAAAAAGAAAGTCATCGAAAAAGTCAATGTTGGGGGAACCAAGAATGTCGTTGATGCCTGCTTGAAAAACAAAGTCAAGCGGCTGGTTTATACGTCCAGCGTCCATGCGATTCCTCAGCTTCCGAAAGGCCAGACCATGACCGAGGTTGATCATTTCGATGCGAAAAGCGTCGACGGGTTGTATGCCAAGTCCAAAGCCACCGCGACTCAATATGTTCTTGATCAAAAAGACTCGGAATTGGATGTGATCATTGTCCATCCGGCCGGAGTCATCGGGCCGAATGATTATAAACTGTCTAATGTCAGCCAGGTCTTTCTGGATTTGCTTTGCGGCCGCTTAGGAGCATATCTTCGGGGTGGGTATAATTTCGTGGATGTGCGCGATGTGGCGGCGGGGATCCGTTTAGCTGCCGAAAAAGGCCGCCGGGGAGAGTGCTACATTCTTTCGGGCCATGAAATCTCCGTCAAAGAATTATTGGACGAGATCGCCGTTTTGGGCAATGTCCCCAAGGTTCGGACCAAACTCTCGTATTGGTTCATTCTGGCCATGAGTTATTTCGCCGAGTTGTATTATTTCATTGTGAAGCGGAAACCATTGTTTACCCATTATTCGATCATTGTCCTCGATTCCAATTTCCAGTTCTCCAACGAAAAAGCCAAACGGGAACTGGGTTTCCAAACCCGAGACATCAAAGAATCCATCAAAGATACTTTCGAATTCGCGGTGGCGAACTATTTGGAAAAGCACGGAAACAAATACCGACGAAAACTCGTCAAAAAAGCCAAAAACGACGCTTAGGGAAACCGAAGCGTTTTTCTTTTGGAAAACCAATAAACGGAAAACTTCTTTATTTTAAACCGAAATGATGGTAAAATAAAAACCATGGAATAACCAAAAGAGGAGACGTATGAATCCAAAGAAATACCGAAAAGAAGAACCGATATCTTATGCACTTGGGACCACGCTGATGATCGAGCTTTTGAAAACATGGCCAAAGCAGGTGCAAACCGTTTACGTTCACAGCGATACCGATCGGAATGAGACCTATGCGATGATCGAAAGCCTTTGCGCCGAACATGGGATAGCCCTGGCTCAAAACAACAAAGCTTTTAACATTCTGTCAGACAAAGACAACTGTTTCGTCATCGGCGAATTCCGTAAATTTGAAAATCCGATGAATGGCGATTTTCCTCATGTGGTTTTGGTCAACCCGTCCAACGCCGGGAATCTGGGGACGATCATTCGGACGGCCGTCGGCTTCGGGATCTCCAACCTGGCCATCATTACCCCGGCCGTGGATATTTTTGATCCGAAAGTCATCCGGGCGTCAATGGGTTCGTTCTTTCATCTGAATTTTGGATTGTTTTCGGACTTTTCGGAATACAAGAAAGCTTACCCGAAACGGTCAATGTATCCGTTCATGCTTAAGTCCAGCCAAAACCTGAGCGAGACGCCGATTGAAGGCAAGTATAGCCTCATTTTCGGAAACGAAGCGACCGGGCTTTCGGACGAGTATTTGCATATCGGCCAAAGCGTTCGGATCGCCCATTCCGGAGACATTGACAGCCTGAATCTGCCCATGGCGGTGGGGATCGCTCTTTACGAAGCCACCAAAGAGACATTTCGGAAGTAAGGCCAATGGTTTTCTGAAGGAATGCGAATTGATGACCTTTTGAAAACATTAAAAATAATCTTTATTGTTTGGTCCAAAAAAGCGATTTGAGAGTGAATCAAGACTTTTACCTGGAATAAGGCCCGGTCTTTTTTTATCTTTAATCTTGCTTTTTTCATTGTTTTCTTGTATAATATTAAGAGTCTCAGAAACTGCTGACGGTCTCATGGTGTAGCGGTTAACATGCCAGTCTGTCACACTGGAGATCACGGGTTCAAATCCCGTTGGGACCGCCATTCTATGCGCCCGTAGCTCAACTGGATAGAGCATCTGACTACGAATCAGAAGGCTAGAGGTTCAAATCCTCCCGGGCGTACCATTTTTGAAGCCAATGATCCGCATGAATTCAAGCGGAACTTTTTTTATGGCCGGATAATTCAAGAATAGGTTTTCATTTTACTCGGGATATGGTAAAATGAGCAAGCATAAAATTTGTAATAAACGGAGAGAATCGGGCTTTTTCGGTTCGGTTATGGAAATCATGAAAAAAACCTTGTTTTTGTTCGGTTTGGCTTTTCTGGCGCTTTTGACCAGATGCGCAAATTTCCAAGAAATCAGCGAAGCCAATGCCCTGATCGAAGCGCTTCCCGAAGCGGAAGCCCTGACGCTTGCGGATGAAGAAGCCGTTAGGGCGGCGATGCTTTTCGTGGAGGGACTATCGGAAGAAGCCCGAGCTAAGGCAGAACCGGAAAATTTGGCTAAACTAGTTGAACTGGAAATTAAACTGGAGCAATTGATCGCTTCGCGGGATAACCAAATCCGGGCGGATGAAATTCAGAGTCTTCTTGAAGAACTGCCGCTTTTGGAATCCGTTACCCTGGAAAACGAAACCATGATCTTGCTCATCCGGACCAAGTACGAGGCTTTAAGCCTTGACCAAAAAGCTCTTTTGGGGAATGAAACGGTTATTTTGATTACTGATTACGAAACAAAACTGGAAGCGGAACGATCCGAACAAGCCGAAATCGAAATGATTTTGACTTTATTGGGAGAACTGCCAACGCAGGATTTGGTGACTTTGGCCGACGAACAAAGCGTCATTTCGATCCGCAGCCAATATGATTTGCTTTCTTTGGAACAAAAAGACGTTTTGGGTTCAGAAACCCTCACGGCTCTGGAAGCCTACGAGATTTTGATTCAGGAACTGAAGAATTTACCAATCCGGGAACAGGAAACCTTCGTTGCGCTTTGTGCTTTTTTGGATAGCCGCCTTCCGGGCGAGACTACCGAATCATTGGAACTTCCGATTACTTTTGAAAATGGGAGCCTCACCTTGAACCTAACTTGGAGTTCGGATTCTTCGGCCATCACGGCTTTGGGGATTGTAACCAGGGGATGGCTAAACACCCCGGTCAAACTGACGGCCTTGGTAACCGGACAGACGCTTGAACAAACCTATGAAAAAACTGTGATCGTGAGAGGAACAAGAGTGGTTGACATGCCAAGCATCAATCCCAACAAAAAACTTACTTTCGCTTATTTCCGGAACCCGGCTTACGGACCGACTTTGACCGACCGGGATTTTATGAAAATCGATGTTTTGAATTATGCCTTTGGAAATATTTACAATAATCAATTAAGCATTTACAGTCTATCGAACCTAAACAATGTTCTGAAGTTGCGCGAACAAGGGGTTCGGATCGTCATTTCCATCGATGGCGTCAGTTCCGCCACCCGCGATGCTTTCGCGGTTTCCGCCAGTACTCAAGCCAATCGGGAAGCGTTAGCGACTTCCATCGCCAGCGTCATTGAAACCTATCAGTTGGACGGGATCGATCTGGACTGGGAATTTCCGAGCGGAACCACCGAGAAAAACAATTTCACGCTGCTGGTAAAAGAGATCCGGGCGGCTTTGGACCAATCATCCCGGGATCTCATCTTGAGCGCGGCGGTGATCTCCGGATCATACAGCACCCATTACGACCTTCCGGAACTTAACAAATATTTGGATTATCTTCACATCATGACTTACGGGATGAGCGGAACCTCAGTCGCAAAACATCAATCGGCCTTGTACCGGACGGCCAATTCCCCGTATGCCATCGCCACTTCGGTGGAAATGTACGCAACGGGCGGGATGGACCGATCAAAGATCGTTTTCGGAATTCCTTTCTACGTCGTTTACGGCTCGATTGCCAATAATCCCGCCAACCCATTGGGTTTATCGATGACCAACGGGGGAACCATGAGCTACACCAACTTCCGAAAGAACTACGCAGCCAATGGCTACGTTGAGTATTTTGACGAAGCGGCCATGGTCTATTATTCTTACAGCGGCACCAAATTCGCTTCCTATGACAATCCGGCTTCAATCGGATACAAATGCCAATGGGTCAAGGACAACGACATCGCGGGAGTGATGTTCTGGGACTATGGGCATGATTCGGCCGGCGGGACGCTTTTGGACGCCATTTATCAAGCTTTTCGAACCATTTGATGATAAACAAATAAAGGCTGCGGATGAAGAACCGCAGCCTTTTTTCTTGGGAAAAAACGTGTTTTCGCATTGACAAAAAGTGGTGAATATTGTATAATATCTAAGCGTGAGAGATCACCCTGTTTGACAATCTTTATTTGTTGAACTGACAAAACGGGAAATAGCTCAGTTTGGTAGAGCGCTTGGTTTGGGACCAAGATGTCGCAGGTTCGAATCCTGTTTTCCCGACCATTTATTTTTTGCAGGTATAGTTCAATGGTAGAACTTCAGCCTTCCAAGCTGACCATGCGAGTCCGATTCTCGTTACCTGCTCCAGTAAAAAATTAGGCCGCAACTTTGGTTGCGGCTTTTTTCTTTGACCGGAAGAAAAAGGATTTAAGAAAAAAGTCAACCCAGAGGATTGGCTTTTCTGAGCGTTGACAAAGTCAACGCTCATTTTTTCTTGTAATAAAATGGGACAATAGCCCCAAAAAGATATCTTTTTCGAGTCTAAAAAAGTGTTTTCTTGTTTTTCAAGATAGCTGTGGGAAAATAAACGAACCCCATCTTTGGGAATGGGGTTCGTCATCAGTCTGAAGCCAACCCAGAGGATTGGCTTTTTGTTTATCATTCAGTCGGATCTTCGAAATAGAAGGAATCCGAAACGCTTCCCGAAGTAACACTGAAGGATTTTTGGATCCCGGTTGGGATTTCAGTAATGGCAATTTGGATTTGTCCTTCTTCAACCGTTTCCGTGACCAGACCGTCAGTCAGGGCTTCGCTGTCAAAGGAAGGCGTTCCTGCCGGTTCCGTGATCGCCAAAAGCGATTGGATCGAATAATCCACTGCGAAAGCGCCAACGGAAGAGTAACCGATCGTATAAGTCGTTAGCGATTGTTCTTCCAAAGTGTTGATCAGAGTGGCAACGGTCTCGCAGCCGGTAGTGCCAAGCGCGAGCCGGCTTTCGCTGACCGCGAAACTGTCTTTTACGACCACGAAATCATAGACATCCGAGGACAGAGCCATGTTTTTGGAGACGCGGATGAAATTGGTTGTATCGTCCGGATTCACATAATGGGTCATCGAAAGCGTGGTGGTCTCCCCGTTGATCTGTTTGAACCCATCCATTAGGAAAGTGTCGGAACCGGATTTAACCAAAATTTCGATTTCCAGCCGGGTACTGGTGACCAAGGTTTCGTTGAAGTAAATATCCATGAGTAGTGGTTCGCCATTCAAGCCGACGCCTTCGAATTTGATTTGATTGACAAAATTGTTGTCATCGCAAGGCAAACGGAAGAAGTGGCTGGTTTCATTTCCAAGCAGGATCACGATCGGATCCAAGTACTGGTTCAAAAAACCCAGTTGCAAAGATACCAACAGATCATCGTTCGGAACGACCCCCTCAGCGGTCCCCGCGAACAAGTCGGAAGTATTATAGGCTAAAGATACAATGCTGGCGGCGGCGAAACCGTAGATTTCATCCGAAGAATTGAAGACCGGCGTGGCCAGATCATCATCTTGAAGGCTTCCCGGGTCCTTATTGTTTTGAGTCAGGGCCAACGGAATTATCAAGGCGGTGATCATGAGGGCGCTTAGGGCAAATTGCAGTCCGAAACTTCGGAATGATAATCTTGGTTTGGTTGGGGCGAATGAAGGCAACAAAGCTTCGATCTGGGCGGTTTCCAATATTCTGTTTTTATCTACGGAGGGGATTTCCGCCTGCAGTTCTTGACGGATCAGGTTGATTTTATCATTCAGTTTCATTGCCTTCACTTCCTTTCATTTTAGTTTTTTGATTTTATTAATGGCTTTATTATAGTGCCAAAGGGTAGTCCCCAAGGGCATTTTCAGGATCTGGGAGATTTCCCGGTGGGTCAGATTTTGCATGATGTGAAGAAGAAAGACGCTCCGTTCCGTTTCGGTAAGGCATTTTAGCATTCCCTCTACAACGGAATTTCTTTCGCCGGTCGGATTGACGCTTGGAAAGATCATTTCCTCGCTGGTAATGTCGACCCGGATCTCATGCTGCTCTCTTCGGTAGTGATCAATGGCCTTATTACGGGCAATGGTGATCAGCCAGCCGAGGAAATTCTTTCCCAGTTCATATTGATTGATTTTTTCCAACATGGTGATGTAGGTGTCCTGCATCAAGTCCTTGCTGGTTTCTTTATCTTTGACGATCGAGACGATCATGGCATAGACGGCCGTTTTGGTTTCGTTGTAGATGAATTCGAAAGCGGCTTCGTCTTTTTGCTTTAAGGCTTCAATGTATTGGTCATAATTAGCCATAAACGTTCTCCTTTCGGAAAGAATATGACTAATTATAACATTTTATCAGGGGCTTATCAATGAAGCTTGAATAATTATTCGGCCGGATCAACCGTTGGTTCAACGACGATGGTCGGATCAACGATGGCTCTTTGGAAGATCACATGGTCTACAACGGACATGTCGCCAAGCAAATAGTGCGAGGTAGCAACTTCGCCGCTGATGACGTACAGATAATCGTCAACGCGGAAAGCCCGTTGGATGGTGAAATCATAATACCAGTAGTAAGCGTATAGGTCAGGGTTCTGGGTGCGATATTGCAAATGGTTGATGGTGTAGCGCACCTGGATTGGCTGTTCGCGAGTATCGTCAACATCAAAGACGATGTAATCGTTCATGCTTGAGTAATTACCGTCCGTCCAGTTCGAACGCCAGAGCGAGAAGCCCATGAAGCCGCGGTCTTTGTCAATCAGAATGGCTTTGTGATTCCAAAGCGCTTCGCTGTAACTCCAGGATGTTTCGTTGTTGGAAAGGATCAGCGGGGTTCCGACTTCAACCGGGTGTTCTTTGTCAGTGACATCGTACAATGACAACTTCATGCCGGTGGTCATTCCTTGTTCGGTGGCTTCAAAGCCGATGCCGATGATCAGATTGTCAGTCCAAAGGTGTTGGTAAACGCTGAACCCGGTTACTTGCAATTCGCCAGCGATGACCGGATTGGCCGGATCGCTTAAGTCAAGCGTATAAAGCGGGTCGGTTCTTAAGAAAGTGACGACGGTCGCCGAATCGCCGTTGAAACGGACGGATTGGATTCTTTCGCCCGGTTTTCCGAGGCCTTCCTCAATGGAGCCGACGATTTGCAGAACATAGATCCCGTCGACTAGTTTTCTTTCAAAGACAAACAAGCGGTTGGCCACGGTTTCTCCCCAGCCTTCGGTGGTGGCAACGCGCAGGTAGCCGTTATATTCGTCCATGGCGAACTGGTTGATGACATATCCGGAATAAATTCCCATTCCGCCGTAGAAGACATCCCCGTTTAGGGTATCAAACTGATAAGAGATCAGCTTGCCTTTTTCTTCATAGATGCCAAGCAGATTTTGTTCGTAATAAGTAGTTGCCAAGTAGATGGCGTTTTCGGATACATAGATCTGACCCCAGCTTTGTGAACCCAGGAAGACATCATTGTCATAAGTGATCGTATCTTTCAAGTAAGCGGTGGTGATGACGGTGAAACTTTGGTACATCATCTCCGGGAGGTACTTGATGTCGGCGTAATCAAAGAAAGTTGCTACGCCGTCATGCAATGACCATGGCCGCGGGTCGTATTCTTCATCGCTTAAGTAATAATTGTAAGCGTAGTGGTTGGAGATCAAATAAAGATTGTTGCCGATCAGTCTCGAGCCAAGCAGATATCCGCTGACTTCATAAGTGTCGATCTTGGTCAGAGTTTCGATGTCATAAACGTCAATGACGCTCATCGAAGTGTAGCTGTAGAAATATTTTGAATAGTAATAATCATCGGTAGTCACATCGCCTTTGTCCGGATCCGGGTTTTCCCCGGTCGGGTCGGTAGTTTCCGGCATTAGGGTGATGTAATATTCATATTTTTGACCGATGACGATCAAATACTTGTCAGTTACGTAAAGTTCCGAATAATAAGTGTAACTTTCATAACCATCTTCGCGGACCGATTGGATCTCTTCGCTTAAGACGATTTCCATTTGGCCTTCGCCGCGCAATTCAATGACTTGGAGCCGATCCCAACTGATGGAATAGATCCGGCGTCCGTCGGTCTTCATGATGTCGCCTTCATCAACGCCTTCAACTTGAACGTTGGTGGTGGTGTAATCGTCGCTCTTGTAAGTCGAAGAAGAAGCATACGTTGAATCACCTTCGGCGGAAGGGCTGACTTCCATGTCATCGGTCATGATCCCGCCCCGGTTGAAACTGAACCATCCGTTGGTCAAACTGTCCGAAGTCTTTTTGAGAAGTTTTTTCAGTTCCGAGTCGCTTTGGACGCTGTTCAAACCTAAGTCCTCAGCCTCCTGATGAGTCCCGCCAATGGTGCAGCCGCTCAATGCGACGCTGATGGTGAAAAGCATCACCAATAAGATTTTTTTCATATTTATTCCTCCTGTTTTCATCCACCCTTAATACGAACGACCGGGCCTTTTTATTGGTTGGAGAAAATAAAAAAGCGCCGGGTTTGGCGACTCCTGAAAGTTTAGAATCAAACGGGTTCGGCTTCAATGACCGGGGGTTCCGATTCGCTTTCTTCTTTCACAAAATTTTGTTTGGTCAGGTGAACGTAGTAATTGACGTTCGCGGCTTGGAAATAGGGCAGGAAATAAATGCCATACAGCCCAAAAGTGATCAAAGTGAGCAAAAAAATGGCCGATAAAGGAAAGGACGAAAAGAAAATACTCCTTTTTGTGACCGCTCATCAAATCGCGGCTTTTTCGAAGAACATCCAGTACATCCAACTCGGGGTCGTCTGCCATCAGGTTTAGAGACATTCCGAACATCAGGGCGAAAATGATTCCGGGAACGACGAAAAAGAGGAATCCGACCCCAACAATGACCGCGAAAAACAGGTAAAGGGCGATGATCTTAAAATCATATTCGAGATTTTTCATGAAATCCGAAAGAGGTTGAAATCCGTCTTTTTTCTTTGAGGACCTTGCGGGTTATGAAATACAAACCGACCAAAAGCAATGGCATCACGACCAGGCCCAACCCCACGGCGGATCCCAGCTCACCAATGATCGAAGCCACAAGAATGGCTAAAACAGTTTAAAACGGCAGCCGACCAAAGCTTGTTTCGATTTGGCTTTAATTTCCTTAAAATTCATGAAGCTCTCCTCTTACATCCATTTTTATATTGTATTTTTGTTTTTACAACCAAAAAATATTGCTTTAAAAATGTTTAAAAAAGAAATGGATTTTGAAAGACAAGACAGCCTTGGCGGGGTCCGGTTATCTTTTTTGCTGTTGAAAATTGGTTTTTATGGTATAACCCGAGTTTGCCACCTACAAATCAAAAAAAGGTCCTTTGAATTAGGACCTTTCCAAAAAAAAGCATTGTTTTTAACTGTTTTAT
>DDXT01000031.1 GCA_002347755.1 Caryophanales bacterium UBA2253
GTTCACCGAGGATTTGGTTCCGTCCATTCGGAACTGAACCAAATCCTTCAAAACAAATACAAGGACAAAGCAATACTATAAAGCCAATTCAAAAAAATCAAATATAAAGGAACTCTATATTTCCTGTCTTAATGAAAGTACACAAGATTCTTGACACAACCGAGAAATTTCATGATTGCTTTTAGATAATCCTGAAGGTATCATGTTTTTTTATAAAAATACATTTACAAGCATATGACGTAATCGTGTAATTTCCAATGTAATTGTATAAATACTTGTTTGCCTATAAAAATCACCGCTTTTTTCGATACCTTTTCACTAGTACAATTTTATTTAAACGGCAAAAAAGCCCCTATTTAGCGCAAAAAAAGGTCTGATACAAAAACAAACGTAGTTTGTTATCGTATCAGACCTATGCTTTCAATATGGGGCGGTCGATGGGTATCGAACCCACGAATGCCGGAGCCACAATCCGGTGCGTTAACCACTTCGCCACGGCCGCCATGGCAGGGGTAGAAGGACTTGAACCCTCATCTACGGTTTTGGAGACCGCTGCTCTACCATTGAACTATACCCCTAAGTAATGCCTAATAATTATACTAGATTTACGGTATTATTGCAAGTATTTTTTCATCTTTCGAAACCACTGATAATTAAAAGAACGCACCAAAATGAAATCATTCTGGTGCGTTTTCTTGGTTTAGGATGCATCGGCCTGAAGAGCGTCATAAACTTCTTGTTCTTCCGGAGTCAGTTTTCTTTTTTGAAACAATTTCGCGATTTTGTTAGGAAGGAATGACAAAGCGTCTTTTAAGACCAATGGCAAAGCTTTCATTGATTCTTTGATGGAATCGCGACGGATCTCACTCTTAGATTGCTCTTTGTATTCCGAGAACAAATATTTTCTGGTGATCGCTCCGACCCTTAGGGTAAGCAGAGTATTGGAGATTCCTTGGATGATGCTCGAAGCCAACGGCTTGATCAAAGGGATCTCAGACAGAAAATTGGTTGTTGAAGTGGGGAACACATCGTTAAAATCCAAGCCTTCCAAGCCTTCCGCGATCAAAGCCGTTCCCAAAACGTTCACCGACAATTTTCCAATTTTCGCGTATGATGGCCGGAAGCCGCATTTCAATACGATTTCTTTGATCATCTTCAGATTGCAAACCAAAACCGTGATCAAATCCAGTCGGCCGTTTTGGGAAATGGCAGTAGACACCATAACCGTGGTAGCCGTTTTCATGATGATGCGATTTATCTCGCCTTTGAGGATCTTGTTGAAATAAGTGTTAAGGTTTTCCTCAAGCAGATCGGAGTCCTTCAGTCCCAAGGCCAATAGCTTTTTGTCTTCCGGCCGCAGTTCTTCGCTTTTGATCAGGTTCCGGGTGATTTTTCGGGACATCTGTTTGTTCTTTCGGTTTTTCGCGTTGTTGACCGCCGTTAGCGAAAAAGCGGGGGCAAACAGAATGATCCGGATCGGATTGATGATCAAAAAATAAACCAGCAAGGCCGCCAGAACATAAAAAGCATATTCCAAATATTCCGAAATCCCGCGGAGTCTTTCGCCGACGGATATGACGCTGCTGATAAGGATTAGCATTATGACCAGGCCTACCCCGATTAAGATCATGATCCAAAATGTATTTCTTTTTTTCATGTGATGTCTCCTTTTCGATTATTATAACACAACCAGAAAGAAAAAAACCACTTATTTAGAAAGTGGTTTTGAGAGGTGGTTCTAAGCGCTTAAGCGATTAAACAGTTTGACGCCATGGGTCTTTACCAGCACAAAGGCCAACGTGGCTAAAGCTAGAGCACTTAGGAAAGCAAACAGATAGCCAAAGGTGGTATTTAAGAACATGGTCCCGATTACTCCAAGGCCAACAATGGCGATTACGCTTATAAAACCGAATAGCATGGTGATCAGCACGCTCAAACTTTGTTTGACGGCGCGCGTGTCGCTGTCGTAATCAAATCGCGGCAACAGCAGATTGAAATATAACCCGCCGCAACTCATGATCACTGCCATCAGCGATGGAATCAAGAACATGAAACTGGCTTCAAAGATATTAAATTTAAATACGGTCAAAGATAAAATCACATCCACGATCACAAACGGGATGGTTACAAACAGATTGACAAAAATCTTCGCGAAAAATATGTCTTCCGCCGGTACCGGCAAGGATTTCAAAATCCAGAATTGTTTTCCTTCAATGGAAATGGAAGCGGAGGTCGTGGAAGTCATTCCCAGCGTGAAAACGACCATCGCGGTTATGACCATCGCCAGCGTCTGACTGTTCAAATCAGCCTCAGGGATGGACGCAACCAGGGAATTCTCCCCGAAAAACATGAACAGCATCAAGAAAGTAGACATGATCGGACCTACTAACGTGTTAAGCACGTAAAACGAGGAACCGAAATATCTTTTCATTTCTTTGATGATCAAAGCCTTTCTTTGATCCGTGGAATATTGTTCGCCCAATCGGAAGTTTTTATTGACATAACTGCTGTTTCCGCGCGAGTTGGCGCCAATGAAATTCTTGGAAACCAGCCAAACGAATCCCGCGAAAGGAATGATCGAAAGCGCAACGAAGATCAAATAGCTCTTCCAATCCCCAAGCATGCCCGCGAAAGCAATCTCGCCGGGGTAATAGATCTTACCGAGGATCCCTTTCATGAAGGTTGCAAAAGCAGTTGGATCTTCCTCAATTACCGAAGACTGGAAACTGGCATACATGAACAGAAATAAAATCAATAGCGAGAAAAGGATCGAAGTAAGATTTTTATAACGGATTTTGGGAGTAATGAATCCGAACAAATAGGCTAAAACGCTGGATACCGCAATCGGAAGCAATGGCACCAACAAAAAAGTCGGAAGTACCAACAGCCAAAACGTTGCATCGGTGGCGTTATAGATTGCGTATACGATCACTGACGGTACATATACGATCGCAAACATGAAGTAGTTTAAGGCTAGAATGTAAACCAACTTGCTGGCAATGATGACGGATGGTTTTAGCGGCAGGGACATCAACAGATCATAATCACGGCTGCGAAACAGCGATCCGTTGGCTTTGGTGATGGTCATAAGCAGAATGAACATGAAGCCCGCCGTAATTCCCAAAAGCAGAATCAATTGCGGATACCCGCCTTCACTCAGAGCTGACCCAAACATAAACAAATATAAGAACGAAAGTCCAAACGCGCCGATTCCGCCAAGAATCACCAGGATGACCATGATCAGCGAGGTTTTGCTTTCCTTGGTTTTTGATTTCAGTTTGTTCAGACCAAGAGTATGAATCAAATTGTATTTTAAAAGCGTCCAGAAATTACTCATGGTTGACCAACTCCAGGAATACTTCTTCCAGCGACTGATCTCCTCTAACTTCTTCCATGGTCCCATAAGCCACGATCTTGCCTTTTTGAATGATGGCCACATGATCGCACAATTTCTCCGCAACTTCCAAAACATGGGTTGAGAAAAAGACGCTGGTACCATGAGAGCACATTTCCTTCATGATCTCTTTGACCGAGAACGATGCCTTAGGATCAAGACCAACAAACGGTTCATCCAAAATCAGCAGTTGCGGTTTTCTTACTAAAGCGGAGATCAAAGCCAGTTTCTGTTTCATCCCATGCGAAAAAGAAGAAATCAAATCCCCAAGGTTCTTTTTAATTTCAAAAAGATCGGCGTACTTTACAATGTCTTCATTTCGGTCTTTCGCCGAGATCCGGTAGATGTCACAAATGAAGTTCAAATATTGGATCCCGGTTAGTTGTTCATACAAATCGGGATTGTCCGGGATGTAAGCGACCACTTGCTTGCACTCGATCGGCTGCTTTTTTATGGATTTTCCGTCAATAAAAATTTCACCTTTTTCGAAGTCCAAGATCCCAACGATGCATTTGATGGTTGTGGTCTTTCCCGCGCCGTTCGGTCCGATGAACCCGAAAATCTCCCCGGCTCCGATCGACAATGATATGTCATCAACGGCCAATTTCCCTCCGGAATAAGTTTTCGATAAATTCTTTATTTCAAGCATAATATCTCCTCTTTGTAATAAACATACTACGCTATTTTATCACAATGAAGTTCATCTGTCCATATTACATTGAAAAACGGTTTGCTTTACAGAGTATGTTAAATAACTGGGGGTT
>DDXT01000002.1 GCA_002347755.1 Caryophanales bacterium UBA2253
AGCGAAATAACAAAAAAGTGAAAGTTGCTTTTCTCTTACCAAAAAGGCCCCATTTCACTCTGTTTTTACAGCTTAATTACAAAATTACAGTTCCATCGCATAACAAGTGTCAAACTCAGGTTATAACACAAACGCTTTTTTTTACAACAAAAATCGCTTCAAAATCGGTTTGAAAACATTATCCTATTTTTCGAATTCCACGGTGGTTTCGATGGTCGCAACCTTGCTGATGGTCTCATGAATCGAGCAGTATTGCGTACCCAATTCCACGCATCTTCGGAACTGTTTTTCATCGCTGGCCCCCCGGATGATCATCTTGATCCAGACATGTTCGAGGGTCGTGATCTGGCCTTCCCGATGAACGCCGTTGATCTCGACCGAAGCGCCGGAAAAACTCAATTTCTTTTTTTCAACAATCGAGAGGAAAGTCGAATAAAAGCACGAAGCCAAAGCCCCGAATAGCAAATTGTAAGGTCGGAATCCGCCTTCTTGTTTTCCGATCAGGATGGTTCCTTTCGGAGCGGTCATGATGCCGTTGAAATCGTTGGAAAATTCCACTTTTACATTATCTGATGCCATATGATTCTCCTTTAATTTAAATTCAACCGTATTATACCATAGAACTTCCCGGTTTTGGAAGCAGACTTTCCCAAAAAAGAAGGAAATGCTTGCAAAGCCATGAAAACGAAATGTTACTTTCTTGTTTCCTTGAAAACGCTTTTATGGTATAATGGAAAAGTAAAAGAAATATCAATCAAGAAAGGAAAACGGCTATGAAACCACTGAATGTAAAATCAGAAATTGGCAAGTTAAAACGTGTTTTATTACACCGTCCGGGCGGAGAATTGGAAAATTTGACCCCGAAGGTTTTGGACCAACTGCTTTTTGACGACATCCCGTGGTTGGATCTGGCCATCAAAGAACACAATGCTTTCGCTGATCTGCTTAAAAAACGCGGCGTGGAAGTTCTTTACCTTTCGGAGTTGGCAGCGGAAGCCATCGACACCAGTCTGGATGTCAAGGATCAGTTCATCAAACAGTTCATCACCGAAGCCAATGTTACCAGCGAGACCTTGGCCAATGTCCTGACTGACTATTTGCGGGCCTTTTCATCCACCAAAGCAATGATTGAAAAAACCATGGCGGGAATCCGGAAATCCGAAGTTCCCAACTTCGAAAAACGGACTCTTTCTGATTACATCAAGGATTATCCGTTTGTCACCGATCCGATGCCGAATTTGTATTTCACCCGCGATCCGTTTTCCGTCATCGGCAACGGCGTTTCCATCAGCAAGATGTATACGCTGACTCGCAGCCGGGAAACGATATATGGGGAATACATTTTCAAATTTCATCCGCGTTACGGACGAAACACCATTGATAAATATTACGGACGAAATTACCTGCCGACCATCGAGGGTGGGGACATCATGGTCCTAAATGATAAACTGATCGCCGTCGGCGTCAGCCAAAGAACCCATCCGGCCGCCATTGAGCGCTTGGCCAAGAACCTCTTCTATAATTTTACGACCGGGTTTGAGACCATTCTGGCTTTCGATATTCCGAAAAGCCGGTCATTCATGCATTTGGATACCGCTTTGACGCAAGTCGATTACGGAAAATTCACCATTCATCATGAACTTCGGAGCACCATCAAAGCTTTCGAATTGACCAAGGACCCAAACAAGCACAACAAACTGCTGGTTCGGCCGCTGGAAAAGAAACTTGACGCATTGCTCGAACATTACTTGCAACGCGAAGTCACGCTGATCCCCTGCGGCGGGGAAGATGTCGTTTCCTCCGACCGCGAACAATGGAATGACGGGGCCAATACGCTTTGCATTTCGCCGGGGGAAGTCATCGTTTATGAACGAAATCACATCACCAATTCGATTTTGGCTCACCATGGAATCAAAGTCAACACCATTCCATCCAGCGAACTGTCGCGGGGGCGCGGGGGTCCGCGTTGCATGAGCATGCCGTTTGTCAGAGAAAACTTAAAATAAAGGAGATAAAAATATGGAAATTAATTTAAAAGGCCGCAGTTTTTTGAAATTATTGGATTATTCACCCGAAGAACTAGGCTATTTGTTGCAACTCTCGACCAAGTTAAAAAGCCTTAAAAAGAATGGAGAACTTTTCCAACCGTTAAAAGGAAAAAATATTGCCCTCATTTTTGAAAAGGACTCCACCCGGACCCGCTGTGCTTTTGAAGTCGCCGGTTACGATTTGGGAATGGGCGTCACCTATCTGGGACCAACCGGAACGCAGATGGGCAAAAAGGAAAGCATCAAGGATACCGCCCGCGTTTTGGGACGGATGTATGAAGGCATCGAATTCCGCGGATACAGTCAGGACACCGTGGAGACGCTCGCCAAGTATTCCGGAGTTCCGATTTGGAACGGCCTGACCGATTTTTCCCATCCGACGCAAGTGCTGGCCGATTTATTGACCATCATGGAGCATAAAGGAAAACTGACCGGCGTCAAACTGGCTTATTTGGGCGATGCTCGTTATAATATGGGAAATTCGCTTCTCATCGGCTGTGCCAAGATGGGAATGGATTTCCGAGCTGTAGCGCCGAAAGCGCTTTGGCCATCCATTGATTTGATTGAAAAAGCCCGGGAGATCGCTAAATCCACCGGTGCCAAGATCACGATTACCGAAGACGTTTCCTCCGGGACCAAAGGCGTCGACGTCATTTATACTGATGTTTGGGTTTCCATGGGCGAATCAGATTCCGTTTGGGAAGAAAGAATCAAGATGCTTACTCCTTATCAGGTCAATCAAGTAATGATGAAAAACGCCGGATCTAAGGCCATCTTCTTGCATTGCCTGCCTTCTTTTCACAATCTGGAAACCAGCATCGGAAAAGAAGTCAACATCAAACATGGCCTGGACGGAATCGAAGTTACCGAAGAAGTCTTTGAAGGACCGCAATCGGTGGTTTTCGATCAAGCGGAAAACCGTCTCCATACCATCAAAGCCGTCATCCTTGCCACTTTGGGAGCCGATAAATGAGCCGAATCGTGATCGCTCTGGGCGGAAACGCCTTGGGCAACACCCCTCTGGAACAGCTGGAATTGGTCAAGCAAACCGCGAAACCGATTGCGAAAATCATCGCCATGGGGCATGAAGTCATCGTCGCCCATGGCAATGGTCCGCAAGTCGGAATGATCAATCTGGCTTTTGAAGTCGCCTCGAAAACGAATAAGAACGTCCCGGAAATGCCTTTCCCCGAATGCGGAGCCATGAGTCAGGGATACATCGGTTACCACCTTCAGAATGCTTTGCAAGCGGAAATCACGCTTTTGGGATTGAAAAAACAAATAGCCACCGTCATCACCCAAGTCGAAGTCAACCCCGACGATCCGGCCTTTTCTGCCCCTTCCAAACCCATCGGCTCGTTTTACAACCAGGACGAAGCGCAGACTTTGGCCATTGAGAAAGGTTACGAGATGAAGGAGGACTCCGGCCGGGGTTACCGCCGGGTCGTTCCAAGTCCAAAACCGATTGGAATCGTGGAAATTGATGTCATCCGGACTTTGGTGGCCGCCCAACATCCGGTCATCACCGTCGGAGGCGGCGGGATCCCGGTCGTCAAAGACAATGGTCATTTTCGCGGCGTGGCCGCCGTCATCGATAAAGATTTTGCGAGCGCGGTTTTAGCCAGCGAACTGAATGCGGATCTATTGGTCATTCTGACCGCGGTGGACAAAGTTTCTTTGAATTATGGGAAACCGACCCAAATCGATCTTTCCGAGATTGCGGTCCCGGAACTGGAAAAGCACATCAAAAACGGCCATTTCGCGAAAGGAAGCATGCTTCCAAAAGTGGAAGCGGCCATCAGTTTCGTGAAAACCAACCCAAGCCGAAAAGCCATCATTGCTTCGCTTTCGAAAGCCGCGTTGGCTTTGGAAGGAAAAAGCGGAACCACGGTCACTCTGTCATAAAACTAAAAAACGATAGGGGAATAACATGCGCAAAGAAAAAATTAAAGTCGTCATCTGGGGATTCGGAGCCATGGGTTCGGGAATGGCCCGAATGATTCTTAAAAAAAACGGATTCGAAATTGTTGGAGTCTGTGATCGCAACCCGAATTATATCGGTAAAAGCATCTTCCAAATCCTGAATTTGAAGAGATCACAAGAACAAGACGTCAGCGTCACCCCGAACATCGAAGATGTCGTGCGCCCTTCTTCTTGCGACATCGTCATGCTGGCCACGGATTCTTTCACCGCCAAGGCCTTCCCGAAGATCAAATGGCTTCTGGAAAAGAAAGTCAACATCATTTCCACCGCCGAACAAATGGCTTATCCGAAAGCCAATGAACCGGAGATCGCCAAAGCCATCAATGAATTGGCCATCAAAAACAAAGTGACGGTTCTCGGAACCGGCATCAACCCGGGCATGATGATGGACCTCTTGGTCATCGCCATGACCGGAGTCATGGAAAACGTCGACGAAGTTTCCGTCAGCCGGGTCAACAGCCTTTCGCCTTTTGGGGAAACCGTCATGGAAGAACAAGGTGTCGGTTTGACGGTACCTGTTTTCTTAGAAAAAGTAAAAAGCGGGCATCTGGTCGGGCATGTCGGGTTCAAAGAGTCGGTTTCGATGATCGCCGATGCCGTCGGTTGGAAACTGACCAAGTTTTCCCAATCCATGGTCCCAATCGTTACCGCCGTTGACCGCAAGAGTTCCTTTGGTCAAGTCAAAAAAGGCGATGTGGCGGGAGTGGACATGGTCGGAGAAGGCGAGGTTGATGGCAAAAACATCATCCACATGCGCCATCCGCAACAAATCGAACCTCAGCTCGGGGGAGTCAGCACCGGCGATTACATCACCATCAAGGGCAGTCCCGAGGTCAATCTCCGCATTAATCCGGAAATCGACGGCGGCAAGGGAACCATCGCCATTTGCGTCAACATGATCCCTCACGTCATCAACGCCCGTCCGGGTTTGAAAACGATGATTGATCTGCCGGTCCCGCGCGCCATCATGGGCGACGTCAGGACCATGATTGAAGAGGAGGGATGATTTTGATAAAGAACAATACTTGGGTTCAAATCGAGAAAATCGTTTTGAAACCGGAAGAGCGAACCGGAAACATCCCGGAAGATACCAAAAAAGTTCCGCTGCGGATGTGGGTCAAAGGTTGGCTCCAAGCCGACGCGGAAATGGGGCAAAATGTCATCATTACCACTGTCACCGGCCGTCTCGAAGGCGGTCTTTTAGTCGCCGCCAACCCCAGTTTCACCCTTAATTACGGCGACTTCGTTCCGGAGATCCAAGAAATAGACAAAATCGTGAAGAAAGCCCTCTACGGTGCCCGCCATGGATAAAGACAATTCTTACCAAAGTCTGATGGACCGTAAAAACGCCATCATGAAAACCTCGGTCGGAATCGATTATTCCCTTTACGAAACCGGGAAGATCAGTTTTGACTATGAAGCGCTGATGAACGAGAACGGTTATCCGATCCCGGTCATCAAAAGCATTCAGATAACACACGGAGTCGGAAACACGCCGCTCAAAGAAATGCGCAACCTGACCGCTTTGGCCCGAAAATACAGCACTCCGGGTTTTGGAGCCCGGATCTTCATAAAAGACGAAGCTTTGAATGATTCCGGGAGTTTCAAAGCCCGCCGGGCTTCCATCTCCGTTTACCAAGCCAAAAAAATGGGTTATAAAGGCGTCATTACCGCGACGAGCGGGAATTATGGCGCCGCCGTTGCCTCCCAAGCTGCCAAATACGGCTTGAAATGCATCGTCGTTCAGGAATGTTATGACAGCCAAAAAATCGGACAACCGGAGATCATTGAAAAAGCCCGGGCTTGCGAAGCTTACGGAGCCGAAGTCATTCAGCTCAGCGTCGGACCCGAACTCTTTTATACTTTCCTTATACTGCTTGAAGAAACCGGTTATTTCAATGCTTCGCTTTATACCCCGTTTGGCATTTCCGGAATCGAAACTCTCGGCAGCGAACTAATCGAGGATTGTCTTAAACTGACCAATCGGCTTCCCAGCGCCATCGTCGTCACCAACGCCGGCGGCGGCAATCTGACCGGGACTGCCCGGGGCATCCGGAAGACCACGACCAAGAAGATTCCGATCATCGGCGCCAGCGTCAATCTGAAAGGATTGCACATGGCCAGCGATCATGATTTCAACAAGAAGTCCTTTACGACCGGCCATACCGGCTTCGGAATGCCATACATGACCAATCCGGATCGCAGCGACGTTCCGCGTTCGGCGGCCAGACCGCTTCGGTACATTGACCGTTACGTGACCGTCAATCAAGGCGAGGTCTTCTTCATGACCGAAGCCTTGGTGGCTTTGGAAGGAATCGAACGGGGCCCCGCCGGAAACATCAGTTTGGCCGCGGCTTTTAGTTTGGCCCAGACCATGAATGAAAATGAAGTCATCATCGTTCAGGAAACCGAATATACCGGCGCCGGAAAACATCATCAGGCCCAGCTGTCGTTCGCCCGCGCCAACGGCATCGAGATCCGCTTCGGAAATCCGCGCGAAGAGATCCCGGGCCGCAGCATCATTCTGCCCAGCGACCCCGGCTTGATCAAGGTCATGGACGTCGATTTGGACGTCATCCGAAAATCACTGATCCGCAACGCCGTCAAAGACCAAACCAAACTGGATCCGATCGACCTGGAATTCCTGGTTCTGGAAACCAACCGCGATTTGCCATGGGTCAAAGCGGAATTGAAGAATTTGGGCGTTGGATGGGAGGAATAAAATGGATAAATTGCAAGTCCGTGCCGACGATTTCGAAACCAGACGCAAGCATCTTCGCGACCTGTCTGACCAGGAATTATATGATTTGTTTTGGAAATACGCCAACGACACCGTCAAACCTTTGATCAAATTAGCTTACAATCACACCACACCGGCCATTGAAAGGTCGGTTCTTCTGCGTATGGGGTTCTCCAGTCTGGAAGCAAAGGCGCTAGTTGAAAAAACCATTGACCATCAGCTGATGGGCAAAGGGGCCGGTCACGTGGTCTATCGCTATTCCAAATTGACCGATCTGCCCCTCCGCGAAGCCGGTCTGCAACTGATGAAGGATTCCGGCTGGGATAAAGTTTTGGCCAGTTTCGGGGTGAAGCCATGTTAAAACCAAATGAGAAACTAAATCTTCACAACATCCTCAAAGATTTGGATAAATACGAACCGCGGCGCCGCGGCTGGGCTTGGCGCGATCATCAAAGCGACATCGTAATGAACGGATATCATTATTCCGATGCTTCCGTTCCTTTGAAACAGGGCGTGGCGCTACCCGCGGCCAAATATTTCAATAACATCGACCCGCAGCCGATGCAATCCATCACCACGGAGATTGCCTCCGGGCGCTTTGAAGACGACATTCGCCGGATGCGCATGGCGGCCTGGCACGGAGCCGATCACATCATGGTCATCCGTACCGCCGGTCAGTCGCATATGGACGGGCTGATCGAAGGGACTCCCCAAGGAGTCGGCGGCGTTCCCATCAGCCGAAAACAAGTTCGGGCTCAAAGAAAAGCTTTGGATCTGATCGAGGATGAAGTCGGCCGGCCGATCAATTACCATTCTTATGTCTCGGGAGTGGCCGGACCGGACATCGCGGTCATGTTCTCCGAAGAGGGAATCAACGGCGCGCATCAGGATCCGCAGTACAATGTACTGTACCGAAACATCAACATGATCCGTTCGTTCGTGGACGCCGCCGAATCCAAGAAAATCATGGCTTGGGGAAAATTGCTTCAGATCGATGGGGCTCACAACGCCAATGCCACCGCCAAAGAAGCCTGGAAAGTCATGCCTGAGCTTTTTGTTCAACATGCCATCAATTGTCAATTCTCGGTTCTGTCGGGAATGGAAAAGCAAAACATCGCTCTTTCGACCGTTCCACCGACCACCGCACCGGCTCCGGACCTAAAGATCAACCTGCCTTATGCGGTCGCGCTTCGGGATTTCTTCAAGGATTACCGAATGCGGGCGCAAATGAATACCAAATACATGGAAACTTCGACCCGAGAAGCCACCGTCACTCATGTTTTGAACATGATGATCTCGAAGCTGACCAGCGCGGACATTCAGTCAACCATCACTCCGGATGAAGGCCGCAACGTTCCATGGCACATGTACAACGTGGAAGCCTGCGACACCGCGAAACAAGCCCTCATCGGGATGGACGGTCTTTTGGAAATGGTTAACGTTCGCCGGGACGGTTACATGAAGACCAAAGTCCGCGAACTGAAAGAACGCGCCGTTTTGTTCTTTGAAGAACTGCTGACGGCCGGCGGATATTTCGAAGCCGTCGAAAAAGGCTTTTTCATTGATTCCGGCTGCTATCCGGAAAGAAACGGCGACGGCATCAGCCGCAAGATCCAAGGCGGGGTTGGTTTAAACACCGTTTATGAGCGCGACAGCGATTATTTTGCTCCCGTCACCGCTCATTTCGGATACAACAATGTTGGCCAGTACAACGAATCTTTAAAGAATGCGCCGGCGAAACTCATCAACGGCTGCACTTTTGAAGACCGAAGCAAGATCCAATACATCGATGAACTCGATCCGGAAGACAATGTCAACATCCGAATGAAAGAAAACGAAAAGTACCGCGACTCTTCTTTGGTAAAACCGGAAGTTGAATGGCTGGGGGACGGCACCGTCGTCGTCGACCTGATGCTTCCGACCTCCATGCGCCTGGCGGAATTCGCGGCCATCGAGATCGGTAAAAAGATGAATCTCACCGATGTGGTCGTCATACACAAAGAAAACCTTCATCCCAGCGAAGGCACCCGCATCCAAATCAAGGGCAGAGTCTTGTTTGACATTGATCTGAACAAACTGGTCCTTCCCGCCGAGCCCGATGTCATGACCGACGAGGAGATCACCGCTTATGTCAAAGCCCATCCGCTGGTCATCGTCGCGGGAACCGTCGGCGAAGACGAACATTCGGTCGGACTGCGAGAAATCATTGACATCAAACATGGGGGGATCGAAAAATACGGCATCACTTGCGAGTATTTGGGGACTTCGGTTCCGATTCAAAAACTCGTGGACGCGGCCATCGAACTGAAGGCCGATGCCATCCTAATGTCGACCATCATCTCCCATGACGAGATTCATTACAAAAACATGAAAAAAGTTCACGAATACGCCATTGAAAAAGGCGTCCGGAATAAGCTGATCATCATCGCCGGCGGAACCCAAGTCGTTCCGGAACTAGCCCTTAAACAGGGGGTTGATGCCGGTTTCGGCCGCGGGACGCATGGCTCGCAAGTCGCCACTTTTTTGATCCGAAAGAAATCGGAAGCGGCCAAACATGAGAATTGACGCAATCGTTTACGAAATCGGCAGTACTACCACGGTCGTCAGCGCTTTTGACGGGTTGGAAACTGAAAAACCGCAATTTTTGGGCCAAGGGGTTTCCAAGACCACGGTGCAAGAAGGCGATGTCAACCTCGGCATTCAGGCCGCTCTGGCGGAATTAAAGCAAAATCTGGGCACAGAGACCTTAGAGGCGGCGAGCAGTTTTGCCTGTTCTTCCGCCGCCGGGGGACTCAAAATGAGCGTTCACGGTTTGGTTTTTGACATGACCGTTCGAGCCGCCAAGGAAGCCGCTTTGGGCGCGGGAGCCAACCTTCATTTCGTTACATCCGGATTTTTGTCTGATTACGATCTTTTGAAAATCCCAAAACTGAATCTGAACATCATCATGATTGCCGGCGGAGTCGATTTCGGAGAGTCCGCCACCGCGCTCTATAACGCTTCGCAGATTGCCAACCTGAAACTGAACATTCCGGTCATTTATTCCGGAAACATCGTCAATCATGACGCCGTCAAAAGCATTTTCGAAACCTGCGGCCAGGAAGAGTTTCTGTTTCTGACTGAGAATGTCTATCCGAAAATCGATGTTTTGCGAGTTGACGAAGTGCGCAAAGTCATTCAGAAAGTTTTCGAAAAACACATCACCAAAGCGCCCGGGATGCGAAAACTGCGCGACTCCATCAATTCGACCGTCATTCCGACCCCCGGAGCGGTCATGGAGGCCGCGATTTTGCTTCAAAAAGATCTGGGCAATCTGGTTTGCGTGGATGTTGGGGGCGCAACCACCGATGTCCATTCGGTCAGCGAAGACAGTCCGGAGATTGCCAAGATCCTGATCAATCCGGAACCGTTCGCCAAACGGACCGTCGAAGGCGATCTTGGCCTCTGCATCAACAAAGACAATGTCATTGAACTGATCGGGAAAACCAAGCTGCTTCAGGATTTGCAAATCACGGATTCCGAACTTGAGGAACTGGTGGCCAATTATCAGCCCATCCCGGATGCAAAACAGATCCCGCTGACGGAAAGACTGGCCAAAGAAGCTTTGGCGGTCAGTTTGGAACGTCACGCCGGAAAGTACCAAAGCCTCTACGGAAGCATGGGGAAGAGTCAAATCGCCGAAGGCAAAGATTTGACGAACATCAAGTACTTCATTGCCACGGGCGGAGCCCTGACTAGGCTTCCGCACCGCCGGGAAATCATTAAGGCCGTTTTATCCCGAAAGAATGCCATCAATCTGCTTCCGAAGGCCGAAGTGACCGTTGCCATCGACAATGATTACATCATGGCGGCTTTGGGAGTACTATCCAAAAAGCATCCGGTTGCAGCTTTGAAGCTGCTTAAAAAATCATTGGGAATCAGGTGACCATATGTATCCACGTTTATTGATCGATTTTCAAAAACTGCGAACCAACGCCGAAACCATTTTAAAACTGGCCAAGGAAAACGGGATCACCAGCTTCTTTTTGGTCACCAAGGTCCTGGCCGGCTATGTCCCGGCCGTGGAAATGTTGGCGAAATGCGGTTTCACTCATCTCGCCGATTCCCGGATCCAGAACTTAAAGAAGTTCGCCACCCTCCCGCTGCCGAAAGTAATGCTTAGGCTGCCGATGATCTCCGAAGCCGGGTCCGTGGTCCGTTATGCAGACATTTCCCTAAATTCCGAACTTTTGACCATTGCGGCCTTGAATGATCAAGCCTTAAGACAGAACAAGGTTCACGGAATCATTCTGATGTTTGATCTGGGCGATCTTCGCGAAGGTCTGTTTTATCAGGATGCTTATCTGGAAACGGTGGAAATCATATCCAAAATGGCCGGGATCAAACTTTTGGGCATCGGTACCAACCTGACCTGTTACGGCGGGATCATTCCGACGCCGGAAAATCTCCAAATCCTGCTTGACATCAAAAAACGCATTAAAGAGAAGCTGGGGATTAGCCTTGAACTGGTTTCCGGCGGCAACTCCTCAACCATTCCCCTGTTGATTAACCACACCCTTCCGAAAGGCATCAACAATCTTCGAATCGGCGAAGCAATCATGTTGGGTCGGGAAACCGCCTTCGGGACCCCGATCCCCGGGACTTATCCCGATGCTTTCGTTTTGGAAGCGGAACTGATTGAAAGCCAAACCAAACCAAGTTATCCGATCGGAACCATGGGAATGAATTCTTTCGGAGAAATCCCGAAGATCGAGGATCTCGGCCTGATGAAGCGGGGGATCCTGGCCATCGGAAAACAAGACGTGGCCATCGAAAACCTCTTTCCCGTCGATGAAAACGTGGAAGTTCTCGGTGGAAGCAGCGATCATTTGTTGGTCAATCTGACCAAGGCCAACCATATTTTGGGAAACCGGCTGAGTTTTTTGGTCAATTACCCGGGTTTGTTACAGCTGATGACTTCGGAATATGTAAAGAAGAACATAAAAAAAGCAACACTATAAGTGCTGCCACCAAAACAGCCTTTGGCTGTTTTTTTGTTGATCAAAATTAGGACTTGATTGAGAAATCGACTTTTCCGGTTTGGAGGTCATAATGAGCTCCGAGAATCAGCAGCCAGTTTTTTAAAAGCAAGGGTTTAAGCAATTCGTTTTCGCTGATTCTGTTTATGCTGTTTTTCACATTGAGCATTATGGCTTCCTCTTCGGATGTCGCGCCCTGAATGGCTCCCCTTATTTCTTTCGCGATTTTCCCAACAAAACTTTCGGCGTGACCTTCCATCGCCGCTTTGACCGCTCCGCAATGGCTGTGGCCCATGACCACGATCACTTGGCAGCCCAAATGTTCGACCGCATACTCGATGCTGCCTTGTTCAAAGTCCCCGATGACGCTGCCGGCGGTGCGAATGACAAACAGATCTCCCAAGCCAACATTAAAAATGTATTCCGGTGGAACTCGGGAATCAGAGCAGGTCACCACGATCGCCATGGGTTTTTGCCCGTTTTTGAAGGTTTCCTCGCGACGGGCTTGTGAAATCGGCTCATGAGCCTTGCCCCCAACATATTGTTTGTTTCCTTCGATCAGTTTTTGAATGATGGCCTGGTTGTTTTGATCCATGGTTCTTCTCCTTTGGCGGTTATGCTCGCGCTTTATTATACGTCATCAATCCTTTTTTGAAAAGCGGAAAATTTCCGGGTCTTCCATTATTGGATGAAAAAGCAGCCAGGAGATGCTCATGGCTGTTTTGATTGGTTATTGGTGGTCTTTTTTGCGGTTCGGATGAAAGAATTTGGTAAACTCCGCCGTCATTAGCGGAACGAATCCCAACAGGACCGAATAAAGCAGTTCGATTCCGGACAAAGCTTCAAGACTGAAGACTTTGGCCAACGGCGGGATGTAAACCAAAAGCAGAATCAACACGGCGGAGAATCCTACCGTCATGTTGATGTATTTATTCGAGAAAGGGTTCATTCGAGTCAAGAATTTGGTTTCCGAACGAGCGGAATAAGAGCGGAACAATTCTCCAAAGACGACGGAAACAAAAATCATCGTTCGAGCTTGAGTAAGGGAAGCTCCGTTAATATGCAAACCAATATAGAAACTTAACAAAGCGGCCAGGGCCAAACCAAACCCTTGAATGAAAATTTTGGTCAGCGTGTATTTGTCCAGCAGTTTTTCTTTCGTTTTGCGCGGTTTCTGATCCATGATTCCCGGTTCTTGAGCTTCCATTCCCAATGCAAAAGCCGGGAAGGAGTCGGTCATCAGATTGATCCAGAGCAGATGGATGGCTAAAAGCGGGATGTAATTATTGAACAAGAATCCAAAAATCATCGAAAGAAGGATGATCAGGATTTCGCCGATGTTGCAAGAAACCAAATAAATGGTGAATTTACGGATGTTGCTGTAAATGACCCGGCCTTCTTCCACCGCGGAAACGATCGAAGAGAAATTGTCATCGGTCAGAATCATGTTGCTGGCTTCTTTGGAAACTTCGGTTCCCGTGATTCCCATGGCAACGCCGATGTCGGCTTGTTTCAAGGCCGGCGAATCGTTGACACCGTCGCCGGTCATGGCCACGATCTCGCCGTGTTTTTGCAAGACCCCAACGATTCGGATTTTATCTTTTGGAGTGCTGCGCGCGAAAACGTCGCATTTCAGGATGGCTTCTTCGTATTGTTCATCGGTCATGTTCTCGGTGTCTTCGCCCGATAAAGCCAAATGGCCCGGTTTTAAGATCCCAAGTTCAGTCGCAATGGCTTTCGCGGTGGTCAAGTGGTCGCCGGTGATCATCATGACGCGAATGCCGGCGTGATGACAAAGTTTGATGGCATCGGCCGCTTCATCGCGCGGTGGGTCGATCATCGCGGTCAATCCCACGAAAATCAAATTCTGCTCCAGGTCATTTCGAAGCGGTTCAGCGGTGGTTTGGTAAGCATAGCCTAAAACCCGGAAGGCCTGTTTCGAAAAAGCTTCGTTTTGGCTGAGAATGTTTTTTTTATCTTCGGCTGTGATCGGCGAAACGACGCCGTCAATGCTGACAAAGTCGCACTTCTTGATCAATTGATCGCAGGCGCCTTTGGTCAAAACATAGTATTCATCACCGATCTTATTGATGGAAGTCATCAGTTTGCGATCGGAATCAAACGAATATTCATTGAACTGCGGATAGGTTTCTTCCCGGGTGGCCAGGTCCAGTCCGCCTTTGGCGGCTAAAACCAGAAGCGCGCCTTCGGTCGGGTCTCCCAAAACCTTGTCTTGGCTTTCCAGTTTGGCGTCATTGCACAAAAGGCAAATCTTCATCATGATGTCGGTATTTTTGTTCGGAACCAACGGCTCGTTGTTATGAGTGATTTTGCCATCGAGGTTGTATCCGGTTCCTGATACCTGATATTCTTTGGATAGATCGTAGATTCGCTTGACGGTCATTTTGTTTTGGGTCAAGGTTCCGGTTTTATCGGAGCAGATGACGGTGGCTTGGCCCAGCGTTTCCACGGTGGACAAATTCTTGATGATGGCATGGCGTTTGACCATTCTCTGCATTCCCAAAGCCAGAACGACGGTAATGACCGCGGTCAGGCCTTCCGGAATGGCCGCGACCGCCAAAGCGATCGAGGTTAAGAAAATGGTAAAAATATCCATTTTCTGAAGCAATCCCAGAAGGAAGACGACGACGGAGACGATGATGCAAATGATTCCCAGGACGCGCGCAAATTCATCGATGGTTTTCTGAAGCGGAGTTTTTCCTTCTTCAACCGTGTCAAGCATGGTGGCGATCTTTCCGATCTCAGTGTTCATGCCAATGTCGGAAACGATGCCCTTGCCTTTTCCGTAAGTAACCAAAGTTGACATGAAAGCCATGTTCTGGCGCTCCGCCAACTGTTTGGTTTCGGAATAGGTGATCTTGCCGTCTTTTTCGACCGGTTGCGATTCTCCGGTCAGAGCGGCTTCTTCAATCTGGAGGTTGGTGGTATCGAACAACCGAAGGTCGGCCGGAACCAAATCTCCGGTTTCCAGAAGAACAATGTCGCCGCGGACGATCTGCGAAGTCGCAATTTCCAGGGTTTTTCCGTTGCGAAGGACTTTCGCATGCGGAGAACTCATTTTTTTCAGAGCGGCCAAAGCATTGGTGGCTTTTTGTTCCTGGGATACTCCCAAAACGGCATTCAGGATGACGATGGCCAAAATGATGATTCCGTCCACGATTCCCTCATCGCTTAGAATCCCGGTGACGATCGAAATGGCCGCCGCAATCAAAAGAATGATGACCAGGAAGTCCTTGAACTGCTCAAGAAACATGACGAATAAGGATTTTTTCTTCTTTTCGGCGAGTTCGTTCAGCCCTTCAGCACGTTGTTTTTCCAAAACCTCTTCCGATGACAATCCGGTTTTCGGATTGACATTATTGGTTTGGAACAGTTCTTTTGGTTCAATTTGATATTTTTCCATTTTTTCCCTTTCAAACCGTCGGGTTTGACGGCTTTCAATTTCTAATTCTTATTTTTATTAAACGACGAAATGACCGTTGTTGAACAGAACATGAATTTTCTTGATCATTTTACAACAAAACCGCCCAAAAGTCAATGAAAAACCCGCCTTGGGGCGGGAAAGATGGCCTCTGAGGATGTGCAAATTGAATTTGGTCAGTACTTTCCGAAGTGCGGACCTTACTGAATTTTGTTTATTTCCAAGAGATTCGGAAGGCTGGCGATGGCTCCTTTGGAAAGGGTGGTCAATCCCCCAACAATGTTCCCGAATCGAAATATTTCCCGAAGATTATCAGCGGTTAATTTCTTAAGGTCCGTCCCATCCAGTTTGGTCAGGACGCCCGCGTAAAAGGCGTCTCCGGCTCCGGTGGTGTCGACCGGTTTCACATCGATCCCGGGAACCAGTTCCTTGACCCCGTTCCAATAAAAGACGCTTCCTTGGCTTCCCAGAGTCAGACAAAGCAGCTGATCGGGCTCGGCTAAGGCCAAGAGCGCGGATTCATAATCGTTTTTTCCGGCGAAATCCAGAAGTTCTTCTTCCGAATATTTGATGATGTCCGCTAAAGGAATGTAGTTTTGATAAATCAAGCGGGCTTCATCGGCCGACCGAAAGATGCTCTTTCGATAATTGATGTCAAAACTGAATTTCTTTCCCCGTTTTTTGATTTCAAAAATGGCCCGGTCGAAGAAATCCCGACCGACGGGTTCGCTCAGCATCAATGATCCGAGATGAATGATGTCGGCTTGATCAAAAACCGAAAAGTCAAAGGTTTTGGGATCAAAGCAATAGTCCGCTCCTTTGCTTCTTTGAAAGCGGAACTTCCTTTCGCCGTTTTTTTTGATCTCGACTATGGCCCAGGATGTATCCCGTTGGTTCTTAACGTTTAAATTTAAATATTCGAGATTTTGTTTTTCTGCTTCTTGGCGCAGAAAACTGCCCAGTTGGTCATTGCCAATGTTCCCGATGAATCCGGCTTTTCCGCCGAATTTCGTTATTCCGCAGGCGACGTTAAACGGCGCTCCGCCCAAAAACCGAGTAAAATGATTCCGGTCGGTCTTCTCATTAATGACATCTACCAAAATTTCCCCAATGCACAAAATCATGACTGCCTCCGCAACAATTCTTCTAATTTACTTCTTCAATACCAGTGTTCCGATTTCGGTCGAGAATTAGGGTTAAGTCAGGTGTGACTTCCAAACTCTCCGAAATGCTTTTAGGCCGATATTTTTTATCGACCTATCTTTGTTTTTGGGTTTTTGTGACGTTTACGTAACGTTAAGCGAGTGCTTAATGTTTGTTGTCGATGTATGAGTTGATGATGATGTTTAAAACGAACAGGATGGGAAGCCGGGAGGCAACATCAAACTGTCTTCCGGTGATCTCTTCGTCATAAACCGTGAAATGGTAATCGCCGATCTTCGAAAGTTCGTTTTTCTTATTCGAGGAGATCGTTACGACTTTGGCGTTTCGCCCCTTGGCAATTTGGGCCATGCGGACGATCTGATGCGTGTTTCCACTCAAACTGCAAACGAAAAGCAAATCATCTTCGTTCATTGATTCGGCGACCAAATAAGCAATGTGCGTGTCAACATAATGGAAATTGGCCCGATTGCCGGTCAAAAGCGCCTTGGAAGCATACTCAGCGATGGTCGCGGTCAGCCCTTTTCCAAAGAAATGAATTCTCGTCGATGGTTTTAACATTAATCCGACGATTTCCGATACTTTGACTTCATCCAACATGGCGGCCGTATCGACGATCGATTTGACGTTTTGATTGACAATGTCCGAGAAAGTGGCGTTTTTTTGAAACTATCCAGGGCACTGATTTCTTCCTTCAGCCGATATTTCAGTTCCGAGAAACCGGAATATCCCAGTTTCTTGCATAAGCGCATGATGGTGGCAGTGGAAACAAACGTGGTTTTGGAAAGGGTTTGAATGCTCCAATCCAAAATTTGTTTTTTGTTGTTGTCAACGAACCTCAAAACATCCAGTTCGGAGATCGTCAAAGAATTGATGATGTCAATGTTGATTTTGGAAAGCATAATCTACCTCAGACAAAAGTATTATAACATTTCCAGTCCATTTTTGAAAGACTTCCCAAGCATTAAAGTTTAATGGAAGCACAGAGTTTTCGGAAACATTCTTTCGGGTGTTTCATCGATTCCTCTTTCGAAGCGATCGCATCAACGACGGAATACAATTGAAAAATGTTTTTGGCCTTAAGGGCCTTTTCGGAGACTTCACAAAGAGCGCAGACCAGGACTATTTTTTTGTTTTTGGCTCTTTGGCTGATCCCGAACACCACTTTCCCATCAAAGCTTTGCTGATCGATCTTGCCTTCACCGGTTATGATGACATCATAATTCTTGATCAGGGCATCAAAATTAACCAGATCCAAAATGTATTCGATTCCTGAATGGAAAACCGCCCCAAACATGGATTTGAAAGCGAACCCGACCCCGCCCGCCGCTCCGGCTCCGGGTGAGGTCCGGAAAACCTGCTTGATCGATTGTTCGATGGCATTCGCGTAATTCTCCATTTTGGAGTCCAAAACGCTCAGATCTGCATCCTTGGCTCCTTTTTGCTTGGAGAAAACAAAGGTTGCGCCTTTTGGCCCCAAAAGCGGATTGGTAACGTCGCTGGCAACAATGAATTCCACCCCGGAAATCTTTTTTCGGAAATCCGTTGCGTCAATCTGGCTGATGCGATCCAGTTGGCCGCCCGAAAGCGAAGTTAACAAATGGTTTTCGGAATCAAGGAATCGGCAACCCAAGGCTTCAAGCATTCCGGATCCGCCATCATTGGTGGCGCTTCCGCCGATGCCAACGATTATTTTCTTGGCTCCGATGGCCAAAGCTTTTCCGATCGTTTCCCCAAGTCCGTAAGTGGAAGTCGCAAAAGGATCAAGTTCGTTTTCGGAAAGCAGATTTAAACCGCTGCTTTTGGCTAGTTCCAAATAAGCAGTCCGGGAACCCTCATCATACAAAAAATAAGTCTTGATCTTTCGTCCCAGCGGATCGGAAACGACCACTTCGATTCGGGGGTCTTTGGTTACCATCTCGGTGACGTCCAAAAACCCGTCTCCGCCATCGGAAATGGGAATGAAATCGGCTTCAATGCCTTTTTTGGTTAACTCTTCGGACATGATCATTCCTAGTTCGGTTGAAGTAATGGTCCCTTTGAAAGAATCAATGATCGATAATGCTTTCATCTTTTCACCTTTTATGCTTGTTTAAATACCATTATACCCAATAATTGAGGTTTGTAAATAACAAAAATCCGGTAAAATCTGACAACTTTAAAAAAGAGGAGACGAATCCCCTCTCGGAATTAATTCCCTTTTAAAAATTCGTTTTCGTTTTATTCCCGATTCATCAGTTCGGGAAATAATTCCGGCCGGAATGCTTTCAAAACCACCAGCATTCGGTAAGTGTTGATTCGGCTTTTGGATCGTCCGGATTCCATTCAGAAAAAACCAAATTGGGATGGGCTTTTTTAACCGGCATTTTTCCGCTTTGGTCGAATCTCCCGATAAGAATGTTCAAAGCTTCTTCCATCCGCGCATCAAAGGCATAGCCTGATTTCGCAAAGTATTCCAAAGCCCGAAGGATGTCATACTGCCATTTGGTTGGATATGGGCAAATCAAAATCCCCGGATAAATGACTTCTCCGAAATGGCATGATCGGAACAGATGTTTTCGAAGAATGAATGCTTCACTCCCTGGAATCGCGCGGCGGATGTCTTCCAAACGATAGGTGTATCCGTTTTGTTCAAATTCACGGAAGGCTTCCAACACTGACAGGGTGGTATGAAGCGAGCTTTTTTGGGATACCCGGTCACAGTTCCATCCGCCATCTTCTTTTTGGCTTTTGAGGATGTAATCAACGATTTCGGAAAGCTTTTCGGAAAGCAGTTTTCCGTAAGAACAAATGCTCAGGATCATGGCGGAAACGCACATGTCCTGATAACGTCCTTTGCGAACCAAACCCTGGTTTTGCCACATGCAATCAAGCAAAAGCTGAGCGCTTTGTTCATATTCCCGGTTTGGGATCAAACCCAGGTTTTTAAGTTCCAGCAGCCTATAATGGGTGGAGATCCATTTCGGAGAATAAATGCCATTTCCCCATTCCATGGTCTTGGAATCGCGAAGCAAAAGATACTTCTGGCCCCAACCTTCGGTTTCGATCTTTTCTCGGAATGGTTTTGCCAATTTCGGATCTTCTAACAAATCGCGGGCAACCCAATACCGGACCGCCACATCGCCTTCATTCAGCCATTCAATCAATTTCAAATTTTCAATTTCTTTCGAAAACTCAGTTTTTTCCGGGAGCTGGAGCTTTGACCACGATCAATTCCAGGACCGCTTCATGAATGTTTCTGGCACTCATGGTCGTCTTGCTAGGAATGTTTAGAACCGTTCCGGCCGGGTATTCCACAACCGCTTGATCATTGAGTCCCAAATTCAGGATTCCCCGAATGACGGTCATGTAAAGATTGGCATTGACCTGATGAGTTGGAAGCCCCTCTCCTTTGGGAAGAACCATGTGAAGATAATTGATGCTTTCGTCAATAATCACCTTCTCAATGACTTTTTCATTGGTTTGCGTCAGTTTGAATTCTTTTTGAATCATATTTTCCTCCTTATTTTATGGTTTCTTTAAGCTTTATTCGCACTTGGCTTCAACCTGTTATTCAGTTTCCCAAGCGTACAACAATGGCAATGCAAAGGAAAGTCCGACCGCCAATAAAATAGGCCAATCCTTTTAAATGCATCCATTAACCGTGATCCGGTCAATAAATATCAAAAATTCTGAGGGTAGCAAAACGTCAGTATTAATACTTGTATTATTATGCTTGTCATTACATAACAAAAATTCTGAGGGTAGCAAAACCATTCTCAAAGACACCAACCCAAGGAACGAGTCATTACATAGCAAAAATTCTGAGGGTAGCAAAACCATCTCAAAACGTTTATACCGTGAAGATGAGTCATTACATAGCAAAAATTCTGAGGGTAACAAAACACGTTGCTCCGACGGTCAACAAAAAATCACGTCATTACATAGCAAAAATTCTGAGGGTAGCAAAACAATGGCAGGTATGGACCCCGACCTGGATTGGTCATTACATAGCAAAAATTCTGAGGGTAGCAAAACAGGTCAAACCACCGAACCCATAACATTTTAGTCATTACATAGCAAAAATTCTGATGGTAGCAAAACGATCAGTGGTGGCGTCCGCATAGGTATTATGTCATTACATAGCAAAAATTCTGAGGGTAGCAAAAAAAACAAAAAACGATTAAACGTCTCATTATCGTCATTACATAGCAAAAATTCTGAGGGTAACAAAACTGCGATCATGGAGCTCGTTAACAGCCGTTCGTCATTACATAGCAAAAATTCTGAGGGTAGCAAAACAACTAGGAATTCGGGGTGATATTATGCTGCGTCATTACATAGCAAAAATTCTGAGGGTAGCAAAACTTACATAATTCCACTGGTGATCGATCGTTAGTCATTACATAGCAAAAATTCTGAGGGTAGCAAAACACCGGCGCTTTCATCACGTTTCCAAGAGCTGTCATTACATAGCAAAAATTCTGAGGGTAGCAAAACATCCATTATACGACCAAAAACTTGGGCAAGGTCATTACATAGCAAAAATTCTGAGGGTAGCAAAACCAACGCAAACGTCAATATCATTGACGATGTGTCATTACATAGCAAAAATTCTGAGGGTAGCAAAACCTACGAAGTCGACAAAATCGAACCGCTCCGGTCATTACATAGCAAAAATTCTGAGGGTAGCAAAACTGACGGGAATCAGTATATCGGTTATTTCAAGTCATTACATAGCAAAAATTCTGAGGGTAGCAAAACGGGTTATTAAACAATCAGCCTTATGGGTCTGTCATTACATAGCAAAAATTCTGAGGATAGCAAAACGTCCTCGGAGAACTCGACTGTGTTAGCCGAGTCATTACATAGCAAAAATTCTGAGGGTAGCAAAACACCGACTAATGGATTGATCAGCAAACAAATAGTCATTACATAGCAAAAATTCTGAGGGTAGCAAAACCATCAATAACTCCTTTCAAAAGTATTCTTAGTCATTACATAGCAAAAATTCTGAGGGTAGCAAAACTAAAAAACCGTTGAGATTTACCAGTAGTCTGTCATTACATAGCAAAAATTCTGAGGGTAGCAAAACTGGCAAAGTCCGCGGTAAATCCGGCTTTCCGTCATTACATAGCAAAAATTCTGAGGGTAGCAAAACATTTTTGGGGTTCTTTGGTTCCATCAAGCGGTCATTACATAGCAAAAATTCTGAGGGTAGCAAAACTGGTGGTTTGAATGCTGGTAAAACATTGACGTCATTACATAGCAAAAACTCTGAGGGTAGCAAAACTGTCCGGCTTTTGAGAGGTCAGTGCAGGGAGTCATTACATAGCAAAAATTCTGAGGGTAGCAAAACTGTTAACAATGAGCCATTTGACGAGTGAATGTCATTACATAGCAAAAATTCTGAGGGTAGCAAAACTGATCAGTCTATTGGGAGATGTAATATTGAGTCATTACATAGCAAAAATTCTGAGGGTAGCAAAACCAATCTCGCTGATTCCGACCGATTCAAAGGGTCATTACATAGCAAAAATTCTGAGGGTAGCAAAACGCAGTTCTTCAGATCCTTTGGTATAATATGGTCATTACATAGCAAAAATTCTGAGGGTAGCAAAACTATTTATAAACGTGCCACGGATACGTTTACGTCATTACATAGCAAAAATTCTGAGGGTAGCAAAACAGGGAAGGAGTAAATCAAATGACTAAGAAGGTCATTACATAGCAAAAATTCTGAGGGTAGCAAAACGATGATTTGTGGGTTTGTTTGGTTATATTTGTCATTACATAGCAAAAATTCTGAGGGTAGCAAAACCAAGTTGCGGTTTCTCAAAATATCCGAGTGGTCATTACATAGCAAAAATTCTGAGGGTAGCAAAACGGGTAAGTTGCTTCCGTTAGCCGGGGGTGGGTCATTACATAGCAAAAATTCTGAGGGTAGCAAAACCAATCCATGCTAGCAGGTGTTCAGCAAATGGTCATTACATAGCAAAAATTCTGAGGGTAGCAAAACCGCAGGAAGCATTGCAAGAAGTTATTTGCTGTCATTACATAGCAAAAATTC
>DDXT01000036.1 GCA_002347755.1 Caryophanales bacterium UBA2253
ACAACCTATATTTATTATACGTGAAATCATGGAACCATTAGCATACAAACTTCGGCCTCTGACCATTGATGACGTCGTCGGCCAAAACCATTTGGTTGGAAAAAACGGCGTGATCAGAAAAATGCTGGCCCATAAGCAGTTGCCATCGCTGATTCTTTACGGAAATCCCGGGACCGGAAAAACGACCATTGCCATGGTCATCAGTCACGATCTGAACATCCCCTTTTTTACTTTTAACGCTTCGACGGACAATAAAGCCAAATTAAAAGAGATCATCGACGCCAGCGAGAAAAATGAGCGCACCATCCTGATCATTGATGAAATTCACCGGATGAAAAAAGACATCCAGGATTATCTTTTGCCTTGCGTCGAAAACGGCAGCATCACCATGATCGGGATTACAACCATCAATCCTTATCATTCCGTCAACCCCGCTGTTCGCTCCCGTTGTTTGGTTTTGAAACTCAATGCTCTGACCAACAGCGATTTGGAACAGATATTGATCAAAGCCCTCAAAGCGCTGGATCCGGAACTGACCATGGTTTCTGAAGCCAAGGATTATTTGGTGGGAATGGCCAACGGCGACGCCAGGTCGCTGATCAACATGATCGAAGGGATCTTCTTTTCGCTTGGGGATGCCAAAGCCATCAGTTATGAATTAGCCAAAGAGATCATTTTGAAACCGGCCCTGAATATTGATAAAAACGAAGACAGTTATTACGATACGCTGAGCGGACTCCATAAATCGATTCGCGGCAGCGATGTGGATGCCAGTTTGCATTATCTCGCCAAACTGCTTTCCGCGGAAGATTTCCTGCCCTTGGTTCGGCGTCTTTATTGCATTTGCTATGAAGACATCTCTCTGGCCAATCCGGGCATGGGGCCGAAAGTCCGGGCTGCTTGTGAAGCGGCTTTGGATCTGGGCATGCCGGAAGCCCGGCTACCGCTGGCCAGCATTGTCACGGAAATGGCCTTGTCCCCAAAGTCAAACAGCACCCTATTAGCCATTGATGCCGCTTTAAAAGACATTGAGGAAGGCCGAAGCGGGACTTTACCGCTACATTTGAAAAACCAGTATTCATTTGATCCGCGCCAAACTCCTTATAAATACCCGCACGATTTTCCGGGCGCTTGGGTCAAACAGCAATACCTGCCGGACGCCATCAAAGACGTTCGCTACTTCACCCCCAAAATCACCAGTAAAAACGAAGAAATGTTAAAAGAACGCTGGGATGCTTTAGAAAAAGCCAAAAACCAAAAATAATCCCAGAGAAGGCCGATATGCGTAAAATAATCCTGCTTTTTCTTATTTTAACGACGATTTTATGCGGCTGTGAAGCGACGAATCCTTTTGTGATCGAAGATAGCACCATCGTCGATTTTAGGGAGGGTTCCAAGGATCTGGTCTCGTTGGTCATTCCCGAAGGGGTTACCGAGATCCGTCCAAACTTGTCGTTTTTCCCAAATCTGAAGAATCTCTTTTTCCCCAAAACCATCACCAAGATCCCATCGTCTTTGCTTGCAGGCTGCCATGAATTGGAAGCCATAACCGTCGCTTCCGGAAATACGGCTTACGCATCCATGGACGGAATCCTTTATTCCGCGAACATGAACATTCTGGTAAAATATCCCGAAGGAAAAACCGATCAAGAGATCGTCATTGCCGTCCCAACCATTGCGAAAGGAGCCTTCCAAAACAACCCTTATTTAAAGAAAGTGACCATGACGGAAGCGGTTCTTCGCCTCTTTCCCTCCGCTTTTGAAAATTGCGAAACCCTTTCGGAAGTAGTCCTCTCCGAAGTTTTGTTGGAAATACCGGAAAAAGCTTTTAAAAATTGCGTAAGCCTGGCGGAACTGGAAATTCCCGGGTCGGTCAAAACGATCGGAGATTTGGCTTTTGAAAACTGTCTTTCCTTGTCCGTTCTTAACATACCCGAGTCGGTTCTTTTCCTCAAATCCAAAGCCTTTGCCAACTTTTCCAACCTTCAGGTCATCAATTTCGCTCGCGGCGAAGCTTTTCAATTTTGGAACAATGACTGGGACGATAATTGCCAAGCCGTAATCAATTTTCTTGGAGAAATGGTTCTCGAAAATCTTTACCTGGCGTTGGGAGATTCTTTGGCGGCTGGATACCAAAGCGATAACACCATGGGGAGCAGTTATACCGATTACGTTGGGGAAAAACTGCTAATCGCGGGAATTGTCAACCGGTTCTCCAAAGAATTTGCTCTGAGCGGGATGACTTCTTATGGTCTCAGGTTCCGTTTGGAACACGATCTTTTCCAAGACTCGCAAGGGCGGACTTTGTTGGAAGCCGCCCAAACCGCTTCCATCGTTACCATTTCGATCGGCGCCAACGATTTGCTTAACCAAATTGAAATTGATTTTGAAAATTCGAACATCATTTACGATTTGGACGCCATCGAATATGCCCTCGGCGCTCTTACCGAAAACCTGACTTCGGTCATCAGCCAGTTGGCCGCGGTTAGTCCAAACGCCGAGATCTACGTGTTGGGGTATTATATGCCCCTCCCTTACATGGCGGGATTATTTTCCGATGCGGATTACCGGATTTTTGCTCAGCTGGACGAGACCTTGCAGGCCATCGCTTTGGAAACCGGAGCCACTTTTGTAGACATCTCTTCGGTGTCCTCAACGACCTTCATCCCCAATCCGCTCAACATTCACCCCGGCCCGGCGGGTTATCGCTACATCTCGGAAATTGTTTTTCAGGAAATCATCAATAATCGTCAATAATAAAAAAAAACTTGCGTTCCTTTGGATATTGTTGTATAATACAAAGTAGTAAAAAATCAGGAGGGACACACATGCGCGTTACATTTTTAATGAAGTGCTCGGTTTGTGGCGAAGAAAACTATTTGACCGAAAAAAATAAACAAACAACTCCCGACCGCTTGGAACAAATGAAGTATTGTCCAAAATGTCGCAAACAAACTCTGCATAAAGAAAAAGCCAAAAAATAATCAAAAAAAGGACAAACCAGAATTTGTCTTTTTTTTATGCCGGCGATAAATTTCTTGATATTTTTGGTTCATTGTGTTAAAATAATCTAAGTAAAAATGAAAATATACAGAGGACAAAAAATATGGAAAATAACGTACAGCTCCCGGAGGAGAATGTCAAACCCACGAAACTTAAACGCCCAGAAAAAAGGAAACTTCGCGTGATCAACCGCTTGATCCTTGGCGAGATCAACGGTCCGAAAGCCGCGAAACTTTTGAAGATCACCGCCCGTCAGGTTCGGAATCTGAAGCGCCAGGTCCTCCGTGAAGGCGAACTTGGGGTTGTTCACAAGAACCGCTTCCATAAACCGATCAATACCTATGACGAAGAAATACGAGTCGAATTGGCTCATGTTTATCGGACAGAATATCGGGGAACCAACTTTACCGAATTTGCCCGCATCATGCGTGAAGAACGAGGATATACGCTCTCCCGGAGCACCATTTATAACATTCTCCGCCAAAAGCACATCCGTTCGCCGCAACGCAAACGGGTAAAACATAAGAAAACCGAAACTACAACAATTAACACTCTATAGGAGGGTAAAATGGCAAGAAAGATCACTCGGATCGTCAGCGTCGGAAACCTCAAAATCGGAGGAAATCATCCCATCGCCATCCAAAGCATGACGAACACCAAAACCAAAGATGTTAAGGCAACAGTTCGTCAAATCCTTGATCTGGAAAACGCCGGCTGCGAGATCATCAGGGTGGCCGTGCTGGACATGGATGATGCTTTGGCCATCAAAGCCATCAAAACGAAGATTCAAATTCCTTTGGTGGCGGACATCCATTTTGATTATCGCCTGGCCCTTGCCGCCATTGATTCGGGCGCGGACAAACTTCGCATCAATCCGGGTAACATCGGGTCAACCGAACGAATCAAACTGGTAGTTGAAGCTTGCCAAGCAAAACACATTCCCATCCGCATCGGCATCAATGCCGGTTCGTTGGAAAAAGGCCTTCTGGAAAAGTATCTGCATCCTTGCGCGGATGCCATGATTGAAAGTGCCCGAAAACACATTGAAATCCTTGAGAACCTCGGCTTTCATGACATTGTTTTGTCTTTGAAAGCTTCCGATGTTCCGATGACCATTGAAGCCTACCAGAAAGCCAGCGCCGCCTTTGCATACCCTCTTCACATCGGAATCACGGAATCAGGAACCAAATTCTCAGGAACCATTCGTTCTTCCATCGGTCTTGGCATCCTGCTCAATGAAGGCATCGGCGATACCATCCGCGTTTCTTTGAGCGCCGATCCGCTCGAGGAAGTCAAAGTCGCCAAAGAGATACTTTCTGCTTTTGGGTTGCTCCAAAAACCGATTTTGGTCGCTTGCCCGACCTGCGGCCGGCTGCAATATGACATGTTTCCGATCGTCAATGAGATTGAAGCCTTCTTGGACACCTTGGGAGACATCAAACTGAAAGTCGCCATCATGGGTTGTGCCGTTAACGGACCGGGTGAAGCCGCCGAAGCCGACATTGCCATCGCCGGTGGAGCCAACGGAGCGCTTCTGATCAAAAACGGAAAGATCATCCGCCGCATCGAACAGGCGGACCTCATCAGCGAACTGAAAAAAGAAATTTTCCAATATATTTCCGAAACAAAAAGAGCATGACCGTTGAAAGCGGTCATGCTCTTATTTTTTATTTTATTTCCAGTACTTTGTAACCAAGATCTTCGATTGCGGACCGAATGAGTTTTTCATCAATCTCTTTTTTTAAATTCAGTTCCGCGCTCTTGTTTTCAAGGCTGACAGTTGCTTGAACGCCTTTCAGGGCGTTCAGGGCTTTATCGATCCTTTTTACGCAATGTTGGCAGGACATTCCTTCAATTTTAACGGTTTTAATCATGAATTTTCCTCCTTTACTTTTCCGAATCGGGTTCGTCTTCTTCCAAGAGAGCAACTTCGCTGCTTACATTGGTCAAACCCGGCAGTTTGTTTAAGCGACTTCGGATTTTTCGGGTCCGGACGCCCACTAATTTATCCAAATCATCATTGGCTTGGGTGATTTTCTTTTGCGCTTGTTCCAAAACCGTCCCGAAGTTTTCAAATTCGGTGCGGACTTCATTCAAGATCTTCCAAACCTCGCTGCTCCGTTTTTGGATGGCAATGGCGCTGAAACCCATGTGAAGCGAATTGAGCAAGGCCGCCATGGTGGTCGGACCAGCGACCATGATTTTCGAATCCCTTTGAAGGGTTTCCGCGATCCCGCTTTTGATGACTTCGGCGTAAAGTCCTTCAACCGGAAGAAACATGATGGCAAAATCGGTGGTATTGGGAATATCAATGTACTTGTCATGGATCTTTTTGGCTTCCATGACGATTTTTTTCTTCAGAAATTCCAGACTGGCCTTGATTTCGTCCGGATTAAGGGTATCATAAGCATCCAAAAGTTTTTGATAATCCTCCAAAGGGAATTTGGCGTCGATCGGCAAGTAAACCGGCGTGCCTTCGCCCGGGAACTTAATGGCAAACTCGACTCGTTCGGTACTTCCCTTCTTGGTCGGGAAATTGGTTTCATATTGGTCCGGAGAAAGGATTTGTTCCAAAATGCTTCCGAGCTGCGTTTCTCCCATGGTGCCGCGGGTCTTGACGTTGGATAAAGTTCGTTGCAAACTGCTGACGTCTTTGGCCAGGATTTGCATCTCTCCCAAACCTTTGTAGACCTCTTCCAAGCGCTGACTGACCAAATTGAAGGATTTGGAGATTCGGTCTTCCAGAGTCTTCTGAAGCTTTTCGTCCACGGTGTTGCGGATCTCATCCAACTTTTTGGAGTTTTCGGTCGTTAAGTTGCTTACTTGAGCAATCAAAGCGCTGCGAATGTATTCCAATTTTTGTTCCGTCAGCTTACTGGAATTTTGCAGGGTGTCCGAAACCATTTTTAGGCTTTCGGTCTGTTGTTTGGAAACATGGTCATTAAGAGTCGAAAGCATGGTTCCGAGGTTTTGAATGGCGTTGGTGGTCGAATTGTTGATCTCCATGCGAGTGTTTTTCAATTCGTCCTCAAAACGGGTTTTCGGTTTTTTGAGCAGTAAAATGATCAGGATTATGATGGCCGCTACCAGCAAACCTATGATAATCCATTCAGCGAGAGTGGGCATTTGATTCTCCTTTCAATTTATCGGTTATTGGGTTCTTCGAGATTAGTTTTTTGATTCAAGTTATCTTGGGTGGCGCGTTTTCGGTACATTTCGCCGATTCGCGCTCGTTTGGCTTGACGAACTTGTTTTTTTATCATTTCATTGCGTTTTTTCCGGTAGCCCGGTTTGACTTTTTTGGAAACCGGAATTGAAGCATGGATCTCGGATTCGATCCGGTAATCTTTACGAACGCGGTTGCTCCGGGCATTCCGAATTTTGGTTGGAACCAGTTCGTTGTCCTTGAGCGTTTTGTAAACGCAACGCAGACCCTTGGCCTCAAGCTGATTCATGTAAGCATCGTCATCGAAGTCGTAAAAGGAAATCGCGGTTCCGGTGAAGTCGGCCCGGGCGGTTCGGCCGGTGCGGTGAATGTAAAACTCGACGTCATTCGGCAATTCATAATTGATGACATGGCTGACGCCCAGAATGTCGATTCCCCGCGCAGCAATGTCGCTCGCGACAACATATTGAAATTCGCCGTCTTTAATGCGTTTCAGGACTTGTTTCCGGGCTCGGGCTTCCAAATCGCCGGTCAGTTTCCCGACCCGTAGTTTGTTCTCGGCCAAGAAATCCGCAATCTCATTGACTTTTGTTTTGGTATTCGCGAAAATTAGAGCCAAATACGGCTGAAAATTGGTGAGCAAAGACAAAAGCAAATCGTTCTTGTTCTTGTTTTTCGTCGGGATGAAAATGTGAGTGATGGAACTTTTCGAGACTTCGGAAGGCGATAAGTCAATGACTTCAAATTTTCCGAAATATTTATTCAAAAAACCGAGAACTTCTTTAGGGAAGGTCGCGGAAAACACCAAAACCTGCACCTCGGGAGCGAACTTTCCGAATACCCCGTCAATTTCTTCAATTTCGGTATCCTCGAAAAGCATGTCCGCTTCGTCAATGACGATCGTCTTGGCGGTGTGGATCTTTAAAAACCCGTTGTCGAAGGCCAGATCTTTCAATTTACCGATGGTTCCGATCACGATTTGCGGTTGGCTTTTGGAAAGTTTCTCGATTTCCGAGTCCCGATTTGATCCACCAACGAAAGTCCGGACATCAATCGGTTCGGGACTGAATTTGGTGATCTTGCGAATCTCTTCTTCCGTTTGCCCAGCCAGTTCGCGGGTCGGAACGATTATGCAAATCTCGCAATCGTTGCCCGACCCCAAATCATTAAGGAGCGGGAGCAAAAAGGCATGCGTCTTTCCAGTCCCGGTTTGGCTTTTTCCGATGACATTCTCCCCTTTCATGATTTTAGGAATGACAATCTTCTGAATGTTGGTGGGTTCGGTGAACTTCAGTTCATCCAAACCCTGATATATGAATTTTTTGAACTGATACTGTTTAAACATGGACTACCTCTTTCGCCGTTGATACCGGATATCCGGCCTTTTTTATAATTACTTTCACAAGATCGTTTTTTCGAGCCGTAAGGCTTGGAAATTCAATTTCCAAATAATTGGCCGAATGACCGAAAGCCAATCCCATTTGGTTTCTTTCTACGATGACTTCCAAAATCTGGCCTTCAAATTTTTGACGATATTCCAAGGCCTTTTTTTGGTTTAAAGCCAACAATTCATTGACCCGGTAATGTTTGGTCATTTCATCAATTTGGTCCGGATAATTGAAAGCCGGGGTTCCGATCCGGCGGGAATAAGGAAAGATGTGCGTCTCGCCAAAATTCAGGGAATCGACGAACTGAAAGGTTTTAGAAAAATCTGCGGCGGTCTCACCGGAAAAACCAGTCATGATGTCGGTGCTGATGTTAACCCCGGGAAAGATGGCACGAATCTGGGCAATTTTATCGGAATAATATTCAAGATCGTATTTTCGATGCATTCTTTTCAGTGTTTCATCGCATCCGCCTTGCAATGGAATATGAAAATGATCGCAGACATGAGCGGAATTGGCGCAGATGGCCTCCAATAATTTGGGGGTGACATCGGTGGCTTCAATCGAGGAAACGCGAATCCGTCCCAAATTTCGAACCTTTTGGGTCAATTCGGTAAGCAAATCGGCCAAGTCATGGTTTCCGAGGTCTTCCCCGTAGGCACCAGAATTGATTCCCGCCAAAACGATTTCCCGGATTCCCTGATCAGTAAGCAATTGAACTTCCGCGATCACATTTTCGGGTTTCCGGCTGCGAACTCGGCCCCGGGCATAGGGGATGGCGCAATAACTACAAAAGTTATTGCATCCGTCTTCGATCTTGACAAAGCCGCGGGATTTGTTCGCGAACCGATCGATCTTCAATTCTTCATAAACTTTTTCTTGCTTGACGTCCTGGATCGCAAAATGGGGGGCTTTGTCTAAAAGCGCGGCGGAAACCAGTTCAAATAAACGATGGCGTTCAGTCGTTCCGATCAAAACGTCCACTCCTCTGATTTTAGCGACCTCATCCAGATGAAGCTGCGCAAAACAACCCATGACCGCAACGATCGCATCTGGGTTGCTTTTGACGGCCCGACGAATCATTTTCCGGCTTTTCACATCCGAAACCGCCGTGACGGTGCAAGTATTGATGATATATACATCGCTTTGCTCTCCAAACTCAACCAGTTCATATCCATGATTCATAAAATCATTGATGATGGCCATGGATTCGTATTCGTTGACTTTGCAGCCAAGCGAGCAATAACTAACTTTCATTTTTTAACTCCGCTTCATAACTAATGGCGCACATGGCATACAGAGGTGCGGTTTCACACCTGAGGATCCGGGGACCCAAACCAACCGCGTGAAAACCGCTTTGGTCCAGCCGTTCAGCTTCCTGAGGACTGATTCCCCCTTCAGGTCCGGTCAAAAACAAAATTGAACGTCCCGAAAAACGCTTTAAGATCCCTTTCAAAGAAAAATCGTCCGTCTTTCCCCGTTCTTCATAGGCATAAAGACAGAGGTCAAAGTTTTTGCTCATTTCCAGAAAACTTTTGAAACTGGTTATTGGCAAAACCAGAAGCAGTTTATTCCGAAGCGATTGTTCGGAAGCTTCTTTGACGATCAAAGCCATCCGGTCAAGTTTCGCCCCCGGCGTAACCTTGGCCTTTACCATGCTTCGGGCCATCTCGACCGGAACAAAACCGGCCGCTCCGAGTTCGACGATCCGTCGCAGGACTTCTTCCTGTTTGGGGAATTTGGTCAGCCCCATGGCAATGGTGACTTCCCAAGGCAGTTCGGTATTGCGATCTAGCTTTTTCTCGATTTTCAAAATCACTTGATTAGTTGCCAGCTGGTCAATGATGCAAGCATAAACGTTTCCGGTTTCATCCGCGGCTTCAACCGCCATTCCCGGCTGCATGCGCATGACATTTTTGATGTGATGGCAGTCACTTCCGAGAATGACCACAATTCCGCTGCTAATTTGTTGGTTGGTCACAAAATATCTTTGCATATCGTACCTTCGCAAATTACTATGGTTTATTATACCATTTTTCTGATCAAACAAAAGAAAAATGCTAGATTTCTAGCATTTCAGACTGATGACAAACCTCATTTTCAAAGATGGGGTTCGTTTATTGTTCCACAACCATCTTGAAAAAACCAAAAAAACACTTTTTTAGACTCGAAAAAGATATCTTTTTGGTGCCATTGTCCCATTTTATGACAAGAAAAAACGAGCGTTGACTTTGTCAACGCTCTGAAATGCTAGAAATCTAGCATTTAACTTTTAAAAAATTTCTTAATCTTATCAAAAATCGAAGATGATTTTTCATCAGTTCGCGATAATTTCAAGAACAGGTCTTTTTGTTCCGCTGATAATTTCGACGGTGTGATCAAGTTGGTGATGACAAATTGATTTCCGGCCATTCCGGTCCGGGAATTGTAAATTCCTTTGTTGGCCAATTTGAATTTCGTTCCGGTTTGGGTTCCGGCCGGAATTTTTAGATTGACATTTCCGGTCAGAGTCGGAATTTCAATGTTGTCACCCAAAGCCGCTTGGCTGAAAGTGATCGGCATCTCCAGGATAATGTTCAAATCATCGCGGATGAATATCTCATGCGGTTTGACGGAAACATTGACGTACAGATCGCCGTTCATGCCGCCATTGGCTCCGGCTTCGCCGTAACCCGACAGTTTGAATCCTTGGTTGTCATCAATTCCCGAAGGAATCTTGACTTTGATCTTGGTGGGTTTGCGAACCCGGCCTTCGCCGCCGCAGACCGGACATTTATTCTTGATTACTTTGCCTTTTCCGCCGCAAGTCGGGCAGGTTTGTTGCGTTTGGATGCGGCCGAACGGGGTATTTTGCTCGATCACGATCCGCCCTTGGCCCCTACATTTTGGGCACACGCCAACATCATTCTTGGATTGGGCACCCAAACCGGCACAAGCCGAGCAAGTGTCATATTTCGTGATGCTGATCTCTTTCTCGCAGCCAAAGGCCGCTTCTTCAAAAGAAATGGTAAGCGTGGTCCGCAGGTCCGAGCCGCGGCTGGTAGAACTGGACGCGGATTCGCGTCTTCCTCCTCCGAAAATGGAAGAGAGAATGTCCTCAAAACCACCGAAGCCGCCAAAACCACCGCCGCCGAAATTAAAGCCTTCAAAACCCTGCCCCATATTCGGGGACTCATGACCAAATTGATTATATTGCTCCCGTTTAGCCGGGTCGCTCAAGACTTCGTAGGCTTCCTGAACCTCTTTGAATTTTTCGGTGGCTTTGGGTTCAGTGCTGACATCAGGATGGTATTTCTTGGCGAGGGCCCGGTAAGCCTTCTTTATTTCATCATCGGTGGCAGTCTTGGAAATTCCCAGAACTTCATAATAATCTCGTTTGGCCATAATCTTCTCTTTCTGAAATGATTTTAAATTATTTTACGTCGTCAAATTCGGCGTCGACGACTTTGTCATCCTCGGAATTTGGTTTGGATTTTTCGTTTTTATCTTGGTGATCATCTTGTTTATGCTCTTTGTCATGCTCTTTTTGAGCTTTTTCATAAGCTCGCGAAGCCACTTTTTGACTGACTTTGATCAAAGCTTCCTTCTTGGATTTAATGGTTTCCAAGTTAGTGCCTTTCAATGCCTCGCGCAGATCGTTCGATTTATCTTCGATGTCCTTCTTTTCCGATTCGCTGACTTCAGCTCCCAAATCTTCAACCGATTTTTTTGCAGCCAGGATCAGTTGCTCGCATTCATTGCGCAAATCGACTTCTTCTTTGCGAGCTTTGTCTGATTCCGCGTTTTCCTCTGCATCGCGAACCATCTTTTTGATTTCGGCTTCCGATAAGGCCGAACCGCCCTGAATGGTCACGGATTGGCTCTTTCCGGTTCCCAGATCTTTGGCCCGGACATTGACGATGCCGTTGGCATCGATGTCAAAAGTTACTTCGATTTGAGGAATTCCGCGCGGAGCCAATGGGATGTCTCCCAATTGGAAGCGTCCCAAAGTCTTGTTGTCCGCGGCCATGGCGCGTTCGCCTTGAAGAACATGGACATCGACAGCCGGCTGATTATCCGCAGCCGTCGAGAAAACTTGCGATTTTGAAGTCGGTATGGTGGTGTTGCGGTCGATTAGTTTTGTGAACACGCCGCCCAGGGTTTCGATTCCCAGTGACAGCGGAGTAACGTCCAAAAGCAGTACGTCTTTGACGTCGCCCGCCAAAACGCCGGCTTGAATGGCCGCACCCATGGCTACGACTTCATCCGGGTTAACACTCTTGTTCGGTTCCTTGTTCAGTTCGCGTTTTACGCATTCCTGAACGGCCGGAATTCGAATCGATCCGCCGACCAAGAGGATCTGATCCAGATCTTTAGGAGTCATTTTTGCGTCTTTGAGGGCTTGACGAACCGGAGCAACGGTTTTCTCAACCAAGAAGCTGGTCAGTTCATCAAATTTGGCGCGCGTCAAAGAAGTGGTCAGATGGACCGGGCTGCCGTCGCGAACCGCAATGAATGGCAGGCTGATGTCGGACTTAGTGATGCCGCTCAGCTCTTTCTTGGCTTTTTCGGCGGCGTCTTTCAGTCTTTGCATGGCCATTTTGTCTTTAGTCAAATCGATTCCTTCGGCCTTCCGGAATTCGTCGGCCAAATAATCCATGAGGACTTTATCGAAATCATCGCCGCCCAGGCGGTTGTTGCCGGCGGTGGCGATTACTTCAAAAGTCCCATCGGCCAATGAAAGGATGGACACATCAAAGGTTCCTCCGCCCAGGTCAAAAACCAAAACGGTTTGTTCTTTGTCTTTTTTGTCAATTCCATAAGCCAAAGCGGCAGCAGTCGGTTCATTGATGATGCGTTTGACATTCAAACCAGCGATGCGACCGGCATCTTTGGTCGCCTGACGCTGTGCATCATTAAAATAAGCAGGAACGGTGATGACCGCATCGGTGACCTTTTCGCCCAAATAAGCTTCCGCGGTGGCCTTCATGCTTTGAAGGATCATTGCGGAAATTTCTTGCGGGGTATATTGCTTCCCATTCATGTTGATGCGTTCGTTCGAACCCATCAATCTCTTGATGGACGAAACGGTGTTCGGGTTGGTGATGGTCTGTCTTTTGGCAATCTCCCCGACCTGAATCTCTCCATCTTTGAAAGCGACGACGGAAGGTGTGGTTCTTCCTCCGTCCGCGTTAACGATAACCTTAGCTTCGCCGCCTTCCATAACGGCTACAACCGAGTTGGTTGTTCCTAAGTCAATTCCTATAATTTTTCCCATTATTTGTTTTCCTCCTGTTTTTTCTTATTTACTATTACCAGAGCCGGTCGTAAAACCCGGTCCTTGTACATGTAACCGGTTTGAGATTCCGCGATGACGATGTCTTCTTCATATTTGTCATCATAACCCAAGTCAACCGCATGTTGGGTGACCGGGTCGAATTTTTGATAAAGCGAGTTGATTTTTTTGACCCCTTCATCATCTAAAATTTGTTTTAACTGATTATTTACCATTTCGAACCCGAGTAAGAACTGTTTTAGCTTCTCGTCCTCGGTTTTCACACCCACCGCCCGATCGAATATGTCGATGACAGCGACCATTTTTTCCAAAATATACTGCGAACCGTATTTTCGCTCGCGCTGGCGTTCTTCGTTGACCCGTTTCCGAAAATTATCCGCGTCGGCCAAAGTTCGCAAATATTGATTCTTCAGTTGCTGGTTTTCTTCTTTAAGTTTCGCAACCTCAGTTTCCAAGGCCGGGATCTTCGGATCAATCACCGGTTCGACAGCCGGAACGGCTGGTTCGGCTTTGATCTTTTCCTTTGCTCCCTTGCCGTTTTTGATTTCCGGCTCATTGGCAACGTCCTTCGGGGTTGGAGTTGCTTCTTCTTTTTCTTCTTCGCGATAACGATTGTTCATTTTCTCATATTACCTTCTTAATGTTTTTTGCGATGTACTCTAGTAACGGAATGACTTTTTGGTATTCCATTCGGGTGGGTCCGATGACCGCAATTGCCCCGAACTCTCCGTTTTCGATTTCATAAGGAACGGTTATCACCGTACAATCCTTCATGGCCTGAATTTGGTTTTCCTGGCCGATCCGCACGGTTATTCCGCGCTGTGAGACGTTGACTGCTTTAATGATGTCTTGATGTTCGATGGCATCAAGCAGTTCCCGGATTTTGGTGATGTTTTGAAATTCCGGTTGGCTCAGCATGTTGCTTTGCCCCGACAAAAAGTATTTGTCTTTGACCATTTCCGTAAACATGCGAATCAGAGCGGAAATCAAATCATCGTAGTATTCAAAATAAGCGTTGAGTTTTTGATCAGTAAGATGTTTCTTGAGCGTTTCATCAATTTTGGAAATCGGGCAATCGCACAATATTTCATTCAAAAACCCGATGACCCGCTCAATGTCGCGGACACTGATGTTTTCGGGAACAATGATCTTCTTGCTTTCAACATAACCCCGATCGGTTACCAGCATGACGACGGCCAAACGTTCCGAAAGCGAAATGAATTGGATTTTGCGAATCTTGGCGTTGTAACTGGCCGTTCCCAAAACCACCGCTGCATAATTGGTCAGTTCGGTAACCAAAGCCATCGATTCTTTGATGGCCTGTTCCCGGCTAATCAAGTCGCGATCGAATATTTCGTCAATCAGCGGAAATGAATCGATCTGATGATTTTTTTCATCCAGAATCGATTGCACATACACCCGATATCCTTCTTCGGAGGGAACGCGGCCGCTGGAAGTATGGGTCTTGAGGATCAATCCAAATTGCTCCAGTTCCGCCATATCATTGCGAATGGTCGCGGGAGAAACGTTAAGCAAAAATTCCGGGCGATCAGTCAAAGTCTTTGATCCCACCGGCTCATTGGTTTTTACGTATTCTTCAACAATGGCTTTTAAAACCATGGTTTGTCTGGAAGATAACATAGCGTCTCCTTGACACTCCGCTCTTCGGAATGCTAAAAGTATTATACACCTTTTTGTTAGCACTGTCAAGTTGTGTTTGCTAATTTTTTAAAATAATTTTAAAAGAAGGGCGAGATTTTCGCACTTCTTTGGTTAAACCGGTTTCTCGAGAATCTTTTTGATCAACTCCAAATGCTCAAGATCCAGTTTTTTTATGTCTTCAAAAATTTGACATTGAACGAATTCGTCAAAAGCATGGAAAACGATGTCGCCTTTGAAGGAAATTTTGGTTTTTCTCCCGAGTGCTTCAAAGCCGTAGGAGTAAGTCTCCAGGATTGAAATCCGGTCGTTTTCCACCAAGATGCGCTTTTCCGGTTCAAACTCTTTGATGGTGATGATGCTGCTGACGAGTTTACCGTCAATTTTAAGCGTGAAAAGCAAATTCGTCCCCGTACCAACGAATCCCCCGGAGACGTTTTCCATTTGTTTCGCATTGGGAAAAGATTGGATTATTTTCTTGAGGTCCGTAAAAAAACCAAAGGTTTTTTGGACTGGGCAATTGACAAGTATTTCGTTTTCAATCAAGTGCATGAAGCGCATACCGCCTTTTCTAGATTTGTTTATCTTGATTTTAAGTAAGCGTCAATGGCAAAAGCGGCCTGTTTTCCGGCTCCCATCGCCAAAATGACGGTCGCCGCGCCGGTAACGATGTCCCCGCCCGCGAAAACACCGGGGATGGTCGTCATCAAATTGGCATCAATGATCAAGCAACCGTGTCGATCCGTTTTAAGGTTAGGGGTGGCCCCCGCCAAAAGTGGGTTGGGGAAATTACCCAGCGCCATGATGACGGTGTCGACTTCAAGAACGAAATTGGAATCCGGTTTGACGATCGGGCTTCTCCTACCGCTTCCATCCGGTTCTCCGAGGACCATTTCCACACACTCGATGCCTTTTACATTATGAGCTTCGTCGCCAATGACCCGAACCGGGTTGGTTAGAATCCGGAAATTGATGCCTTCTTCTTGGGCGTGTTCGACTTCTTCCAGCCGAGCTGGCATTTCTTCGAAACTGCGTCGGTAAATGATGTAAACTTCTTCCGCCTGGAGACGCTTGGCGCAACGAGCGGCATCCATGGCGACGTTTCCGCCGCCGACCACGGCGATCTTTTTCATTCTCTTCAATGGGGTATCGTAATCCGGCTGATTGGCTTTCATCAGATTGACTCTGGTCAAAAACTCATTGGCAGAGTAAACGCCGTTTTGATTTTCGCCGGGGATATCCATGAATTTCGGGAGTCCGGCTCCGCTTCCGATGAAGATGGCGCCGTAGCCGTTTTCAAACAGATCATCAATGGTCAAGGTTTTCCCGATGACCGTATCAACATGAAATTTGATTCCCAGTTTTTTAAGATTGTCGATTTCGCCGCGGACGATTTGTTTCGGAAGCCGAAATTCGGGGATCCCGTAAATCAGAACGCCGCCGGCCGTTTGCATGGCTTCGAAAACATCGACTTCATAGCCCAAGCTTCCGAGAACCCCGCTACAAGCCAGCCCGGCTGGGCCGCTGCCAACAATGGCCACTTTGCCTTTGGTTGGTTTGAGGAAGTTTAATTCTTTTTTGGTGACATGATCAGCGGTAAAACGCTCCAGCCGACCAATGGCAACGGCTTCGCCTTTGATTCCCCGCACACAAACGGCTTCGCATTGCGTTTCCTGAGGACAAACCCGGCCGCATACTCCCGGAAGCAAATTGGCTTCGGTAATTATTTGATAAGCGCCGTTAATGTCATGATTGCGAAGTTTGTTGATGAATCCGGGAATATTAATGCTGACCGGACAGCCTTTGATGCAGGGTGCGCTTTTACAGCTCAAACAGCGCGAGGCTTCCAAAAGAGCTTCGTTTTCGGTGTAACCCAAAGCCACTTCTTCGAAATTGGTGATTCTTTTTACCGCATCTTGAATGCTCATTGGCGTTTTTTTATTCATTTTTGTTCACTAGCCGGCAATTGGCCTCACGCTCTTCGTTTTGATACATCCGCACGCGGGCGATCGCTTCATCATAATCAATGGCAAAGCCATCAAAATCCGGACCATCCACGCAAGCGAATTTCGTTTTTCCATTAACGGTCAAACGGCAGCAGCCGCACATCCCGGTTCCGTCAATCATGATCGGATTCATGCTCACCGTGGTCTTTTGATCATATTTTTTTGTTAATAAACTGACATATTTCATCATCGGCAGCGGGCCGATGGCAAATACTTCGTCATAACGGATTCCTTGATCCAACAATTCTTTTAAGACTTCGGTGACCAGGCCTTTTCTTTCATACGATCCATCGTCGGTCGTGAAATAAGTATGCTGGCTTAAGCTTCGAAATTCTTTTTCCAAAATGATCAATTCTTTGTTTCGGAAGCCGATGATGATGTCAACTTCGGTTCCTTGTTGATGCAAAGCTTTGGCAATGGGGTAACAGATGGCGGTCCCGACCCCGCCCGCGACCACGCAAGCGCGTTTTAAGCCGGAAATTTGAGTCGGTTTTCCAAGCGGCCCGACGAAATCGAGGATCTCGGCGCCGACTTCCAAGCGGTTTAGCTTATTGGTCGTAAGGCCCACGATTTGAAAAATGATGGTGACGGTTCCCTTTTGAGCATCCGTTCCCGCGATCGTCAAGGGGATCCGCTCCCCGTGGTCATCGACTCGCAAAACGACGAACTGACCAGCCCGAGCCCGCTTGGAGATCTCCGGGGCTTCAACTTCCATCAAGGTAACGCTGGGGTTCAAAGGTTCTTTTTTAACAATTTTCGCCATTTTTTCTCCTAATGAAATATCGGTTGTGTTCTTTTTCGTAATTCAAAGTGGTCGATTCCCCATGTCCGGGAAAGACCCGGTAATCACGTCTGAGATTGCGAAGTTTTTCGATCGTCAGCTGCATGCTGCAAGAATTTCCAGTATAAAGGTCGGTCCGCCCGACCGTCCCTCGGAAAAGGGTGTCGCCGCTGAACATTAGGTTTCCCGTCAAAATGCAGATCGAGCAGTCCGTATGACCCGGAGTCTCGATGATCATTAGTTTTTCTTCCAAGACCTCGATCATCGAACGATCATGAACGATGACTTTTTGTTCGGCCTTGATGTCATAAGACAGCCTTTCTTCAAAAAAGGCAGAATAATTCTTTTGGGAGTCCGTTAGTTTTTCTTCGCATTTCTTGTGCATGTAAATTTTTATGTTGTCTTTCATTAAATAGGAGGATAATTGATTGATGTGGTCGACGTGCCCGTGCGTGATGATCACTCCCGCGAGCACCGCCGTTTCATTTTTAAAAACTCGTTCATAACTAACGCAAGGATCAATGACGATGGCTTTGATCCTGTCAGTCAACAAATAACAATTCGCGCCCAGGATGTCCGAAACAAAAGTTTTAGTTTCCATAGATTTTTTTGCGAACGGCGAAACCATCGCCGTATATTCCGGCGTCGTTCCCGAGTTCCGCAAGACGGAATTCGGTGTCGCGAACGGAGTAGAAAGCCAATTCGCGGAACCGCTTTTGCAATCTGGTCAATAAAAAGCCCCCGGCTTTGCTCACGCCCCCGCCAATCAGGATGGCTTCGGGATTAATTATATTGGCAATGGCCGCGGTCGCCGTCGCGAGTTTTTCAATCATTTGGGCCACCACTTCCAAACAAACCTCATCCCCCAGTTTCGCCTGATCAAAAATGTTTTTGGAGGTCACTTCAATGCGGTTTAAAACGGTATCTCGTCCCTGGCGAAGCTGATTTCCCGTTTTCACGATGCCAGTCGCGCTGGCATATTGTTCGATGCAATCATAAAGCCCGCAAGTGCATTGTCTTTCATTTCCGAAAGCGACGCGAATGTGGCCGATTTCTCCGGACGAGCCAGTGGCTCCTTCAACCAGCTGCCCATTGATGACGATTCCGCCGCCGATCCCGGTCCCGATGGTCATGAAAACAAAATTTTGATATTTTTTAGCTCCGCCTTGGTCCATTTCCCCAAGCGCGGCGCTGTTGGCATCATTCAGCACGGCGATCTCGCAATTCGGATATCGTTCTTTGAGGATCCGCTGGGCTTCGATCCGTTTCCAGTTCAGGTTTTGCGCGCCTAAGACGACGCCGTTCACCACCGGTCCCGGAACGCCGATGCCGATGCCTTCGGCCGTGTCGTTTTGCGTCAGTTCATCGATTTTTAGAAAGATATCGGAAAAAATATGGTTTCCGCCATCGCTGACATTGGTTTTGATCGAGGTCTTCAAAACCAAATGTTCCTGATAGAATTTACCGATTTTGATCTCGGTTCCCCCGATGTCAATTCCGAATATGCAGTTCATAATTTCCCTCCAACATGTTTATCATTATAACATGCCAATCTTCGTTTGTTAAGAAAATCCAAAAAAAACAGAGGGTAAACTCTGTATTTTAGATATCAGATCAAATCAGCGAGGTCGATTTGGGGCAGATCTTTCCAAAGTTTGTCTAAATCGTAGCGCTCCCGCTCTTCAGCGGTAAAGACGTGAACGATGACATCGCCCAGATCGGCCAATACCCAAGAACCGCTTTGTTTTCCTTCCACCCCGCGAATGCCGATCAAGCCCTCGTCTTCGGCTTGGCGAAAATGACCGACGACTGACGAAAGCATCCGTCCGGATAAGGCGGTCATGACGATCGCATAATCGTAGAAAGGGGTCAAATGGCCGGTCTTGTAGATCCGAACATCTTTGACTTTCATGGAATTGATGATTTTGGCGATGTTTTTAAGCGAATCCATTAATCCTCCCGATATTTTTGATACATGGTTTTCAATTCTTCGGTTACGAATTGAGGTTCCTTGAGCATCCGCTGATGGATTTTGCAAGCAATGGCTTGGTGAAAATCGACTTTGGAAAGGGCTTTGGCTTCCCGGAAATACTCGCCTTCGCGGGTTTCATCGGTATAATCAGCCAGAAAAATGATCTCGGAAAGCAAACTCATGTTGCTTCCTCCTAAAGTATGATCGCGGATGGCGTCCAGGATCTCCGGATCGTCGATCCCCAATTCTTTTTTGACCACGTATCCCCCCAGGATCGAATGCCAAATCTTGGGGCTGGTCTCCAAAAGCTGTTTGTCTAAATGGTTTTCTTTAATGATTTGGACATATTCTTCCCAGGTGGTGAATTTGGCGTAATCATGAAGCAAAGCCGCCACCATCAGTTTGTGTTCATCGACGGGCAGGCTAAAGGTTTTCTTTATTTCCAAAGCTTTTTTCAAAACGCCGAGCGAATGGCGGTAGCGGGATTCGGCCCGGGGGCTCTGACTATTTTGGAATTTGTTCCAAAGAATTTTTTTGTATTCCTCGAGGCTATCTTTCATACAATGGCCTCGCGAATCCCGATCTTGATCTTTTCGAAGCTCCAAACTTCGATTTCTCCGTTTCCAACCAAAGCAACAAACCCAAGTCCGCTGATGGTCAAATCCTTTTTATCTTCGGCGAAAGTGAATTTGTGAGCCACCATTTTTCCCATTTTGGATCGCTCGTTTTCATTTGGGATCTTCAAAAGGTCATCTTTGTGTTCGGCGTAAAAAGCATCGGCGTTTTCCAATTTGGTCCGGTGAATGACCACACCCGAAGGAACGTTGACGATCATCGACGACCGGGTCCCTTTGAGGAACTTGATGATGACAAAGCCGCCAATGAACAAAGCTTGTTCCGGGTTTAACTGATAAGCCGCCGGTTTGATGAAGGTCTTGGGAGTCAATAGATTCAGGTTGGCTTTATCGAGGTAATAAGTGACCTGAAAATCGTTGATGATCCCCGGCGAATCAATGATGAAGGTTCCGTTTGGCAAGCCGATTTTTATGAAGTCCAGCGTGGTGCTGATCGAATTGTTGACGACAATGCGGGCATCCTTTTTGTAAAAACGGTTAATGCCGTTGATGATGGAAGATTTCCCGGTATTGGTCATCCCGAAAAGATAAACATCTTGGCCGTCTTGCATGTCATGAATGTTTTTTAACAGCCGTTTGATGTCCTCTTCGTTCAAACTGGAGATGATCAGCGTTTTTTCGGCGTGAATGTTTTGGTTTTTCAGAAATTCGTTCAGATAAGTCCGGACTTTGGTGACTTTGACGGAATTTAGGAACAAGTCGAATTTGTTGGCAACCAACAAAATCCGATTGTTCGGAAAGTATTCGTTGATTTTTTTAATGACCGTCCCGTCGAGATCGAAGATGTCGACGACATGAACGACCAGACTGCCACTGGCTGCAATTTTCTGGACATTTTCCAAAAATCCGGCTTCGCTGTATTCGACTTCGGTGTTGCGATTGTAATGTAAAAGATTGAAACAACGTTCGCAATAGAAATTATCGGGGTTTTTCAAATATACTTCGCTTTTGATATATCCTTTTTGAGTGGGATCAGTGGTTTGGATCTTGGCTCCGCAACCTTCACATCTAGTTTTCATTCCATTATTTCCTTTATCTTTCCGTATGTATCCGGATATTTTTCTTTCATTTCCGCGATGATCCGGCTCTCAGTCCGGCGGTTGATCTTGGTAAACCATTTTTCGTTTTTCTTTTTCAAAGCTCGGACCAAAATGATGTCCAGGCCGCTGCGTCTTGAACCCAAGACATCGGTAAGAATTTGGTCTCCGACCGAAAGGACCTCCACGTTTGGACAGCCGGCCATTTTTTTGGCTCTTCGGTATCCCCATTTCAAAGGTTTGTTTGAATTGGCTACAAATCGCTCTCCGGCCGCATCAGCGAATTTCTTAACCCGTTTTTTATGATTGTTGGACATGAAAATGATCTGAAACCCGATTTTTTTAATCTGGGCAAACAATTCCTTAAGAGGCTGGGTCGGCAGGTCTTCGTCATAAGGAACCAATGTATTGTCAATATCAAAAAAAATGACTCTTTTTCCAAGATCAAACATTTGTTGGTAATCTATGTGGTAAACGTCCAAGCTGCAATCGCTGGGAACAAATTTCTTTAATCCAAAAATAAATGTGAGCATAGCTCCTCCGCTGAATTCATTATATCAAAAATCACTGCATAAGTCCAAAGAAAGAAAAAAACCATTTAGAAAAACTAAACAGATTTCCTCTTTCCAATGGTTTATTTATTTCAAAAATTCCAGAATCTCTTGAGCGTTGGTGTCCGGGTTAGCTTTCGTAAAGACCTTGGCGATAACGCCTTTCTCATCGATGACGAAAGTTGAACGGATCACTCCCATGCTTTTGATCCCGTAAAGGTTCTTTTCTCCCCAAACGCCGAAAGCTTTGATGGCTTCCAACTCCGGGTCGGCTAGCAGAATGAAAGGCAATTGGTAATCCGCGATGAATTTCCGGTGGGATTCAATGGAATCTTTGCTCACGCCGATGACAACGATGTTTTTCTTTTTAAATCCGTCATAGGCATCGCGAAACGCGCAGGCCTGACGGGTGCATCCGGGGGTATGATCTTTTGGATAAAAATAAACGACAACTTTTTTCCCTAAAAAGTCCGATAATTTGACAATGTTGTCATTTTGGTCTTTAAGACTAAAAATCGGGGCGATGGTTTTTTCTTGTAACATATAATATCCATTCATAAACATTTTCCTTAAGGATATTATATCATATCTGAATTCCAGCGGGTCCCGGACGCAACAATATAAAACCGATAAGCCGGAAATTCAAGGCCTATCGGTGTATTGTTTTTTATTTAATGATTGGAAGACAAGCCGCGGCATAAGATTGACCAACCCGGCGGCTCATTTCGTCCGGCATGGAAAGCTTAATCGATTTAAGTTCCGGGAATTCGTCATACAAAACCGTCTTGGCGACTTTCAGGATCGTATCGCCGCCTTTTCCGGAAACAACGCGGCCGAGCAAAAGCACATGTTTGATCTGATAGAATTCCGCGTAATAAGCAATCGCGTATCCCAAGTAAATCCCGATGTTCTCAAATATCTCGTTGGCGACTGAATGGCCTTCTTCGTTGAGTTTTTGAACATATTTAAGCTTTTGAGCCAGCGAAAGGTTCTCGTCAAAGACGATTCCTCCGGCCCGTGCCAATTTGATGACTGAGTCCTGCGAAAAATATTTGACGCCACAGCCGTAATCGCCGCTCCATTCATCAACCATGCTGTTGGGGTTGAAATCGACCGGAACAAACGCCAATTCGCTCAACCAGCCTTTGAGGTTGCCGTTTTCATCAACGTATCCCGCGGCTTCGGAAGTGCCCATGGCCAAACCGAGAATCTGATTGTCTTTCAGTTCAATGGCCCCGGCCAGCGCCGAGACATCGCCGTCATTGGCGACCACCAGCGGAACATCACCGAATTCATTCTTCGCGATGTCAATGTACATGTTTTTCACATGCCGATCAAAATCGTCTTTCGAAACTTTCAAAAACAGCGAAGCCGCCCTGATCCGGTTGTCAACATAGATGCCCGCCGAAGAGACCCCGATGGCGTCAACTCTTGGCATATAAGATGCGGCTCTCTTCATGGAATCCAGAATGCCGTCATGATGATATTGCGGGTTGGAATTCAGTTTCGGAAGCCAAGCCACTTCTTCGCTGTAAACAGCTTGACCATCAATGACCGCGGAAACCTTTCGGTCGCTGCCGCCGGCGTCGAATCCGATTCGGCAACCGTTGACATTGGCAGTAAAAAAAATATTTTGGGGTTTAAAAGCCGGAATGGAACCGTAATTTACGAAGTGAACGAAAAACGGACTTTCATAAGCTTTGGCCAAAAAATCGGCGTCAAATTCGCGGCGTCCGCCCGGTTGATAATCAGCTAAAATTTGCTCATATATGGCTTTTGACCCCGCGATGTAGATCTTGAAACCGCCAATCAACCAAAGCAGGGTTTTAATGATTCTTTCCACGATCTCATAATTTTCTTTATCATGCCCAGCATGATCTTTGAAAGTATCGATTTTATAGATGTAGTTATATCCGTCATTTCTTTCAATGCAAATGACGACTAATTGTTTTGAAACTCCCGCTTTTATCTTTTTTTGAAAATCATGGAGTTTCAAAATCATGGGTGAAAAATTTTTATCTAGTGACGGAATGTATTTCATGATCGAACCTCAGTTAATTTTTTTAATTATGACGTAAAATTCGTAACCGGTTTCGGTTTTTACCAGAACTTTATCTCCGACTTTTTGATTGAGGATGGCAGCTCCCAAAGGCGATTCATTGGAAATCTTGCCCTGGAGCGGATCAGCTTCCAAACTTCCGACCAAAGAAAACTCATCAACAGTCTTGTCTTCAAACTCCAGAACAATCTCTTTTCCGAGATTTGAGGCGGTGGCTTTGCTTTCATCAATGACCACCGCGTTTTTGATGATGTTTTCGAGTTCTTTGATTCGCGCTTCCAAGCGAGCTTGTTCATCTCGTGCAGCGTCATAATCGGCGTTTTCAGACAAATCCCCTTGAGCACGAGCTTCTTTTAAGGATTCAATAACCCGGCCTCGTTCATGGTTCTTCAAAAAATCCAATTCTTGCTTGCATTTTTCAAGTCCTTCGGCTGTCAATTGATGTTTACCATTCATTGTTATTCCCCCTTATGTTTTTAAGACTATTATACGCTTCCGGAACGAAAAATGCAATCATTTTTTGTGATTGCATTTTCAGCGTTTGGTTCCCGGGGCCTTGCGAATCATGTCACCGGGAGAAACCGAAAAATCAACTTTGAGTTTTACGATCTGGAGAGCATGGCGGGCCGCCGCAAGAGGGATGTTGTTCTCGTCCCCCATTTCCCGGATGATCATCCGGCGGTTTTCGGACTTTGGCCCGAAAAATTCGACCTCATCGCCGATTTCAAAATAGTTTCGTTCCTGAACCGTGGCCGTTTGGGTAATGGGATCATAGTCCAAAACCATTCCGATGAATTCTTTGGTCGGCATCAGCTCTTCATTATTGTACACTTGTTCGTTAACGCCGGGTTTATGAAATAAAAATCCCGTACCCGTCGCCCGGTTCTCGGCTTTGGAGATCTCCTCTTTATATTTCGAAACATCAAAGTTCCCATGGTTTTTTAGGCAGTCATCGATCAGCATCCGGTATCCGCGGACCACGGTCGCGATGTAATAAATGGATTTCATCCGGCCTTCTATTTTCAGAGATTTCACTCCCAGTTTGATCAATTCGGGAAGGGCGGAAACGGCGCACAAGTCCCGCGAGCCCATGGAAAAGAAAACATCATCAATGTTCAAGGCTTTTCCGTTTAAAAAAAGCGAATAATTCCAGCGGCAGGAATGGGCGCAACCGCCCCGATTGGCATCCCGGTTGGTCATGTGATTGCTCAGCATGCACCTTCCGGAATAGGAGACGCACATTCCCCCATGAATGAATACTTCCAAATCGGCGTCGGTCTTGGTACGAATCTGGCGGATCTGTTCCAAACCGACTTCCCGGGCCAAAACAAATCGAGAAAAACCCCATTTTCGCAAGAATTCGATCGTTTGGGAGTTTGATACGGAAAATTGGGTACTCAAATGCCGTTCGATCCGCGGCGTCAGCCGTTTGGCCACTTCGGCGATTTTGAGACTGGTAACAATGATGCCGTCAACTTCGAACGAATCCAGAGCCAAAAGATAATCTTCCAAGCCCTCGAAATCGGAATCATGAGGAACGATATTCATCGTCACATAGACCTTGGCGCCATGAGAATGAGCAAATTCGCAGCCTTCTTTGATGTCTTTTAATCCAAAATTGCTGGCCCGAGCCCGAAGGCTGAATTTCTTTCCCCCGATGTAAACCGCATTAGCTCCATATAAAATGGCTACTTTTAACCGCTCCAAGTCCCCGGCGGGAGCCAATAATTCAATCATGGTTTTTTCCCTCCGGAGAATCTTTCACTTGATGCAAATAATCGGTTCCCAAATTGGGATTTATGGCCTTCAGCCGGGTTTGCAATTCCAGCAGGCTTCGGTAATTTCCATTCAAAAGTTCGCGGTAAAGCCCGATGACGGATATCAATTCCGCCTCCGGAACAAACAACCCGCTTATTTTGGCGAAACGCAATTCCGGAAGACTTTTAAGTTCCGCAAAAAGGCAATAACGATAAGGCGTGTAGACGAAAGTCCCGTGTCCGGATTGAAAAATGGAATAACGATCGTCGCGAAGTTCTTCTTTTAAGCCTAATCTTTGATCGGCCAGTTGCAAATTCTTCCCCTGAAACTCCGAAAAGGTGGACAACAGATTTCGTCGCGAATAAGCCATCTGGTGATAGCCGTAGACTTCCATGACGGTGTTGCCGGCTTCGGTGATTGGTTTTATTTCTTCCAAAGTCAGTTCATTGGCGATCATGGCCAAACTTCCGAGATCTTTTAGGATCTGGGCGTCAAAGCGGTTGGTGATCAGCGTCTGGGGATTGTAGATCAATTGGTCCGATATCCCGTTTTCTTGAAAATAAGCAATCGCCGCAAAATCGCCGCCGATGACGTAATCAAATCCCAATTCCCAATATGACCTGATGGTTTGATAAAAATCTTCCAGTTCTTCCTCTTCGATAATCCGGTCCAGGTTGATGATCGAGACCAACCCCTTTTTTTTACAGTATTCCAGCGAAAAACAAATCTCTTCAGCGCTCAAAAATCGGTCATTGTAGCAAGAAAACTTCGGATCGTTGATGATGATCCCATCAACAAGGTACTCGCCGAGGCGTTCCGCTGACTTCAGGTCCGCAATTAATTTGATTTTCATTTGAGTCTCCTGGTGACGGCCATTCCATCCCCGATTGCCAAAAAGAGCGTCTTAAAGTCCTTTTGTTTCGATAACCAAACGTTATAATCCCGGATCTTGTCCACCAAACTGCGAAGATTGCGGTTTTCAATCCGTGCGTCTTTCTCCACCAGACCGTGGAAAAGCAGATTATCGGAAACAATGATTCCGTCTTCAGCCAAAAATGGCGAAAATTTCTCGAAGAATCGGACATATTGGGCCTTGGCCGCATCAATGAAGATGATGTCAAAGCGATAATCAATTTTGGAAGTGTCGAATTCCAAGGCATCGCCCAGACTGATTCGGATTCGGTCGGTCATTTTGGCGGCTTCCACGTTCTTCACGGCTTCCTGATACATCTCATTGTTCTTCTCGATGGTATCGATGACGACGCCGTCGCAAGCGGTGGCCACGTTGATGACACAAAAGCCGATGGCAGTCCCGATTTCCAAAAAATGCTTCGGTTTGACCAAATCAACCAGTTGCAACATCAGCGCCAATCCGTCATCATTCAAAACCGGAATTTTATTTGTTTGCGCGTATTTGCGCATTTCCTTAATGGTTTTGCCATTGGGAAAATCGTTTAAATTTTGAAAATGTTCACTCATAAAAATCACCATTAATAATTATAAGGTAAAAGCCCTAATTATGCAAATAATAAGTTCATCAGAAAACTAACAAAGACCATTTGAATTTTTTCTGCCTTTAGAAAAACATACTGCCAAAAAAAAAGAGCTTTTTTCGCTCCTTATTAACTTTGATTATGTAACTTAGTTGGTAGTGTAAGTATAACTGTAACTTTGTTGGTGGTCTCCCCCATAAAAGTTACAGCTTTTTTATAATAACACGTTCTTTTCAAGATAAGTGTTGCTGGTTCCTTTTCGGGAAAAGAGCAAATTGAATAAACAAGCAAATCTAAAAAGACGTTGAGGAAAATCGGTAAAACATTTACACTTATTCAAGACATACCAAGAAAAAAGTGTAAATTGTATTGAGAAAGGCATTCGGTTGAAACCGGATGCCTTTATTTTGACCCCCAACTAAGTTACAGAGCCCTTTTATCGAATACCGTCGCATCTACCTAATTTATGGTTCCTTTTGCTTTTTAAAAACTTTTGATCGTAAAGTTGAGCTTCTTTTTAATTTGGCAGTTTACTTGCCAAAAGTTCTTTGGATTATATTTTCCTTTGCGCATTGCTTTTATTAAAGAAAGAAAAAACAAACATCGAAACGCATGAAATCATATTAATAGCAAACAATATTATGGCGCCAATACCAATCGATGGTATTTGGTTGGAAAAAATATATTTAGTTGACATCACATCAGCAAAATGTATTAATGCAGGTAATCCAATAGCGTTGCTTATAAAGAACAAAAGAATCAAGACATAGAAAACACCCTTAGGTAATACTTTTTTTAGATTGGATTTATCTTGAAGAGATATTAATCCTATAATCAACATTATCATAGAGAGCATAAAAATAACTAAAGAAATAATGGTAATGATTGGGCCCTCATCATATGGGGAATTAAACCATGAGAATAATTCGTAGCCATTATAAAATGATGGTATTAAGCCTTCAAACACAATAAATGGAGTCAAATACAATATTAGGTTGATTATTCCTAATACGATTAAACAAAAACTATTGAGGTTTTTAAAAATATTATTTTTCATGTTTTCCTCACTAAGTCGTAATATGCAAGAAACACTTGATGCAATAAGCAATAGGGTCCGGAAACTGAATCTCTATATTATGTTCTTCAAGCTTACTATACCCACACTGTCTGCATGTTGCAATATGATATTGAAAATCTCTTGGGAAATAATTACCAGCATAAGCATGTGTACAAAGAATACTAATCCCAGAAGAATTATATGAAGAGAAAGTAATGTTATCACTTCCTGTTGTTAGCCAATTACCGACTTGCCCTAAACGCAACGTAAAACTAGAAGAACTTGTATTGTTAGAATGCCTCAAAAAGAATACATTGCTATTTCCGGCATCTGAAGCAACAACAGTTCCAATAGAATTTACAAGTTCTAAATTATATTTTGTAAATACTGGGTTAATTGCGATGCCGCCATTGGATGGATTAGACCCACCCCAAACAGAATTAAATCTTTTGACCCCCAACTAAGTTACAGGCGAAATACCACCAACTAAGTTACAGGTTGTATTTCATATACCCCCAACTAAGTTACAGAGCCAAAACTTTTTCATTGATTAATCATGGTCATTGAGAAAGAATGATTCTACAATTTTGTTTGACGGTGGTCTTCAAGCCGGTTTGGTAGTAAAAGGCCTCTTTGTACTTAGAAGTGTGGCATAAATACTCTAGATAATAACGATCGTAAACTTCCCCATACAGATGATGGCTGTATAAAGCGTTATAAGGCAAGGCTTCATACTTCAGGTATTCAATCAGCGCATATTTCTTTTCGCTGGTAAATTTGATCAGCATGAACTTGATGAATATCTTGTGAATGGTTTCATTTTCCTCGTAAATTTGGTCTTTAATCAATTCTACCGCTTGGCTCCGGTAATTATCGTCATCAATCGTATCGACAGTGTAGAGCAATAAAGCGGCGAAACGGGCATCCGAGTATAAATGATTGTCAACGATTTCATCGAAAACATCAAACCATTTGTTCCCCCTCAACATTATTTGGAGTTTCCAAGCCCGAGCTTCACTGGAAAGCCGATCATCCATTTGATTAAGGTTCAGATTTTCAATTTCTTTTTCAACTTCTTCAAAATACTCTTTGGATTCGATGTCAAGCAGCATCAGCCGGATGATCAATTGTCGTTGGCTGGGATAGCCGATGTTAAAATTGGACATCAACTTCCGGTAATATTTAAAGACCATGGCCGAACATTTAAGGTTATAGCCAGTCACAAAATGCTGTTCGTAAATCAACCAGCTTATTTCTTTCATCTCGAAAGTAAGTTTATCCAAATATTTTAGATATTTCTCGGCTTCACCGAACTGATAAGTGTTCACATAATATTGAACAACCAGGAACATGAAAACTCCCACGTCTTCCAAAAGCAAAGTATCCTTGATGTTATCGATGGTTTTGACGATTTCCTTAAACTCCAAATATTTTTCGTTAACCAAGTAGTAAAAGCCTTTGATCAAACAGTTCTGAACATTAAAAATGGAATCATCGATCATTAAATAATATCTTTCAATTTCCTCGAATTTATCATAAAGATAAGCTTTGACCACGTTTTTGACGCCTTCTTCAATGATGTTCATTCCCACTTTCGTATAATCGAGGTTAACGCGTTCAAAAATGGCTTTAATGTAATCCTCGTCAACATTGATGGCGTTCTTTTCAAACTTGCAAAGATAACTGATCGAACAAATTCCATGGGCCATCTCCGAAAGCGTCATCTTGCGGCGGGTTCGTTCATTCCGAATAATCTGCGAATACAAATAAGTCTTTCCGGGATTTTTCCTATTTCCCAGCAACAAATCGAATTTTTCAATTTTGGTAATCATTTTTCCCCTCTCCTTCTAAAAAATACTTCTCAATTATAGTATTCTCAGTCAATTTTTTCAAGTGAAACCTCTTGAAAAAAACCAAGTATTTTTGATGATATCGATAGTATGCAAGAAAAGTCAGGGTTAAATTTTCTCTGGCTTTTCGGTCAATAAAAAGGCATATTTTTTGATTTCTCGTTCCAAAACGCGATGATTTGGTAAAATTATTTCAATAATGGCGTGGAAATTTGTTTTGTGGTTTGGTTCTTGAAAATGAGCAAATTCATGAACGATCACGTAATCAATCAGTTTTAAGGACACATGGATCAGTTTTTTGTTCAAAGTGATTTTTCCGGTTCGCCGGTTGCAGCTTCCCCACCGGGATTTCATGGTCCGGAAACAAAGCGTCGGCGTCTTCATCAAGTTTCCGGAATATTGGGACAGCCACCCTGAGAATTGTTCAGCAATGATCTCCAAAGTATCCCGTTCCAGTTTTTTCAGGAGCGAAGAATAATCATTTTTATAGAAAACCCGGTTCTCATTAAATGCGTATTCAGTTTTCAAATCTTGGTTTGGGATCAGATCATAAAGTTTCCCCAAGACCCAGATCTGGCGGTGATCCCATATTCCTTGAGCGGACATTTCTTCCAAGACGGCTTTCTGTTTGTTGATGATTTTTTTAATCCACGAATCATGCTCGGAAAGAAAAACCATGGCTTGTTTTTCGCTGACCGAAAAAGGCTTGTTGACCAAAATGTCCAACCGGTTATTGATCCGCACGGTCACATTGCGTCCCCGTTTGGAAACAAAATTGACCCGGTAAGGATTCTCATCGATGATGATGAATTGCGTTTTGGGAACGGTTTTCATAAATCCACCAAACTTTGCTTATAAATTCAAGATGAAAGCAACCGCGGAAGAGATGGCTTCAAGAGCCCATCCGTGAAGCAGGTTCAACGGGACGTCCAAAACGCCCAGGAACAAAAGGACGATCAAAGCGATCATTCCGAAATACTCGTAGCGCAAAACAAAGACGTAACTTTTCTCCGGAAGGAAGGATAGCACTACTTTGGATCCGTCAAGGGGCGGAAATGGGATCAAATTAAAGACTCCCAAACCAACGTTGATGACGGAAAGGTAGTAAAAAAACAGATTCAAATGATACAGAAACCCGGTCAGATCATAACCGGCCGTTTTGACGATGATGCCGCAGACAAACATCGCCAAAAACGCAATGATGAAATTGATCACCGGTCCGGCCAGAGCCACCAGCGCGGTCCCCAAACGGACGTTTTTGTAATAACGGGGATTTATCTGCACCGGTTTGGCCCACCCAAATCCGAAGAAAATCAAACTAAGGGTTCCCAAAATATCAATGTGCCGAAAAATATTCAACGAAATCCGACCTTGAGCTTTGGGGGTCGGGTCGCCCAACCAGTATGAAACCAAACCATGAGCCGATTCATGCAGCATGATCGCCAACAAAGCCGCGGGAACTATATAAACCAATTCAAAAGACAAATCAAACATCAGAATACTCCTAAATTTGGTTTATTATAACATAAATGGACCGCTTTTTAAAGTAAAATGCGGAAATAACCCTCTGATTATGTCATCTTTTGTTGCTCCAAAAGACTGAAATAACGGTTTTTTCCGATGATGATGTGATCAACCACCAAAATATCCACCATTTTGGCGGCTTGGATCAATTTCTTCGTCACCATGATATCTTCAGCGCTCGCTTCGGGGTTGCCGCTCGGATGATTGTGAGCCACGATGATGGCCGTCGCCGAAAGTTTGAGAGCCCATTTCAAAATGTCGCGGGGATTGAAGATGGTCTGGTTGACCGTGCCGATGGTAACGGTTTTTTTGGCAATTACTTCACTTTTGTTGTTCAGGTAAATGCAAACTAAAGATTCTTGCGATAAATGTTGCATGGAATCTTTCAGATACAGGTAGGATTGGTACGGGCTGGTGATTACCGTTTGCGATGACAGCGGAATGTTGATTCGCTTCCCTAGTTCAATGGCGGCCAGAATTTCGATGGCTTTCGCTTCCCCAATCCCTTTTATTTGCATCAGTTCGGTAATCGTTGCTTCATTTAATTTGTCTATGGATTCGAAATGAAAAAGCAAGGTTTTCGCCACATCGAGCGCGGAAGTGTTGGCACAGCCCGTTCGCAAGACAATGGCCAGTAACTCATGAGTGGCCAGGGATTGAACTCCGGCTTTTCGCAGTCTTTCCCGCGGCCGTTCGTCAATGGGCATCTCTCGAACCAAAAAACTCATAAAGGACCTCATTTCCGCTTATATATTAGAACAAAATCAGTTTTTTTCGTCAAAAAAGAGATGAAAATCAATTTCATCTCTTCAGACTGATGACAAACCCCATTTCCAAAGATGGGGTTCGTTTATTTTTCCACAACTATCTTGAAATAACAAAAAAACACTTTTTTAGACAAGAAAAAGATATCTTTTTGGTGCCTTTGTCCCATTTTATTACAAGAAAAAATGAGCGTTGACTTTGTCAACGCTCTGAAGAGATGAAAATCAATTTCATCTCTTGTTTTATTTAAATTTCGATAATAGCTCGCTGACGAAATACAGGCTGCCGCAGAATACCGTGATTTGATCCTTTTTGGCTTTGACTTCCGCGAGGATTTTGTCCACATCTTTTTCCATTCGTTTGTTAGGATGTTTGGACAACTCAAAAATCGTTTCCGGAATGTCGCTGCGTTTGTAATTGTAACGCGTAAAAATGATCTCGTCGGCGACGGTGTCAAGCATGGGGATCATTTTATCTTTGGCTTTATCCGCCGATACTGCAAACACGATGCACAGGCGTTTTTGACCTTTGATGACTCGCAAAAATTCCGTCAACCGCGTAACGGCATCAATGTTGTGAGCACCGTCGATGATGATGAGCGGATCCCGGGAAACAATTTGCAAGCGACCCGGCCAATAAGTCTCCCAAATTCCCTGATGAATCAATTTGTTGGAAAGCGGTAACCCATATCGTTCGCGAAGGACTTTGGCTACGACCGCCGCCAAACTGGCGTTTTCGGTCTGAACAATTCCCAGGAGTTTGGTGCGAAGACCCTTAAATTCCATATAATCGAAAGCCGTATCGTCCAGATTTACATCAATGTTTTTAATGTCCTTTTTGTCAACCAGAATCAATTCGCTCCCATGGGCTTGGCAGCTTTCCTTAAATTGCTTCAAAAGCTGATCATTTTTGATGGTTACTAGCGGAATGCCGTCTTTGACGATTCCCAGTTTATTAAAGGCGATCTCCTCCAAGGTATCACCCAACACATTCATATGGTCAAAAGTGACATTGGTGATGACGGAAACCAGCGGGGTAACAATGTTGGTGGCATCAAGCCGCCCTCCCAAACCGACTTCCAAAGTCACAAAATCCAGTTCTTTGATCCGGGAAAAAAACACGTAGGCAATCAAAGTCACGAACTCGAAGAAAGTGGGGAGTTCGATTCCCTGAGCTTCGATCTCCGGATATTTTGATAGCAGATAATTTCCTATTTCCAATAGGTCGTCATCCGAAATGAATTGGTCATTATAAGAAATTCTTTCGTTGAAACTGACCACAAACGGCGAAATGTATGATCCGACGTTATAACCGGCTTTTCGCAGAATGCTCTTCACAAACGAAACCACGGATCCTTTTCCGTTGGTCCCGCCAACATGAATGTACTTAATGCCCTCGTGCGGATTCCCGTAAACGGCGCTAAGTTTTCGCATTTTTTCCATCGATACTTTGGGTGAGTGGCGCTTTTGGCTCTCGATCCAAGCAATCAATTCTGGTGCATTGGTAAACATTATTTAACCCGTCCTTTGATGCAGCGCATCCTTTGTTCAATTGATCAATTATTGGTTTGGTATTCGCCAAGCAGTTTTTTTACTTCTGATAATTGGCTTTGATAATCGGCCCGTTTGGCTTTTTCCCTTAGGATCTTTTCGGCCGGAGCTTTACTCACAAAATTAGGGTTATTAAGCATACCTGAGCAACGGGAAATTTCGCCTTCCAAGTGGATTTGGGATTGTTTAAGCTTTTCGATTTCCTCTTGCAAATCAACCAATTGCTTCAGCGGAATGGCCAGAACGATGTCGCTCATGACCTTGACGATCTTCTTTGAAGTCTCAATCGCGGATTCGGTGATGCTAAGCTTTTGATAATTGGCGAACCGCTTCAAATAATGAGCGTTTCTATTCAGAAATGCCCCGGTCTCCGACTCCCGGACCTGGATCTCCAAATCAATTGGTTTGGAATTAGGAACATTTTTTTCGACCCGAACGTTCCGGACCGCCGTGATCAGATCGAATAAGGTCGAAACCCGGTTCATCCCTGAAAAAGCAAATTCTTCCGAAACCATCGGCCAAGAGCTGACCATGATGCTTCCTTCGTTGAAGGATTGAAAAATTTCTTCGGTTACAAACGGCATGAACGGATGAAGCAGTTTCAAAATGGCCGTCAGAACATGGCTAAGAATCGCGCAGGCATTAATCTTTTCGGCCTGATTGTTTCCATTAATGACCACTTTGGCCATTTCCACGTACCATGAAGCGAAATCATTCCAACTGAATTTATAGATGAGGTGAGCGGCTTCCCCGAATTCATATTTTTCGAAACTGGCGTCGGCGGCTAAAATGACTTCATTTAGGGAAGCTAGGATCCAACGATCAATGTCGTTAAGAAGTTTTTGGTCGATTTTTTCTTTTTCATAACCGCAATTTTCAAAACTCAAACCAACGAAACGGGAAATGTTCCAAATCTTGTTGATGAAGTTCCAGGAAGCTTCGATTTTTTCTTCGGAATAGCGGATATCTTGTCCTGGAGAAGAAACGGTGGTCAGAAAATAACGAAGACTGTCCATTCCGTATTTGTCCCGAACATCCATCATTTCCGCGCCGTTACCAAGTGATTTGCTGACCTTTCGGCCCAGTTCGTCGCGGATCAGGCCATGGATCAGAACATCTTTGAACGGTCGCCTTCCCATCAGATATTTCGATTGGAAAGCCATTCGGGAAACCCAGAAAAAGATGATGTCATAAGCCGTGACCAAGACGTCGGTCGGGAAGAATCTTTCCAAATCCGGAGTTTGATCCGGCCATCCCAAAGTTGAGAACGGCCACAAAGCGCTGGAAAACCAAGTGTCCAAAGCATCTTCATCCCGGACCCAGCCTTCTTCATCGGGAGCGCTCATGCCAACAAAAACCTGATCGTTCTTATACCAAGCCGGTATTTGATGTCCCCACCATAATTGTCGGGAAATGCACCAGTCCTGCAAATTGTTCAGCCAGTTGGCAAATATTTTTTCGAACCGGGCCGGGTAAAAGTCGATTCGGTCTTCAGTTTCTTGCATCGCCAACAAATCTTTGGCAAGTTTATCCATGGCCACAAACCATTGTTTTGAAAGACGCGGTTCAACGATGACGCCGGTTCGTTCGCTATGCCCCAGCGGAATGATTTTCTTTTCAATTTTGACGCAAAGGCCAAGCTTTTTTAAATCTTCAACCAGAGCCTCGCGGCAGGCAAAACGATCCAGGCCTTGATATTTCTCGGCGAGTTCATTCATGGTTCCGTCTTCGTTCATGCACAGCGGATGACCAAGATGGTGGCGCAGGCCAACTTCATAATCATTCGGATCATGAGCCGGAGTGACTTTCACAACTCCGGTTCCAAACTGGAGATCGACGTATTCATCGGTGATGATCGGAATCTGGCGTTTGGTTCCGGGAATGAAAACCTTCTTGCCCACGAACTTCGAGTAACGTTCGTCATCCGGATGAACCATCAGCGCCGTATCTCCGAACATGGTTTCCGGACGGGTGGTGGCAATGGTCATCCCGTCTTTGCCATCAACGAACGGATAAACAAAATAATAAAACGCTCCTTCGGTGTCTTGATATTCGACTTCGATGTTCGACAAAGCGGTTTTGCTCTGAACATCCCAGTTGATGATTTTCTCGCCCCGGTAAATCAGGCCCTCATTATACATTTTTACAAAAACGGTATTGACGGCGCGGTTTAATCCGTCATCCAAAGTAAAACGTTCCCGGGAAAAGTCCAGACTTAAACCGATGGTCTCCCATTGGTTTCGGATCAGCTTGGCATACTCTTCTTTCCATTCCCAGGCGACTTTCAAAAACCCCTCCCGGCCCAGGTCATAACGGGAAATTCCTTGAGCCCGAAGTTTGGCTTCAATCTTCGCTTGGGTGGCGATGCTGGCATGATCCATTCCCGGTAGGAACAGGGCATCATAACCCTGCATCCGTTTTCGCCGGATGATGATGTCTTGCATGGTCGTATCCCATACATGCCCCAAATGCAATTTTCCGGTAATGTTTGGGGGAGGAATGACGATGCAATACGGTTTTTTGCTCAGATCGCCGGCCGTGAAATAACCTTTTTCCAGCCAATCCTGATACTTGTCTTTTTCGACGCTGTTAAAGTCGTATTTGCTTGGTAAGTCTTTTAATTTCATGATTTCCACTCCGTTTCAAATAAAAAGTCCTTAAGTTTTTGCTTAAGGACGATTGTGCGCCGTGGTACCACCTTATTTCAACATTGCTGTTGCGCTCATTTCCTTTAACGCAAATGCCACGGACGAAACTACTTGGTTCATTTCATCAACTCCAAGGCGACTTTCACAACTTCCCAATCGGACTTCACACCAACTGTCCTTCTCTGGTTTGGGGAGGGCTGCTACTCTTCCTCTTCATCGTTTTTGTTAATTATATAACCAAATGATTCAAATGTCAATCCCATTGTGATCGTTATCCGAATTACAAATTTCTTATTTATTTTTGGATTCGGTATTGACCCGGTAAATATCGCCGTTCAGCCGCAGTTCGGTTCGTGGCGAAAGCGAAATTCCCAGAATTTTGGCGCCCTCAGGCATGCTCAGCCGTTTGTATTGTTGCGAATAGAAACGCTGGTTGAAATGATCAACCGCGGCTTTGGCCTTCAGCGGTTCCATTCCAAAAGCTTTGGTCATCAGATAAGCGATGCGGCCGCCGTCATCGCCATTGACCAGAAAATGATAAAGAATAAAATCGTTGATCTCATATTTTCCGATGATGTCTTCGGTTTTTTGTTTGTTGTTGGACAATTCCGGAGAAATCGGGGTTTCCAGAACGGAGTCAATCACGGCCGCGACTTCCGGGTAGATGCCCTTGTAAAAACGAACGGTTTCTTTGACGGCCGTCTTGGTCAGCCCGGCGTTCAAACCATACATGGCCATTTGGTCGCCGTTGAAAGTCGACCAGCCCAAAGCCACTTCGCTCATGTCGGAAGTGCCGATGACAATTCCTTTTTCCAGATTGGCCAGATTCATCAGCGTATAGGTGCGGAACCGGGCTTGGATGTTCTCGTAAGTGACATCCTTCGGCTCTTTCTTGTGGCCGATGAGGTTCATCTGCCGATTGACGTCTTCCTGAATGGGAATTTCTTTATAAGTTACTTTGAGTTTGGAGATGAGTTCTTTGGCGTTTTTGAAGGTGATCTCGCTGTTTTCCTGCGAAGGCAAGGTAACGGCAATGATGTCTTTGCGATTCAGATGGTATCGGTCATAAGCATAGCAAAGCGAAAGCAAAGCCAAAGTCGAATCAAGTCCGCCGCTGACGCCCAGAACGGTCTTGGTGATCCCGATATAATCGAGCCGTTTGATGACGCTGGCCGCTTGAATGTTTATGACGTCAACGTAGTCATCCCGGTGTTTCGGAACAAAAGGCAGTTTTTCGATTTCGTGTTCGAATACATAATCTTCATCATTATCCAGATCGAATTGGACGATGTTGATCGATTCATCGCGGATCGAATCCTGAATGCTCTTGTAATAACAATTGTTGCGGCGAAGGTAATGAAGTTTGAGAATGTCGATGTCGCCGTAAATGATGCTGCTTTTCAAAGAAATATCATCATCTTCGGCGATGATGTTCCCGTTTTCGGAAATCAGTTTATGGCTGCTGAAAACAGCTTCGCTGCTTGATTCGCTGGCATTGTTGGAAACATAAACATAGGCGCCGTTGAACTTCAAACTGATGCTTTCGGTCAGGATCTGCCGTTTAAAACGTTTCCCAACATGCGCCGGCGAAGCGCTGGCGTTAAAAACAATCAACGCACCGTTGCCATATAATCTTTCATTCGGGGAGATCGGCGCCCACATGTCCGCGCAAACTTCGGCTCCGAATTTGACTTCCTGGGTGGAATTTTGGAAGATGATCTTTCCAAACGGGATGTCTTGGTCAAAAAGGTGAACGCTGCGCAAATCTTTGCTGACATTGGTGCCCGCCGCAAACCACCTGGCCTCGTAGAACTCGTTGGTATGAGGAAGAAAATTTTTGGGAACGATTCCCAGGATCCGGTCTTTTTGCGCAATGAAGCCGCAATTATAGATGGTATCATTAATGACTACGAAAGATCCGAAAATTATGATGCCTTTGAAAGGATTGTGAGCCAGCAGATATTTGATTCCCGCCAATGAATCGTCGTAAAGATACTTTTGGAAAACCAGATCACCCACCGAATAGCCGGAAATGCATAGTTCCGGAAAGCATATGATGGCGGGATCTTTCTTGGTGGCATTCTCCAACATTCGAAGCATTTCATTGACGTTAAACATTACATCGCCGACTCGGGCAGTCGGGCAAGCCGCAGCGACTTTTAAAAATCCATGTGAATACATCTTTTACTCCTTATACAATTGGTTTTTCGCAATATATTCTGCTACTTCCGGAAGCAAGTATTGGGGATCTTGAGTTTTCCGGTATTCGCTTGAAGAAATGTATACTTCCTTGAAATCAAAAAGAATGGTGAATTGGGTTCGGTTTTCCGCTAGTACGGGGTTACTTTGGAAAATGGCCTCAATGTCGATTCCGTTTCGGGGGACAACCAGAAAATGGTTGTTTTTGACCACATTCGGATAATTAATCCAAGTATGAATGGTTTGAAGATTGTCCGCGCCAAGGACGAACCAGGAATCCGGAAAATGGCCAAGAGTATAAGCGGTTCCATAATAATGGTCAAGTTTCAATTCAAAATCGCTGATTTTGGCTCTTCTTCCCAGTTTCTTGCCCATGATCCGAAGCAGTTTCAGCCGAATTCGGAAATCTTTCAAGTTATCTTTTTCATAAAAGTTGTTTGTTGGCAAAAATATGAAATCGTCCTTAGGAAATTTTTCCATGATGAACCGGGCAATCAAAAAGTGTGCCAAAGTCGGGGGATTAAAGGATCCTCCGTAAATTATTTGCATAACCTCACCTGTTAAACGAAAAATGGCTTAGCCTGAAAATCCGTTAAAATTCGTTTGCATTGTTATTTTATCATAGTTATTGCTTTTTGTTAAGCGATTTCGTGCAAACAAAAAACACACGGTTCCGAAAATGATGAAAAAAGTCATTTCCCAGAAATCGTGTGCTCTGCGGATTGCTTGATAAAGTTATTTTGCCGGACGCGGGCAAATCGGCTTTGGTAATGGTCTGAAGTTGCTCATAATGTACCTCCTAAATTTTTTCCAAAATTCTGAGCTTAGCGCTATGAGAGCGATGATTGTTTTGTAGTTCCTCTTCGGTTGGGGTGATCACTTTATTATTTACCAATCGGAAATAATGAGGGATGTCGCGATCCCGAATCGGAAGCTTTGACGGCATTTGACTTTCGATTTGCTCTTTGAAAATATGCTTGCAAATCCGATCTTCCAAAGAATGGAAAGTAATAACCGCGATTCTTCCGCCGCTGCGAAGCAATGAGATGGCATCAGTAAGACTTTTTTCGAAGACATTGAGTTCATCGTTGACCGCGATGCGCAAAGCTTGGAAGACTTGTTTGGCCGGATGGCCGCCCGTTCGCCGTGCAAAAGCCGGAATGCCTTTTTTGATGATTTCCACCAACTCGAAAGTTGTTTCGATCGGTGAGTCCTCGCGGGCTTGAATGATCTTTTTCGCGATGCCAGGGGCAAATCTTTCTTCCCCGTAATCATAGAAAATTTTCTTCAGTTCTTCGAAACTGTAATAATTCACGATGTCAAAAGCTGTTAATTCTTGGTTTTGATTCATCCTCATGTCGAGGCGCGAGTCAAAATTGTAACTGAACCCGCGTTCGCCGACGTCAAATTGAAAGGCGGATACTCCCAGATCATACAGAATACCGTCAACGGCTTCAACTTCGATGTTTTTTAAATCTTGTTTAATGTTGGCAAAGTTGTCCGGAATAACCGTAAAGTTATTGCCTATCTCCAAAAGCCGAGCTGAGCCTCGATAAATAGCATGTTCATCTTGATCAAAGCAATAAAGATGCCCATTTTTTGATAGTCTCCTTAAAATTTCGGAAGAGTGGCCCGCCCCGCCCATGGTGCAGTCGACATAGATGCCGCTCTCCCTTATATTTAAACCTTCAATGGTTTCTCGCAACATAACTGGAATATGCTTCTGTATTTCCATTATACATCCAGCTCGATTTCTTCGCTGATTGAGTCAATTACTGACTGGCGATCCTGATAGTACTTGATCCACGCTTCTTTATCCCAAATTTCCAATCTTTGGCCAACGCCAAGAATTACGCAATCTTTCTTTAATCCCGAATATTCGATGAGGATTGAATCCAGATTGATTCGTCCTTTGGTATCAATTTCGCGTTGATAAGCGCCGGATAGGAACAAACGGCTGAATTCACGGTTGTTTTTCTTGGTAAACGAGAGGTTGGATATTTTATCCACCATGACTTTCCAAGCATCGGTCGGATAGACGTAGAGACATTTTTCGATTCCGCGGGCGACTATCACTTCTTCCCCCAAACCTTTTCGGAGCTCGCTGGGAAGAAAAAGCCGGCCTTTTTCGTCGATGTTAAAATGAAATTCGCCTATAAACATAGATTCCTCCACTTTTACCCACTTTGACCCACATTTATGGTATCACGATACTTTTTTAAATGCAATAACTATTTTAAAATATTTTCCAAATATTTTACGATTTTTGGCTATTTTTGCCAAATAAAATTAAAAAGCACTCTTTTCGAGTGCTTTTAATGAAGTAAAAATGAATTTTTACTTGCCTTCGGCCGGTTTTTTGACCGCGCTTACGGTTGATTTAACTTCGGATTTGGTTCCCAAGCTAACTTTGCTTCCTCCGGCTTTGTTGGATTTCATTGATTGTTTACGAGCGGTAGCAGTCTTGGCTTTGCTTTCAGCTTTTGCTTCAGCAGTTTCTTCGGTTGCTTCCGGAGTTTCCTTTACCTTGATTTCTTTAACGAGTTTCCCATCGTAGAAACCGCACTCTTTGCAAATCGTGTGGGCGAGTTTCATCTCTCCGCAATTCGGACATACCATCATTCCTGGTAATTCCAATTTGAAATGAGTACGACGAAGGCGTTTTCTAGTCTTGGATGTTCTTCTCTGAGGACAGATTGCCATTTCTTCTTTTCACCTCTGCTTTACTGTTGATTATTCGGTATTTCTTCTTTGACGATCCGTAGGGGTTTTTCCAAATAAAGGTCTTCCCAAACGATGTCATGCAAATCAATGGTGTTCTTTTCGATGACTCGGGTGTCGTCGTCGTAAAGTTCGACGTCAAATATTTCCGTAACTTGGATGTCCATCGGATATTCAATGGGATCCAAAGTCCGGGCATCTTCAACGGTGAGAACCGCCACGATGTGCAGATCAAATTTGAATCGATCGGCATAAAGGTTTTGGCCGACGCCATCAATCTTAACCAATGAAATTGCCAAAATGTCATCAATGTTTTCGATTTCTTTGGTAAAATCAAATGTGGTTTGGAAGGTAAACGGCCGGCCTAAGTATTTGTGTAATTGTTGAAGCGACCATTTCATAGTAACACCTAATAACCTTGTTTATTATACACTTTTCCTTAAAAAAAGTCAAATGAATTTTTGTGGTTTTTATTCCAATCCAGCCAAAGCATTTTTAATCCGAGCGGCCAATCCGGTGACTTCGCTCAAAGTAATGCCACAAAGGGCAACGCGGACCGAGTCGTCAAACGGAAGCAAGTAAAGCTTGGCCGTTTCTTTCAAAGCCATTAAGGCTTGGTCTTTGTCTTTGACGGGAATGGTAACAAAGAACCCGCTGTGATACGGATAAGTCTTCAGCCCGACGGCTTGGGCTTCTTTCAAAAACAAGTCGGAGCGTCTCTTGATCGTGGCAACCACGTCATCTAGTTCCTTCAAAAAGGTTTGTTTGATGGTGGGATTCTTGTCAAAGCCGATCAGAATGCTGATCAAGCCTTTGTTGCAATTGGACCAGTTGTTTCGGGCCGTGAAGTTGGCCGCATTATAAAAATCCCTGACGGCTTCCCGGTCTTTGCCAACAATGATCTGGGAGCCCAAGCGTTGGCCATAAACCGCAAACGTTTTGGAGGCGCTGAAAGCCACATTGATCAGAACATTTTCGTTGGCTTTGGCGAAAAGGCGGAACTTGGCCCGGGAGGCGTTTCGGCCTTCATAAGCAAAATCCAAATAAGCCGCATCATAAATCAAAACGGATGGGCATTTCTGCCGGTTCAGGTATTCAATGATCTTTTCCAGTTCCAATGGAGATAATGAATAACCGGTTGGGTTGTTGCAAGGATCGTTGATGATGGTCACCAGCTTATTTTGTTTGGCAATGATCTGATCGGCTTTTAGGACAAAAGACTCAAAATCAAAATGATCGCCATTTAGAAATCGGTATTTTGAGACATTCAAATTCCGGTTGGCCGCAATGCCCGAATAAGGGCCCCAAGCCAAATTGGGAAAAAGCAAGATTTCTCCCGCGTCCAAACTGTTGAAAATGATGCTGCTTAGCGCTCCGGTTCCGCCGGGAGTCGGGATGGCTTTGAGAAACATTTGTTCCTCGATAAACCCTCGTTCCGCTTCGAAAACCCAATTCAAAACCGCGTTTTCAAAATCAGGTCCGCCATCACTGGTGGCATAAGCAAACACTTGATCGTCAGGCAAACTAAAAAGGAAGTCTTTGACGGTTTGAAAAGTCCGGAATTGGTGGTCTTCGTAATGAAAGGTTCCCAAAGTACAATCCAAGACGGCAGGGTCAAGTTTTTTGGCGTTCTTCGCTTCCGTGGAAATTTGGAAGGCATCGCTTTTCAGGACTTTTCCGGTGGCATGGTTGGCAAGTATTTTCATTCTTTCACCTTTTTTATTTTATTGATTATTTTTTCGCGATATTTTAGTAACAAGATCAAAGATTTCGCATCGGTTATCTCCCCGCGGTCAACCATTTCGAAAGCTTGGTCAATCGGAATGGAAACTACATCCAAAAATTCGTCTTCATCAAGCGCGTTTTTGGAAAGCCCAAAATCATCGGTAAAATACAAATAAAGCTTTTCTTCCGAATATCCGGGAGACGGATAGCAAAATCCGGCTTTTTCAATGGAGTTGACAGTGGCTCCGGTCTCTTCCTTCAATTCGCGGATGATGGTGGCATCCGGTTCTTCACCTTTCTCGATTTTTCCAGCCGGAAGTTCCATAAGGATGCCTTGGCAGGGAACCCGGAATTGGCTGACAAACAAAATGCAACCGTCTTTCACCGCCAAGGCGCAAACCCCGCCGCGATGTTCGACGATTTCCCGGCGGGCGGTTTTCCCGTTTGGAAGCCGAACTTCGTCCTGACGAACGTTGAGGATCTTTCCCTCGTAAACACGGATTTGGGATAAAGTTTCTTCAATCTTTTTCATAAAAACCCCATTTACATTATATACCAAAAAAAAGGATTAATCAACAAAAAGGCAAAAAGATGCCTAGATCATTTAAGCATTTCCCGGACTTTTTCGAATCCGATTTTCTTAACCGAGGAGGTCATGATCAAATCGTTTTCGCCGATGTTCAGTTTCTCTTTTATGGCTTTCTGACGGGCAAAAAGAAGATTGTTTCCGACTTTGTCTGATTTGGTGGCGATTACGACGATCTTCAAGTGCAGTGACCGTAAAAATTCGCACATCAGAACGTCATCTTCGGTCGGGCCCACTTTGGTATCAACCAGCAAAAAAGCCACTTGCAAATTCTGATTATTGAAAAGATATTCCTTAACGTAGTTCTTAAAAGATTCCCTGGTTTCATGGCTTTGAGCCGCATACCCATATCCAGGAGCGTCCACAATGAAAAAACGATGGTCAATCAAATAAAAATTGAGGAACCGGGTTTTCCCGGGTTTCGAGGATGTGTAGGCCAGTTTTTTTTGGTTGGTCAAGGCGTTGATGAAACTGCTTTTCCCGACGTTTGAACGCCCTAAAAAAACATACTCGTTCAAACCGGTTTGGTTCGGGTATTGTTCTTTTCCGACCGCGCTAATGATGTATTCACAAATGTTGAACATATTAACCTCATATAAAAAATCCCATATGAAGACTCATATGTGATTTAAAGGACGTATTCTGTAAGCCTTGTTCTGTTCTTCTTTCGAAGCGGTAATCATTTATCTCTGTTTTAAAGCAGTCTTGACTTCGTTCGATTCCGTCATCAAGATTCCCCTACCAAAATTTGGGTTTCTAGCTTATGGGGTTTACCCGTTCCACTCCTCTCGTTTCCAAGAGGCATCGTCACTGTGGCACTTTATGAAAACTAGCCATTTGAAAGGTGTTGTTTTCGCCATCGCATTCCAAGCGTCCTAACTTATTAATTAATTAGGCATAAACATTACAGCATCACAGCATGTGCTAGCAAGGACTTTCCTAACGGACTTCAAGAGTCCGCTCGATTACCCGAATACGGCTTATTATACACCAAATTCGCCAATCTATCAATAAAAATAAAATAAAAGAGAACCCTTCAATAATGAAAGGTTCTCGCTTGTGTATTCTTCGTTTTAGTCATTGTTCGGTTTTTCAGCAATTGGGGCTGCTGAAACGTTTTCGCTCGGTTTTCCTACGGCTGGCCGATCGGAATGTTGTTCGCGATTCGGAGTAAATGGCCGTCTTGGCCGATCATGATCGAATTGACGGCGCGGACGTTCTTCGCCTTCCTGAGGTTGGCGACGTCCTTCCAAAGCCGCTTTAGTAGCTAAATTGACGCGGCCTTTATCGTCGATCTCAGTTACTTTGACCATGATTTCATCGCCAAGGGCCAACACATCTTCAACTTTTCCCAGCTTTTCAGCGGTGATTTTGGAGATATGTAGCAGTCCGTCGGTTCCCGGCCATAATTCCACGAAAGCTCCGAACTTTTCAATTCGAACGACTTTCCCGGTATACCATTTGCCGACTTCAGCGACTTTTACGATGTTTTGGATCATTTCCGCGGCTTTGTCAATCCAATCTTTGTCCATGTGCATGATGGAAACGCGTCCATCCTGCTCAATGTCGATCTTGACATTATTGCAACGGGTGATGATGTCATTGATTATTTTTCCGCCCGATCCAATGACGTCGCGGATCTTGTCCGGATCAATCATGAATACGGCGACTTTTGGAGCATATTTGCTCAATTCCGGACGAACGGTTGGGATGGTGGACAGCATGTGTTCCAAAATCTTGGTTCTTCCAGTTTTGGCTTGGGCCAAAGCCTCTCCAAGAATCTTATAAGTAATTCCCGAGATTTTAATGTCCATTTGCAAAGCGGTGATTCCGTTCTTGGTTCCGGCGACTTTAAAGTCCATATCCCCAAAATGATCTTCCATTCCTTGAATGTCGGTCAGAATGGTATATTTCTTGCCATCGGAGATCAAACCCATGGCAATTCCGGCGACCGGTGCTTTAATCGGTACACCCGCATCCATCAAGGCCATTGTTCCCGCGCAAATTGAAGCTTGCGAAGAGGAACCATTGGATTCCAAAATTTCGCTGACGACTCGGATGGTGTATGGGAATTCCTCTTCGCTGGGAATAACCTGAAGCAAAGCTCTTTCGCCCAATGCGCCATGACCGATTTCGCGGCGGCCCGGTGATCCATAACGTCCGCATTCGCCGACGCTAAAAGCCGGGAAATTATAATGCAGCATGAAGCGCTTGCTTTCTTCAACTCCCAAACCATCAATGATCTGGTATTCGCCCAAAGCCCCCAAAGTAACGACGCTCAAAGCTTGAGTCTGTCCGCGAGTAAATAAAGCGGAGCCGTGAGTCCGATCAAAAAGTCCAACGCTGGAAGACAAAGGCCGGATTTCATCAACCGCCCGTCCATCCGGACGAATCTTTTCTTCGGTGATCAAACGTCTTACTTCCGTAGCGACGATTGTTTCCAAGGATTCTTTTACATAATTGATTTTTTGTTCGGCATCTTCATCGCCATGGAATTTTAGGGTCAGTTCGTCAACGACTGCATCGCTGATCTCATCGATTTTGGCAAATCGAGCCAATTTTTCCTTGATGACAATGGCTTTCAACAAATCTTTTTCCGCCATTTTGCGAACCAGTTTGTCGATGTCGTCCGGGATCTTGTGAAGTTCAACGACCGCTTTTTGTTTTCCGATTTCGGCTTGAATCTTCTTCTGGAAGGCACAAAGCTTCTTGACTTCGGCGTGGCCGAACATCAAAGCCTTCAACATGTCTTCTTCGGATACTTCTTTGGCTCCGGATTCAACCATGTTGATGGCGTCTTCCGTTCCGGCGACGATCAGGTTAATGTCGGAAACTTCCAATTCGGCGGAGGTTGGATTGATGACAAACTCACCGTTTACCCGGCCGACGACCACTCCCGCGATCGGACCTTTAAAGGGGATTTCCGAAACGCAAAGGGCCAATGACGAACCAAGCATGGCAGCCATCTGACTGGAATTATCGGGATTGGCGCTGACAACGGTGTTGATGACTTGGACTTCGTTACGGAAGCCTTCGTCAAACAATGGCCGAATCGGCCGGTCAATCAAACGCGATGTTAAGGTTTCAAGTTCGCTTGGACGGCCTTCTCTTTTTAAGAATCCACCAGGAATTTTACCACCAGCGTAAAGTTTTTCAACATAAAGTACTGTTAAAGGAAAAAAATCATCCGTTGACACTTTTTGGCTAAAAACGGCGGCCGATAAAACAGCAGTGTCTTCAAAACGGACTAAAACTGCCCCATTGGCTTGCTTGGCAAGTTCACCGACTTCCACAACAAATTTCCGACTGCCCTGGGCATACTCATAGACTTTTTTTTCACTCATTTATTTATTTGCTCCTTTTTCTTTTCAAAAAGGGTATTGTTATACCCTTTATTTTCGTAACTTCAATTCCGTAATCAGATTACGGTAACTATCGATGTCTTTTTTACGTAAATAGTTCAACAGATTACGGCGATGGCCGACTTTCTGAAGCAAACCACGTCCTGAATGAAAATCATGGACATGGGTTTGCAAATGTTCGTTTAAGCGAGTGATTTCGGCGGTCAAAATGGCGATTTGCACTTCGACTGATCCCGAGTCAGTGGCTCCTTTTCCGAACTTGGCGACTAATTGCGCTTTTTCTTCTTTAGAAATACATGACATTTCCAAATTCCTCCTTTTGTTGATTTATGCCTAGAGCTGAGAAAAACGTCGGAGAGTCGTTGATCAAAGGTTTAGGATTTGTTTATTATAGCACATCTCCCCAAAAATGTAAATACAAATCTCACAAGATTTCCAGCAGCCCCAAAACGAACAAGTTGCTGTTTAAGCAGGCACCTTCGAGATTGTCTTCAAATTCGCTATGTTGATTTTCGCCGATCACGTCACTGACGGCCCGGATCGAAAGGAAAGGTTTTTGATAGAAATAACAAGCCTGAGCAAAGGCCGCGCTTTCCATGTCAAAGCAACAAACATTAAGCTGGGAAAAATGTTCCGAGATCAATTGGTTCGTCGATTGGGAGTCAACAACGAATTTATCGCTCGTCACCACGGAACCGAGAAGATAAGGAAGCTGCAAACGGGACTTGATCTTACCAAGCATGTCTTCGTCGGCCGCGAAAGTCGGAGGACAATTGCTCATTTGACCGTAAACATATTTCCCGGCCAAAGAAATATCCACATCGCCATAGACCGCCTGCTGATTAACAATGATATCGCCGATTGCCGTTTTCCCGCTGACTCCGCCGGCCACGCCGACGTTGATGATCTTGCCCAGTTCGGGATAAAGGAGATTCAGACTGGCAACCTGCATCCCGGCCGCGGTTTTCCCCACCCCGCCCTGAACCACGACCAGTTCGTGACCGGCGTAAAAGCCTTCATAAAAAAGGTAGCCGTTATTCCGACGCATGGTCGGATGATTCAGTTTGGTGATCAAGAAATCGGTCTCTTGAGTCATCGCGGAAATGATCGCAATTTTCATGTTTGTTCTCCCAACAATTGGATGGTATTCTCAATGTCCTGATGGATTTGAGTGATTAGGGCCTCAACCGTGTCAAAGTGGATCTCTTCCCGGAGATACACCACAAAATCCACGGAAAGAACTTGGTCATAGATCATGGAATTAAAATCCAAGATATGAACTTCCAGTCGCGGCCGCTTGATGTAGTTTAAGGTCGGATTGTTGCCGATATTGCAAACCCCCAAATATTTCTTGCCATTCAGAGTAACATAAACTCCATAAACGCCTTTTTTTAGCAGTTGGTATTCTTCGCTCAAAGTAATGTTGGCAGTTCGAAACCCAATTCGTCTCCCAACTTGATTGCCTTTTTCAACAACTCCGGTAATATTGTAATACCGGCCGAGCATTTTGGTAGCTTCTTCCATTCGTCCCTCAAGGAGGAGATCCCGAACGGCATTGGACCCGATTTTTTGGTTCTCGAAATTGATTCTTTCAATGATGGTAATGGAATAATTTTTGGCCAACGAAGCCGCATTTCCCGCGCCTTTGAACCCATAGCGGAAATCAAAGCCAACAATGAGATGAACAATCTCAAACTGTTTGAGGATTTGGTTTTCAAATTCAGTCGGGCTTTGTTTGCTCAGTTCCAACGTGAACGGAACGATGATCAGATAATCAACTCCCAATTCCTCCAATATTTGAATTTTGACGTTAAGCGGAGTCAAATAACCCAAATACGATCTTCGTCTTAAAATAAAATCAGGATGCGGGTCAAAAGTCAGGACCGCACTTTTGGCCCCGATGCTTTTCGATAAATCAATGGTTTTTTGGATCAAGGCCTGATGCGCAACATGCAATCCATCGAATTCACCCAAGGCGACGACTAAGGCTCCCAGGGCATAAGTCTGGTTATTTTCAAAGCGAATTATTTCCATACGCGTTTTGCTCGATACTTTCCGGATTCCAATTTATAGATGGCCAACAATTGTTGGTCTTGCCTCAAAACCACCAGCGGCAGGTCGCATTTCAGTTCGTTCGGTTCCAACGCCACGCCGTCGCCGATTTTCTTCTTCTGCTCATCGTTGACGTTAATCTGCGGGTAGCCGTCCAAAGCAGTGAGCATGTCAACCAGTTGGAAACGGCCGTTTCGGACGTCATCCAAAGAAAAAGCGTTCACTAGACTGAATTTCCCCGAGGTAAGCCGTTGGAGTTTGCCCATTCGCGCCGGATAATTCAGGCTTTTACCGATGTCGACGCACAGAGTCCGAACATAAGTACCTTTTGAAGCCTTTACATAAAATGAAAATCGGGCTTTTGCGTCTTGGTATTCAATGACGCTGGTTCGCTTGATCATGAATATCTCAATCGAGCGGGGTTTTCGATCAACGATAAAGCCTTTCCGAGCCAATTCATAAAGCTTTTTACCCTGGATTTTGATAGCCGAATACATGGGCGGGATTTGGGTTTGTTTCCCAATAAAAGCCGATAAAATGACGTCAACATCGCCCAAATCGCTCACCGTTTTTTGGGAAGTCACTTGACCTTCGCCGTCTTCGGTGGTGGTGCTTTCGCCGATGACGACTTCGGCGACGTATTCTTTCTGGTCTTCAATGAGATAATCGGCCAATTTGGTGGCTTCATTTAACAAAACCACCAGAAGTCCAATGGCGTTGGGATCTAGAGTGCCAACATGCCCGATTTTGTTGATATTCAAGATTTTTTTGATTTGATGGACGACATCATGGGAAGTCATTCCTTTTTCTTTGTTAATTAATAAGATTCCATTCATAATTTCACCTAAAACTATTATAACATACCCGTCGAAAAATGAGTAGGTGGTTTGGACATTATCCAGCCAAAAAAAGCAATCACTTGGTGACCGCTTCGGTGTTTTGGTTGGCTTTTGCTTGCGGGTCCGTTAACCCGTATCCGTTGGTGGCAATCTCCCAAATATAGAAAGATGCGACCGTGGCATAAGGGGTAAATCGGCTTTGGTATTCATCAAATAATTCTTTGGTTATCTCAGAATGCCCATAAAGCATTCGCAAACCTTTTTGAATGGCGAAATCATTGAAGCTGAGAATGTTGGGCCGAGCCAAGGAGAAAATCAGCATCATTTCCGCGGTCCAAGGTCCGATCCCTTTTAGTTCATCAAGCCGGCGGATTATTTCGGCGTCGGGAAGGTCCGCCAATTCTTCAATCTTGAATTCATGGTTGAGAACTTTTTCCGAAAAGTCCCGAATGTACGAAACTTTCCGCCAACTAAGACCGCAAGACTGCAGGGCTTCGTCCGCACATTGGCAGATGTTTTCCGGGGTGACCGAACCAACTTTTTCCAGGATCCGGTTCCAAACCGTATCGGCGGCTTTACCGGAGATTTGTTGAGCAACGATGGCCCCGATCAGCGACGCGAAGAGATCCGGGTCGATCAGGCGGTCAAGGTGACCGATGACATCGATCATTTTCCCCAATTTTTGGTCTTTTGATTTTAGATAATCGGTCTGGGTGGTTCCGTAGGGAAAATACTGTTTCATTCCGTTCTCCTTGTCATTGTGGTCGGCTTATTTCCGGATAGCAAGCCTGAATGGTCAGTTTGATGCTCTCCAAGACATCCTTTCCGCCCTCAAAACCCAATTCTTGATAATTCATTCGGGTCTTGAACTCGTCCGGATCAACATAAAAAGTACGATTGCATATCTGCGTCATCAGTTTTGCATGGTTCAGTCCGCTTTCCAAACCCTGTTTTCGCAGTTTTCGGTCCACATTTCCTGCCCAAATTGCGCAGATCCAAGCGGGAACGCCCTGAAACCGACGCGGGTCATCAATGGCTTCCATCATTCGGTTGATGAGTTCTTCAAAGCTCAAGTTGATTTGACCGATCGGATAACGCATTCCCGGTTCACCGTTGATGGAAGCCGCCACGATGGCTTCCGCGACTCCGGAGACATCAATGGCGGCCGTCCCCCCATGGTGCGGATACATGATCGATTTAAGCCCATCAAAATGGGTTAAAAAATGTTCCCGCCACAGCGGCTTCCGGCCGGGCATGGTTCCGAATATATACGGAAGTTCCAAGATCATGACTTCAAAAACCCCAGGTTCCCCAAGGCTTATAAGCTCTTCTGCCTGTTCGACTCGGGCTTTAATGTAAGGATGAGATTCTGCTAATTTTCCGCCCGTCAAACGATCGAAATAAGCAAAATAAGAATTCAAGACGACGCATCTTCTGATTCCGGCGTTTTTAGCCGCCAAGCAGATCTTTTTGGCTTCCGAAACCAATTTGTCATGAAAGAAAACCGCAGCCGGAGCCGGAGGCGTGACCCGATCATCCGGACCAAGAGCATAAATGAAAGCATCGTAGTTTTTGTCTTTCAAAAGAGCGGCTATCTCTTCGCCGCTCATCTGAAACAGGTTTCCGAACTGCAGTCCGATTGCTTTTGGAAACCATTCTCCCAAACTGATCTCATTCGGGAGGGCGATGGTATCAACGGCCATGCCTTTTTCCAAAAACAATTTACTCGCGTGGAATCCCAAAAACCCCGTTCCTCCCGCGATGAAAACTTTTTTTATTTCGTTGCGCAATTTACCACACCTTGGATCCGTCTAAAAAGTCTAGGTTTTTGTTTTGTTTGAAACTGATGACATCCAAGACCAGGCAATTGTCTTTTTCGATTCCTTGCAAGTGCAGAATGTCTTGGACCCGACATTTCATGGTAACGCGAGCGCCGTCGATCAGAATGGCGGTCTCATCAAGGTGAAAGGTCACATTTTGGAATTTATCGACCTTGTCGCTATGTCCTTCGCCCAAAACGAAAGCAATGTCTTTTTGACCATTAGCCAAAGCGCTGACGCCAACGATATCGTTGACTTTAAGGATGTTCCCGGTAATGCTCTGCGCTCCAAGGTGAAGCATGACTTTTTCATAGTCGACCATCATCGCCCAAGAACAACACATTCCGTATTTTTTTCCGTTTTTGAGGATTGCTACAATGTTGCAACCGGTATTGAAAGCTTCCAAGCCCATAAATCCACCTTTTTCATCGTTTGACATTTTATTATGCCTTATTTTTTTGAATTTTAAAATAGCGATTATTTTGAGTAAGGATGAAATTGTAGTGTTACAATACATGTGAGACCAAGCAAATTTGAAAAAAGGCCCGAAACTCCTGTATAATTTCAGTTACCACACAAAAACACACAAAGGAGGTCAGACCCATGTTTATTATAACACGAATCCCCCACTCCATCAAGACTCGGATCAGCGCCGTTTCCACTTATCGCAGCTTTCGATGCAAGGTCGAGTTTATCGGCGGTAAGTATCATGTTTCCAAAGCTTCCCTGATGCGCTGGAATCTTCGGTACGACGGAACCGCCAAATCCTTGGAAGATCGGTCGAAAAGGCCGCTTACTCCGCATCCCAATGCCCATACGGAAGCGGAGATGACCAAAATCAGAAATCTCATCAGGCGCAATCCGCACATCGGGTTAATCGAACTTTATACCAAACTGCGAGTCGAGATTGGATATTCCCGTCATTATGCCAGTTTATATCGGGTGTTGAGACGGATCGGTTTCTATCGGATGCCCGTCATCTTAAAAAAGCCTTATGTCCCAAAGCCTTACCTGACTCTGCTTTGTGTCGGCGAAAAGATGCAAATGGATGTTAAATTCGTTCCCAGAGCCTGTTATTCCGCCTTGGCTGCGTCGAATGAAAGGTTTTACCAATATACCGTCATTGATGAAGCTTCCAGGGAAAGGTTCATTTATCCTTACCGGGAACAATCCAGTTACAGCAGCGTGGACTTCTTAAAGCGAGCCATCGCTTACTTCGGGTATGTTCCCAGGTGTGTGCAGACAGACAACGGCTTTGAATTCGCTCATTTCAAAGAAACGGCCATGGTTCATCCGTTTGATGTCTTATGTTCTTCCTTGGGGATCGAACACAAGCTTATCAAGCCGCGGACTCCCCGTCATAACGGTAAAGTCGAAAGATCGCACCGCAACGACAGCGAACGATTCTATCAGGACCGCTTGTTCTATTCCTATGACGATCTGCTCAAACAAATGAAGCATTATTTATACCGCAGCAACCGAATCCTTTCTTCGGTCATTGATTGGAAATCTCCGATCGAAAAACGAATTCAGCTCGTCAAAACCGGTTATTTCAATTATACGCCGGCCTACTAATTATTTATCCCCTTTTGGTCTCACATCATTTACAAATATACAAATATTTTTCTGAAAAGGGATTCCGGTTAAACAAAAAATGAACTGAACCCAAATAGTTGGAC
>DDXT01000051.1 GCA_002347755.1 Caryophanales bacterium UBA2253
GTCCAACTATTTGGGTTCAGTTCAGACCTTGGCTATTTTTTATTATTGTTTTGGGGATTTCTTTTTGGGACTTTTGGTGTTATAATGGTTTCAAAAGTTTTTAGGAGATTGATTGTAGACATGAAAAAACTAAATCTTATCTTATTGTTGTTTGCCTTGCTTTTGGCGACTTTTGGGGGGATTGCGGCCGTTGACGCTGCCGTCAGCCCGGTTGAAATCGCCGGAGCCGAATTTGGAATCGACGAAGTGTTGGCTTCCGATGATTTGGCTTATGGAATCAAGCATACGCTTGCGAAAACCTACACAAAAACTTCCATTTCCGGTTATGACGCCGACGGACTCGGCACCGGGACGGAGATTGTTCAAGCGGGAGTAAGTTACGCCCAACAAGTCAACGTTTTGGAAGTTCCGGCCACCACTGAAGTAAAGATCACCAATTGGGCCAATTTTAACGGCAACCGCTGGACTTTAACCACCGTCAAAGGGCTGATTGGTGATTACGAAAGCAAACACCCGGGATGGAAAGTCATCGCGGCCATTAACGGGGATTTCTTTGATATCGGTGGCAAAGGAAACCTTCCTTATCAAACCAGCGGAGCGGTCGCTTCCGATGGGGAAAATTTCAAGACTACCGCCGGTGATACGGTGGCCTTTACCAATGACGGCACCGTCAACTCTCTGATTGGAAACCAACCGGTTGAAAGAAGCGCCAACATGGTTTTGGCGGTCTATGATGCTACCGGCGCCATCACTGGCGAATTCACCATTGACTTGGTCAATGCGGCTCCGGGAGGCAACCAAACGGCTTTATATTATGCCAATTATGACAGCACGCATACGCTGGTTCCGGTCGAAGTAGCGATACCGGTCGAAGCGAACGGTTATTTTGTGGACTCAGCCGACCGAACCTTGCCGAACAGTACCACCGATTTCTATGGAAAAGGCGAGATTTCTTCACTGGAAGCAAAAACAATTGCCTCCGGGCAGTTTGCCATCGTTACCAATAACGCCGAAGTAAAAGCGGCTTTGGCCATTGGCGTCACCATCCGCGCCCAGTATGAATTTTTAGGGGCTTATGCGAATATCAATAACATTGCCGGCTGCGGCCAAACCATCATGAGTAATGGCGACGTCGCTGAAGCCGGTTTGACGGACCGAGCCCCGCGAACCGTAGTCGGAAGAAAAGCCGACGGGACCATCGTCATGATGGTTGTTGACGGCCGTCAGGCTTCCAAAGGAATGTATGGCTGCGATCGAACCGAACTGGCGGCCATCATGACCAGTTTTGGAGCCGTTGATGCGTACAATCTTGACGGCGGGGGATCATCAACGATGGTCATTCGTCAAAGTGGATCATTCGTAGTTCAAAACTCGCCTTCTGACGGCCGTGAACGGACGGATGCCAATTGTTTGCTGATCGTGGCAAAAGACCCAGAATTGGAAATTTCGGTCAGCGAGTTTGGTGAAACCGATTTGGACTTCGCGGTCAATCTGAACAACGCCAATGGGCATGACATTGTTAACCTATTCATGGAAATGAATGGAGAAACCAAACCCATTGCCAACAATTTAGTAACTTTTACCAATTTGACTCACAATACCGAATATCTTTACAAATTCTATTACGAGAACTCGCTTGGCGAGATGAAAATGATCATTCAGGATGGCAAGGCCAAATCCCTCAAACTTACTCCGGAGTATTTGGGCTTGGAGATATACGAGACCCCGGACGCCTTCCGAATTAAGATCCTTTACACGGATCTGGACAAAGCCGGGACTTACGCGGGGGCCAACCTCGGGATAAACGGTCGGACGACTTTCTTAAAGAACGGGGAAGTAACTTTAAAAAAGAGCATCATCGGATCGGAAATAACCGCGTTGAGTTTAAGTTTCTCTTATGATCTGAATGACGGGAATCGCCAGATCACCAATCTGGCCTCGCCAACCTATAATTATTTCATCGACTTGACCGTTTATTTCAACAACATTTTGGTTGTTCAAAAAGCGGCCGTCTCCAACATTTACAAGTAATGAATTCGCCAAGCCCGGCTTGGCGTTTTCTTTCCGAAATACCGCTTGTGAAAAGACCGCGAATAAGTTATAATGAATAATAAGGCAGGAAATAAAATATGGAAAATTTTGTCAAGATAAATGATCTGATGCTGCTAACCATCAAACGGTTGGGCATTAACGGCGAGGGAATCGGTTATTACAAGCGTTTGGCCGTCTTCATTCCCGGAGCCATCGTGGGCGAAGAGGTTGAAGTCAAGATCGTGAAGGTCGAAGAAAAATATGCTTTCGGCGAGATTGTGAAAATCAAAAAACCATCGGAAACCCGGGTCACGCCGCCTTGCCCATACTTTGGGAAATGCGGTGGCTGCACTTTGCAGCACATGAGTTACGAAGAACAGCTGATTCAAAAGAAAAACATGGTTCTGGAAGCTTTCGAACGCTACTTCGAAGGGGATCACAAAGCCATCCGCGTTTCGGACATGCTGGGAATGGAAAACCCATACGAATACCGAAACAAAACTCAACTCCCGACTCGTCATGACGGCGAAAAAGTGGTGGTTGGAATGTACGCTTTGGATACGAACCGTTTGGTTTACATCGATCATTGCTTGATTGAGAATCCATTGATTTCCAAAACCGTCAAATTGGTTTGCGAGTATTTAACGGCTTCTCAAATCAACGTTTACAATCCGAAGTTTCATCAGGGAAATCTTCGTTATCTGATTGTCCGTGGTTTTATGGAAACAAACGAAGTCCAGGTAACTTTTGTCTTGGTGGAAGAAGAACCGCGGATTTTGAAAATCCTTAAAAAAGTAATCAACATTGAAAACATCAAATCGGTCAATTATACCATCAACAGCGACGTGAAAGCGGTGGAGATCATCAATGGCCCGATCATCAATTTGGAAGGCAAAGCCAAGATTTCCGGAAAGTTGGGTAACCTTAATTTCGAAATTTCTCCCGATGCTTTCTTCCAGTTGAATTCCAAACAAGCGTTGGTTCTTTATGAGCAGATAAAAAAGACCGCCAACTTGAAAGGATACGAAAAAGTTTTGGATTGCTATTGCGGCATCGGCAGCATCGGCATTTTCTTGGCCGATTCGGTTAAAGAAGTCCGCGGCATCGACATCAGCCGCGAGAGCATCCTGAACGCCCGGGAGTTCGCAGAACTAAACGGGATCAAGAATGCTTCCTTCTACTTCGGAAACATCCTTCCTCATTTGAATGATTTTTATGAAGAAGGATTTGTTCCCGATGTGCTGGTCATCGACCCGCCGCGCCGCGGCATCGAACTAAACATTTTGAACTACATTCAGAAAGCCAAAATCAAGAAAATTATTTACGTCTCATGCAATCCCGCCACTTTAGCTAAAAATATCAACCATTTACAACGAACTTATGATGTTAAACATGTTCAGCCATTGGATCTTTTCCCGAACACTTCCCACGTGGAAAGCGTTGCGTTACTGATGCTGAGATAATTTTAAAAGACTTGGTTGGGTTTATGACCCAACTTTTTCATCTTGACGAGGAACAAAAAAATGTTCGTTTAAAACTCTTTTCATAAACGGAAAATAATGTATAATATTGGTAAGAACAACCCAGCGTCAGTAAAACTTAATTCTCGGAGGAAAGTTATGGACAATTATTTTCGGATTGATGTAAATATCGTCGCGGCGGCCGTGCTGGTCTTGGTCAGCATTATTGCTTACAACCGTTTGGACCGAACGGATAAATTAAACCGGCTATTTTTGATTACCTCACTGATCATCGTCGTCCAACTTTTGATCGAAGCGGGAACTTGCTTGATCAACGGTCAACCCGGTGCTTGGGTAAAACCTTTGTCCATGATTTTACATATGGGGCTTTTCATCACTTCCCCGATCTTGACTTTGTGCTGGTATTTGATGATTCGCAAGATGATCCTGCCCAATTTGAAGATGAGCAAAGGAAGATGGGTTTTGGTTTTCGTCCCACTTTTCTTGAATTTGGTCATTTGTTTTCTGACTCCTTTTTTTGGTTGGGTATTTTATCTTGATGATGCCAATGTTTACCATCGGGGAATCCTGTGGTTCGGAGCCATGGCCTTCACCTATTTTTACATCCTGATATCCATAATAATGGTACTTCAAAAACGAAACAAGATAATGAAAGAAGAATTTGGCTTGATGCTGCTTTCAACGGTTCTGCCCATTATCGGAGCCGTGCTTCAATCCGCATTTTATGGAGTGTTGGCGATGTGGAGCACCGTTGCCTTTGCCTTGATCATTTTCTATCTCTTCTTGCAACAAAGGTTGGTTCATTTGGATAAATTGACTGGGGCTTGGAACTGGGAATCCTTTGATTATTACATTTCCCAACGCCTTAGGACCACTCCCAATTTGCATTTTGGGGCCATTTACTTTGATTTGGATCAGTTGAAAGAGATCAATGATCGTTATGGGCATTTGGAAGGCGATGAAGCCCTGAAAGCCGCTTGCAAGGTCATAAAAAGCGTCTTGCGACCCTCTGACATCATTGCTCGTTTGGGCGGAGATGAATTCATTGTGATCGTTGAAAGCGACTCGCGGGACATCGTCCAAGACGTCAATGCCAGCATTAGCCAAGCTTTTTTCGAATATAACCAAACCAACACCAAACCGTATCATTTGGAAATTAGTTCGGGGCTGGACATTTACAGCGAAGAGTACAGCAGTTTCACCCAATTCTTCCATCATATTGATAAACTAATGTACGAGAATAAGAACGACAAAAGGTCGGAAAGAGACAAATCGATGACTAGTTCATAAATGAAAAAAACGCTTAAAACAAGGTTAAACAGCAGCCGCACGGTTGCCGTTTTGAACTGCACCCCAAATATTGGAC
>DDXT01000004.1 GCA_002347755.1 Caryophanales bacterium UBA2253
ATCAACAGAATTCTTTACAGACCCAATAATTTCTTTGATTATGTTTTGCATGTCCTCGCAATTATATTCAATTTCTTCAACCAGTTTGAATTGGGTTCGAGCCCGCTCCAAATTATGGTTCGGGTGACTGATCGAGAAATAACTGTCGCCTTCCAAAAAATCCGTCAAAAACCGCATTCCGCATTCCAGCGTGATGATTCTGGCGCTTTCCACGAGGTTTTCGATTTCCTTGTCAACCAGAATATTTTGACATTTTTCCAGAAAGCCCTTGCTGAAATGTTTAAACAAATTCAGATCCAAATGAACCTTGCTCAAATCGGTTTCGTCTTCCTGGGCGGTTGAAGCTCCGACCCGGATGGCATCCCCGAAATCATACAAAACCGATCCCGGCATGACCGTGTCCAAGTCGACCACGCAAATGGCTTTTTGAGTGATCTCATCGATCATGATGTTGTTTAACTTGGTATCGTTATGAGTCACTCGGGTCGGAATTTCTCCGCTTTCAAGCATGTTCACGATTTTGGAAACGCCGTCTTCGCGGTTATAAACGAACTTTATCTCGTTGAAAACTTCAATCCCGCGCCGTTTGACATCGTCGTTGACTACTTGTTTGAAACGGTGGAAACGGGCTCCGGTATTGTGAAAATTAGGAATGGTAATATAAAGTTTTTCAATCGGAAAGTTTTGAAGCTGTCTTTGGAAAACGCCAACGGCTTTTCCGACTTCGTAAAACATTTCCGGATTTTCAATTATTTCGTAACTTTTGGCACCTTGAACAAAACGGTAGCAACGCCAGTACATATCGTCAAAATGAGCATAAGTTTTTTTGTTGACGGTCGGAATGATTTCCAAAGCCGCCCGGGAAGGATCTTTCGCCGCTTTGGCCACGACTTCACGGATGTAATTGGTTACCAATTCGATGTTTCTCATGACTTCTTTCGGCTTTTTAAAAACATTGGTATTGATTCGCTGAAGGATGAATTTTTCGTCATTGTCCGTTAATACCAAATAAGTTTTGTTTATATGTCCGTTTCCAAAAGGCTCCATCTTAACCGCTCTTTTTCCGAACTCGTACATTCCCAATACTCTTTGCATATACTTATCGCTCCTTAAAATAAAAAATCAATTTAATTTGATTCTTGTTACCCCATTTGTATAAACCATTATAGCACAACCAAAGTTGTAATTCAAGCAATAATTCCCTTGTCAAGAAAAAAATGAGAACGCTTACGCATTTTATCAAAAACCGGAGAAAAGAAAAAATCAGTTTTCATCTTTTAATGTTTTTAATATAAAAATGAGAACAGGGAGTTCTCATCAGACTGATGACAAACCCCATTTCCAAAGATGGGGTTCGTTTATTTCCCCACAACTATCTTGAAAAAACCAAAAAAACACTTTTTTAGACTCGAAAAAGATATCTTTTTGGGGCCATTGTCCCATTTTATGACAAGAAAAAAATGAGCGTTGATTTTGTCAACGCTCTGATAACCGGACGGTTATTTCTTTTTTTGTCACAAATTAGCACTTATCTATTGACAGTGCTAATAAAACGGAGTATAATGATATCTAGAAAGTACAGTAATTACGGAGGTAAACATGAGTGAAGTAAAAGAGTTTAAGACCGAGTCAAAACGGTTGTTGGATTTAATGATCCATTCCATTTATACCAATCGGGAAATCTTTTTGCGAGAATTGATTTCCAATGCGTCAGATGCCATTGACAAGCACCACTACCTGTCTTTGACCGACGAAAAGGTCGGGAAAATCGATGATTATCAGATCTTTTTGGAGATCAACAAGAAAGCCCGGACTTTGAGCATTTCCGATAACGGCATCGGAATGACTTATGATGAGCTCGTGGAAGGATTGGGAACGATCGCCAAAAGCGGAAGCGCGGAATTTTTAAAGAAGATTTCGGATAAGGATAAAGCCGAAAAAGAAAAAATGGACATCATTGGCCAATTCGGAGTCGGATTTTATTCCGCCTTCATGGTCGGCGAAAGCGTCGAGGTGATGACCAAATCCCCTTACAGCGAACATGGATACTCTTTCAAATCGGCGGGAATCGACACTTATGAGATCGAGACCGCGGACGGATTGGATCAAGGCACCAAAGTGATCGTTCATTTCCGTCCGACGACCAAAGAAGACGACTTTGATCAATTCCTGGAAGAATACACCCTGAAGCGTCTGGTCAAGAAATATTCCGATTATGTCCGTTATCCGGTCAAGATGAACGTGAAGAAATCCGTTCCGAAGAAAGACCAAGACGGCAAGGACATCGAAGGCAAATACGAAGATGTTTGGGAAGTCGAGACCCTGAACTCGATGATCCCGATTTGGAAAAAACGAAAAACCGATGTCACTGACGAAGAATTGAATGATTTTTACAAGCAAAAGTTCTATGATTACCAAGACCCGATGGCCAGCATCTTCACCAACGTTGAAGGCGCTTTGAATTATACGGCTTTGATCTACATCCCGAAAAAAGCTCCGTACAACCTTTATTCCGAGAAATACGAAAAAGGATTGCAGCTTTATTCCAAAGGGGTGTTTGTCATGGACAAATGCAAGGAATTGGTTCCCGATTATCTGCGGTTCGTGAAGGGGTTGGTTGATTCCAGCGATTTGTCGCTGAACATCAGCCGGGAGATCCTCCAAAAGAACAAAGATCTGGAAAACATCGCCAAGAACGTGGAAAAGAAGATCTTGGCCAAACTGGAAGGCATGTTGAAGAATGACCGGGAGAAATACCTGGAGTTCTTCAAGAGTTTCGGGGTCAACCTGAAGTTCGGAGTTTATGACAACTTCGGCGAAAAGAAGGATCTGCTTCAAGATTTGTTGGTTTACCAAACCGTCAACGCCGATCATTATGTAACGCTTAAAGAATACAAAGAGGCCATGCCGGCTTCCCAGGAAAGCATCTACTTTGCTTCCGGAAAGACCAAAGAGCAGGTTTTGGCCCTTCCTCAGATGGATGTCATCAAAAAACAAGGGTTTGACGTTTTGATCCTGAATGAGGAAGTCGACGAATTTGCCCTTCAAGTCATGCAAGAATATGACAAGAAGAAATTCAAATCCATCAATCAAGGCGATTTGGATCTGCTTTCTGAGGATGAGAAAAAGAAGATCCAGGATCTTTCGGAAGACAAGAAGCCGATGTTGGAAAAGATGAAGGAAATTTTAAAAGACGAAGTTTCCAACGTGGTTTTATCGAAACGGCTGACGGATTCTCCGGTTTGTCTAGTCAGCGACGAAGGCATTTCCTTTGAAATGGAAAAAGTCATCGCCGCCATGCCAAACGAAGAAAAACCAACCGCCACCAAGATCTTGGAGATCAACCCGAACCATCCGATGTTCAAGGCTTTGGAAAATTTATTCAATGACAACAACGAACTGTTGGCCGATTATGCGCAGTTGCTTTATTCGCAAGCTTTGCTGATCGAAGGATTCCCGCTCAAGGATCCGGTCGAGTTTTCCAAAAAAATGAGCGAATTAATGGTAAAAGTCGCCAAATATTAAAGTCCTCCCTCGGGCCTTCCGGAAACGGAAGGCTTTTTCTTTGTTTACTTTTCTTTGTCCGGATGCTATAATTAACCGCAAAGAGGAAGAAAAAAATGAATAAAAAAATCCTATTGAAATTTGTTCCGCTGCCTGATTTCATGAAATTCAAAAAAGTGCTTTTCGTGGGCCCGCACCCTGATGACATTGAGATATCATCGGGGGCCTTGGTCAAAAAGATGACCCTGGCGGGCATTGAAGTCCATTTCCTGGTGGCCACCGACGGCGGGGCGGGATCTTTCGATCCGAAAACCAAAGCTGAAGACGTCATCAAGACCCGCTTGGAAGAAGCCAAGAACGCCGCGGCTTTTTTGGGAGCCAAAAGTTTGGAGATCTTGGATTTTGAAGACGGCGGGGTTTACAGCGTTGAAAGAATGAGCGTCGCCATCGCGCAAAGGATCATTGCCTTTCAGCCGGATGCGGTTTTTGCTCCGGATCCGCTGCTCCCGAACGAAATTCATCCTGATCACATCAATGTTGGGATTGCCGCCCGCGATGCTTTGACCATCGCCCGGTTTCCGATCGTGGCCGCCCGCCATGGGTTGGACCTATCTTCGGTCACGGCCTTTCCGACCGACATTTGTTTGGTTTATTTTTATACCCATCGCCCCAATGTCTTCATTCCGGTTTCGGTGAATGAATTCGCGGATAAGATCACTTCCATCAATCTTCACACCAGCCAGATCAATCACACCATGCAAATGGTCGAAAAGTATCTTCGGTTCAAAGCGATGGAATACGGAAAGAAAGCCCACAGCAAATACGGGGAAGGCTTCTTTGCGCTGGCTCCGGCTCATCAACACTGCTTTTTGGAAGACATCTGAAAAATAGCACCCAAGGAGGGACGACATGCGTTTGAAAATTAAAGTGCCGGCTTCTTTCGGCCGCTTCGGAAACGAACTCGAAGGACTCGGGATCGCCGTTTCGCTTTATAACGATTTTTATTTCGAAAAGGCGAAGATTTGGGAATTCGCGGGGTTTCCCGCGGTTACCAAAGTTCCGGAAGAACTAGTCAAGAAAGCGTTCGAAAAAACCTTTTGGTATGCGAAAAAAGCAACTTCGGGTTATAAAGTCACTCTGATCCAGTGCATTCCGATGTCCCGCGGCTTGGGCTTCAATGCCACCTGCCTCACGGCGGGGGTTTTGGCGGCCAATTACTTTTTGAACAAAATTTACTCCCCGAGCAACCTTTTGAACATCGCGGCCGGCCTTTACGGAAGTTCCGAGCATCTGGCTCCGATCATCTTCGGCGGGCTGTGTTCGGATTATCAGTTTGAAGGCGAAGTCAAAATCGTGAAATATCCCATTCATGAGGAACTGGTTTTCACCCATTTGATGCCGAAGTTTTCGGTTCCGGCTGTCCAACGAAAACCAGTCCCTTCCGCGGCCTTATCCATGCGCGATCGGATGGCCAAAGCCATCAATCTTCCGCGGGCTTTTCAAACTGGGGACTTGTTGATGCTTCGGGAGATCCTGGCCGGTCAGGTTGGCGAAACCGGGTTTTTCGAACATCTGAAAGGCGAGGCCGAACTAATGCAGTTCTTAAAGGATGAACCGGTTCCTTATTTTGTGAATGACGGGGATTTTACCATCACTTTCATCAGCAAAGGGACCATTGTCCCTAAACTTCGCAGTCAGGGTTTTTGGAATCGCTTCGAGGTCATTACCCTGACTCCGGAATCGCTCGGAGGAACGATTGAAGCCGTTTTATGACGAATAATTCGATTGCATATCCGTGAAAATTCAAGTATAATTAATTCAAGTGAAAATCCCGACAGAAAAATATCGGATTTTCGAAAAAAGAGAAGAAGGAAAAAGATTTAATGAAGTTAAATACTCGAAAAACCATCTTTGTTGGACTGGCCTTTTTGGTCATTTGCATGTTTTGGCAGGTCTATGACAATATCATCGCCAAAATACTGGTTAATAATTTCGGCTTCAATCAGACTTGGTCGGGAGTCATCATGTCTTTGGACAACGTTCTGGCCTTGTTCTTGCTTCCCCTGTTTGGAGTTTTGTCCGACCGGACCAAACCCAAAAAATACGGCCGCCGAACCCCTTATGTTTTCTGGGGCGTCATCATTTCGTCAATTCTCTTCATCGGCGTGGCGGTTTTTGACCTGATTCAACAAAATGCAGTCGCGGAAGCCGGAATACCTTTCGTTGAGTCCGTCGGCGAATTATTCTCATACGACGGCGTCCAATATGCCACCAAAGAATCGGCGGCCCTCGCCCGTAGCGTCGATGTCATGACGGTCACCAATGCCAACATTGGAATTTTGATTGGATTCATCATTGTACTGCTCCTCGTTCTGGTCGCCATGGCGGCTTACCGAACTCCGGCGGTCTCGCTGATGCCGGATGTCACCCCGAAACCGTTGCGAAGCAAAGCCAACGCCATCATCAATTTGATGGGTGCCGCCGGCGGAATCATCTCTTTGGGATTGATGAGTTTTTTGGCCACCGAACAAGGCAATTACATTCTGCTGTTCGTGGTTTTGGCTTTGGCCATGAATTTCTTGATGGGTGTTTTCATGTTTACGGTCAAAGAACCGGAACTGGTCGCAAAAATGCATGAAGAATCCCAAAAATACGGAATTGAAGAAAAAGAAGAGGCCGTTGAAACTTTAGCAGCCGAAACAGATAAGATGTCTCCGGAAGTAAAACGCAGTTTCCTGCTGATTCTGACTTCCATCATCTTGTGGTTCATGGCCTATAACGCCGCGACCACCAAGTTCTCCGTTTACGCGGAAAACGTTCTGGACATGGGCTTTCAACTTCCGCTTTTGATCGCTCAAGCCGCCGCCATTTGCGTTTATATTCCGATCGGCATCATCGCTTCCAAAGTCGGGCGGAAGAAGACCATCCTTGTCGGGATCATCATTTTGTTCGTGGCCTTCATTCTGGGTTCCATCGCTACCCTGAATACGACCTTCTTGATTTATCTGACCATGACTTTGGCCGGCATCGGATGGGCAACCATCAATGTCAACTCTTATCCGATGATCGTCGAAATGTCCAAAGGAAAGAACATCGGGAAATATACTGGATATTATTACTCGGCTTCCATGGCCGCTCAGATCGTCACTCCGATCCTTTCGGGATTCATGATGGATCAAATCGGAATGCGTTCGCTGTTCCCTTACAGCGCCATCTTCTGCGTTCTGGCATTCGGAACCATGATGCTGGTCAAACACGGTGATTCTAAACCGATTCCGACCAAAAAGGTCGAAGCTTTCGAAACCTTGGATTAATTAACTAGCATTTTCAACAATGAGATAAATAAAGAAAGAGGTACAACATGGAATTTGTAAATGCTTTTGACAAGCTAAGCAAACTGATCAAGTTCATTCTGACATTCTTCTTGGGAGTAATCCTTGGCGGCGTTTATCGCATTCTCAAAGGACGAGTAATCGTTGGCATTCTTTGGATTTTGACCGCTGGATTTTTCGGAATTGGTGTTGTGATTGATCTAGTCACTGTTTTGTTGGACAACAAATACACCGTATTGGTGTAGGGACGAAAAGCGCCGATGCGAAATGCATCGGTGTTTTTTAATTTTAGGGTCTCCAAAAATGGTTTTTATCGGGTTGGGGTTTATAAAAATTTGAAGATATGGTATAACCTGACTTTTGCAG
>DDXT01000050.1 GCA_002347755.1 Caryophanales bacterium UBA2253
AGATGTGTATAAGAGACATACTCAAAGGTGTTTACAATAAAAGGGCGATCTTATAGAACAAAGGATATTATGCGAGTCAATGGGCCCAAGTCCATTGACTCCAGTAATTAACTGATAGAAAGATAATCTGTAAAAATTTGTGCTTGTTAAATACTATTCAGGGGGAACACATTTCCCCCTATCCCCCCATTGGTGAAATTAACTCTGTCTTTTTTGGTTAATTTAATATTGACTTTTAACAACTATACCTGATGATGGGAAATATTTCAATATGAATAATGCTTTTTATCAGTCTTTATCTTGAAAAGAACGTTTTTTTGCTAATCATTTATTTTTCGGTTTGTTGTTAACATTCTTGGTGAATAATGGTATAATAATCATAGAATTATGAGTGAGCCGAATGATGAAAAAAGACAAATTTGTGATGCCTCAGGAAAAGATCGACATCGCCATCCCGGAAATTCCGAAAAGCCATAAAAATCCCGTCGTAAAAGACGAAGACATTTATTTCGAACGCGTGAACTTTGTCAGCAATGGGCATTCGCTCCAAAACCTTCCCGATTTGAAAGCCAAGGTCGAACAAATCACCGGAAGCCTTCAGGGTTTTGTTGGCAAATCGGAGGCTTTGCTTCATCAATTCCATTTCTTGAAGATGTTTTCCCGGGCCCGTTTTAAAAACAGCGAGGTTCAGGAGCGGATTTATGAATTCGAAAAACAAGTCGCGCGGATGAAAAGGATCTATGAGGATCTGAAGAACAAAGGCGATCTGTACCGTTATATGGAAAAGGTCGAGGATCAGGAACTGGAAGAGACCTTCGGAAAGATCAATGATTTGTTCGATTACCTTCGGGAAATCAGCCATGACCTGACCCAATTCCAAAATCATTATTTCAAAAAACTGAAAATGACCTCGTACAGCATTTGCAATGACAAATCTTATTCGGAACTGGAGACCCTTAATCGCAACATCTCGCAAACCATGGAGGGATACAAATCGTTTCAGGAGGCTCACGATTACATTTTTTACAACAGCGGCGAATTGATCGTCAATACGATCAAAGCTTTGGTCCATTGTTTGGCCAGCAAGAAAAACCAAAATTACGCGAAAACGTACAATTATTCGTATTTTTTGGGATCGGAGGTCGTGGTGGTTTTGAAGTTCACGGAATGGATCGAACTTTTCAACAAAATCCGGTTCGTGATGCGGACGACCAACGGCGTGGAACTGTTTGATTACCTCATATTCAAGAACTACTATCTGGAATTAGAAAAGAGATACATCATGATGCTGATTTATGACGAGTCGGAGAACATATGAGGGGCGACTTTCACATTCACACCAAATATTCCGATGGACGTCTGAGCGTCGCGGAAGTACTGGCCCTGACCAATGAGCTGGATTTTTTTAGCATTACCGACCACGATTGTCTGACCGGCTCTTTGGAAGCCGCAAAGTTGACCAACAAAGCCATCATCGGCGTGGAACTGTCGACCGAACATTTGACCGAGAGCATTCACATTCTGGGTTATTTTCCGGACCTTTCCGGTCTGAAAGTTTTGAATCAAAAATTGGAGATTCAAAGGAAACATCGATTCGAACGCGCTTTTAAGATTAGAGATTTGTTGAAAGCTCATTTTGGTTTTGAAATGAACATGGATTTTGTGACCACGGTTGACAGCGTCACCCGGGGGACCATCGCCACCGAAATCGTAAGACAGGGTTTTCCCTACACTCGGGAATACATTTTCAAATACATGATCGGACGGGGCTGCCCGGCTTACATTCCTTCGACCAAACTCAAAACCGCCGAGGGGATCAAACTGATCCATCAATTCGGGGGATTGGCCATTTTGGCTCATCCGACGCTTTTAGTAAAAGTAAATGCCCGCGCCATCATCGCCATGGGGGTGGACGGCTTGGAAGCCGTCTATTCCAAAAATCAAATCGGACATCAGGAAATGTTCATCCAAATGGCCCAAGAATATGGGCTTTTGATCACCGCCGGAAGCGACTTTCATTTTCCGGATGATCAAAAACACGGATCCGTCGGCTCCGTCAGTCTGGAAGGAGCGCATCTGAACGAATTTTTAGAAAAATTAAAAAAAGGAAATAAATGAACGCAAGAAAACTGGCTTTTGAAGCCATCGATAAAATCATAACCAACAAATCATTCTCCAATCTGGCCGTCAACGAATTTTTGAATAAATTCGAGCTTTCCGCCGAGGACCGGGTTTTGTTTACCAAACTGGTTTACGGAACCATCGAAAGGCTGATTACGCTGGATTTTTATTTGGAACCCTATGTGGGTCAGCGGAAACAAAAAACCTGGGTTCGGGCGTTGCTTTGCATGAGCGCTTATCAACTGATCTATATGCGCATCCCCGATTACGCGGTGGTGAACGAAGCCGTTGAACTGGCTAACGTCAAAGACCGTCACATCGGTTCGTTCGTTAATGCGGTCCTCCGTAATTTCCAAAGAAATCCCTTGCGAAGCCTGGACGATCTTGATGAGATCGGACGTTTGAGCATCAAGTATTCGTTTCCAAACTGGCTGGTGGCTTATCTGCTTAAAGATTATGACGCTTCAACCATCGAAAAAATCCTGGAAGAGTTCTTGAATGAAAAAGAGACGGGGATCCGGATCAATACCCTTAAGGGCAGCCGGGAGGAGATCCTCGCCCAATTGGATGAAGAACAAATCGAATACCGGGTGGCTCCGATCGGGAAAAATGCCTTGGTCGTTACCGGAGACATTCAAAAAAGTCAACTTTTCCTTACTGGAAAAATCACCATTCAGGACCTCTCCGCGCAAATGGTCGCAGAAACGATGGATCCGGCCCCGGGCGACGTCATTTTGGACATTTGCAGCGCTCCGGGGGGCAAAACCGCCCATCTGGCGGCCCTTTTGAACAACACCGGCGTCATTTATGCCTGCGATGTTTATTTGCACAAAATCAAACTGATGGAAACAACGTTCCGCCGGCTTGGGGTAAATAACGTAAAAACGCAGCTGATCGACGCCCGGAATCTGAAAGAACATCTCGAACCGGAATCATTCGACCAAATCTTGGCCGATGTCCCCTGTTCGGGACTGGGAGTTCTTTCACACAAAGCGGACATCAAATACAATCTGAAGCTTGGCGCGATCGAAGCGATCAAAAAGCTGCAACAAGAAATCTTGGAGAGCACTTACCCGTTTGTTAAAAAAGGCGGATTTTTTACCTACTCCACCTGCACCATTAACAAAGAGGAGAATGAAGCACAGATAAAGGCCTTTTTGGAAAAGCATCCGGATTTCGGGGTCGTCGAACAAAAGACGATATTGCCGTTTCAATATCATTGCGACGGTTTCTTTATCTGTAAAATGAGGAGAAAATAAAGTGAAAACCAGCATTTACAATTATTCCCGAGATCGTCTGGATCAATATTTCATCGCCAACGGCAGCCCCAAATTTCGGTCTACGCAAGTCTTTGAAGCCGTATACAAACAGCGCCTGACCGACTTTTCGCTGATGACCAACTTCAAACGCGATTTCATCGCCAAACTGTCCGCAGACTTTAGTTTCCCGGTTCTCAAGACCGTTACCGTCCAAACTTCGAACGACGAAACCAAAAAATACCTGTTTGCGTTGGAAGACGGGAATCTGATCGAAACCGTTTTGATGAAGCAAAGTTACGGTTACAGCGTCTGCGTGACTTCGCAAGTCGGGTGCAACATGGGCTGTGCTTTTTGCGCCAGCGGAACGACCAAAAAGATCCGCAATCTGGAACCGTCGGAAATGGTGCTTCAGGTCCTGACCATTGACAATTTCCTGAAACTGGAAGAAAAACGGGTCAGCCATGTGGTCATCATGGGGATCGGCGAACCTTTCGATAATTATGACAATGTCATCGAATTTGTGAAGATCATCAATGACGGCAAGGGCCTGGAGATCGGAAGCCGCCACATCAGCGTTTCCACCTGCGGCATCGTTCCGAAGATCTACGAATTCGCGGAGGTGCCGCTGCAGATCAATCTGGCCATTTCTCTTCATTTCGCGACCAACGAAAAACGAAGCAAATACATGGGCGTAAACAAATCTTACAATCTGGAAGACTTGAAAAAAGCCCTGAAATATTACTATTCGCGGACCAATCGCCGTTTGACTTTCGAATACATCCTGCTAGATGGGATCAACGATACTTTGGATGACGCCCGCGACCTCGCGGAATATGTCCGGGAGTTCAACTCGTACGTCAATCTGATTCCTTACAACCAAACCGCCGGGATTTTCAAAAGAACCAGCGAAAAGAAAGCTCACATCTTTTTCGATTATTTGATGAAAAACAAGATCAACGTCACTTTAAGAAGAGAACAGGGTCATGACATTGATGCCGCTTGCGGCCAATTGCGAGTCAAGGAGCTTAAATGCAAGGACTAGTCATTAAAGCCATCAGCGGCGAATACAGCGTCTTCAATGATGGCAAGCTGCTCACATGCAAGCCCAAAGGGTTGTTTCGGCTGCGAGAAGAACTGGTAAAAGTCGGAGACCGGGTCATCGTTGACGAAAAGACAAAGACGATCATTGCGGTCCTGCCCCGGAAGAATGAACTCATCCGGCCGGCGGTCGCCAATCTGGATAAAATTTTTTTGGTTTTTTCGGTCAAAGAACCGGATCTTAACCTGAATCTTCTGGATCGCCTGCTTTCGATTTTCGAATATTATGATTTACACCCGATCATCGTTTTCACCAAAGTTGATCTTTTGGAAAATCCGGAGGAATTTTTAAAAATATCCGATTATTATCATCAAATTGGTTATGCGACTTATTCAACCGGCCACGGTTTGAGCTTCGAGCTGATCAAACAGGAGATCTCCGGATCGATCTGCGCTTTCGCCGGCCAAAGCGGAGTGGGGAAGAGCACGCTTTTGAACTGGTTCGACGGGAGTTTTCAAATCAAGACCGATGCCATTTCTCAAGCTTTGGGAAGAGGAAAACATACCACCCGCCATGTGGAACTTTTAAAACTGGGGGATGGTTGGGTGGCGGACACGCCGGGATTCGGGACCATTGAATATCCGAACATCGACATGCTCACTTTTTCCCAAACCTTTCGGGAATTCTTTGCGGCACGGAAAGATTGTCAGTTCAACAAATGCCTGCATGTTGACGAACCGGACTGCGCCATCAAAAAAATGGTGAAAGACGGAAGCATCCTGTCCAGCCGTTATGACAACTACTTGCTTTTTTACAAAGAAATCAAAGAAAACCTTAAAAATCAATATTAGGAGGACTTATGATCGTAGCGCCATCAATTTTATCGGCTGATTTCACGAAACTTCTGGAAGAAGTTCAGGACGTTGAAAGATGCGGAGCAGATTTTCTTCACATCGATGTGATGGACGGACATTTCGTTCCGAACCTAACTTTGGGGCCGGCAGTTTATCAAAATCTCAAAAACCGGGTCCAACTGGTTTTTGACGTGCATTTGATGATCACCGATCCCAAGTTTTTCGCTCGGGAATTCGTGAAAGCCGGAGCGGATTATCTGACCTTTCACTTTGAAGCGACGGACGATGTTTCCGGAATGATCGATTACATTCGTTTTTTGGGAGCACGGGTCGGAATTTCCGTCAAACCGAAAACCCCGATCGAAGTTTTGGAGCCGTATCTTGACCGGGTTGATCTGGTTCTGGTCATGTCAGTGGAACCGGGTTTCGGCGGCCAAAGTTTTTTGGAATCCGCCTTACCGAAACTGGAATACCTGAAAACACAAAAAAACCGCCATCACCACCATTACTTGATTGAAGTTGACGGCGGAATAAATGAAAAAACCGGGGCTTTGTGCGCCCAAGCGGGAGCCGAAGTGTTAGTCGCGGGAACCTATGTGTTTAAATCCGCGAATCGGGAAGCAGCAATCGGAGGGCTGAAAAAGTTATGATCATCAAAATCGTCGCCGCGGGCAGTAATTTATTTTCCAAACTCTACCGTCGCAGCCCGGAAGAAATGTTGGTTGGGGTGGATGGGGGAATCCATGACATCGTCAAAAAAGGTCTGGTCGTCGATTTGGGCATCGGGGATTTTGACTCATGCAACATTGAAGACGTCGTCAATTCCTGTTCCAAGGTCAAAGTCTATCCGAAAGAGAAGGACTATAGCGATTTGGAATTGGCCATTCGGGAAGTCATCAGTCTTCCTCATGAGAAAATTGTCATTTACAACGCCACCGGCGGACGGCTTGACCATTTCTACGCCAATCTGAACATTCTGATCAAGTATTCCCAGTACAATCTGGAGATCGTCGATACCGCCAATTTGATCCGGATCATCAACCAGTCCACCAAACTGGAGAAGACTCCGTATCAATATTTGTCTTTTTTCGCGCTTGAAGAAGAAACGATCATCACTCTCAAAGGGTTTAAGTACGAACTTAGCGGTTACCATCTGGAGCCGATGGACAATCTTTGTCTGAGCAATGAACTCGTTGGGGACGGATATTTGGATGTCAACGATAAAAAATTGTTGGTGATCGAGTCCAATAACCCCGAGAACAAATAAAAAAAGGCTTTTTCAGCCTTTTTGTCAATCATGATTAAGCACGTTGCACTAAACCTGATTTTAATGCTCTTGTTGAAACATAAACGCGTTTCTTTTTGCCATCAACATCAATGATCCTTACTTTTTGTAAGTTAGCTTTCCAATTTCGGCGCGAAGCAACCAATGAGTGGGAGCGACTGTTCCCGGACATGTTGCCAAGACCGGTAATATAACATCTGCGAGCCATAGTGAACCTCCTTAACATAATCTTTTCTACTTTTTACCTTTCATATTATAACACGGACCCCGGATTAAGGCAAGCAGAATTTAATTTATTTATAAGGCCAATTGCGTTTTCCAAAATGAACCGATGGTGAAATTTTAATTTGGCGGGGATGACGGATCGGGGGCGATTGCGCCATCCGAAAAGACATTTTTCTTGATTAATCGGCATAATCGTGATATAATACTAAAAAGTGAACCAGTTTACCTGGTTCAATGATATTTTTTAGACAAAAAAAGTTTGAAACGGAGGATTTCCATGGATATATTCAAGCTTGATGGCTCATTATTTAAAACCCTGCTCGTGAATGGGTCCGAAAATCTTAAACAAAACTATAAACAAGTCGATGCCTTAAACGTTTTCCCGGTTCCGGATGGCGACACCGGAACCAACATGAGAATGACCATGGAAGGCGGAATAAATGAAATATTTGCTCTTGACGACGAAAACATCGGTGAGGTTGCCAAAAGATTACAACGTGGAATGTTAATGGGCGCCCGGGGAAACTCCGGCGTCATCCTTTCCCAATTATTCCGAGGAATTTATAAAGGTTTTGATGGTTTTCAACAAGTCGATGCCATTCATTTGGCGCAAGCCTTTGAGTCGGGCGTCAAACAAGCTTACAAGGCCGTCATGAAACCGGTCGAAGGAACGATCTTGACAGTGGCGCGAGAGGCCACCGAAAAATTATCGGCCATCTCCTCTTCCAGAATGTCAATCAATGAATTTTTCAAAGAATTCGTCGAAGAAGCCAAGGCTTCTTTGGTTCGTACGCCGGATTTGCTTCCGGTTTTAAAAGAAGCCGGAGTCGTCGACAGCGGCGGGGCCGGGTTGATTTATGTTCTTGAGGGCATGTCTTTGGCTTTGGATGGCAAATTCATTACCGAGAAGCCGGTCGAGGGCTCAATGCATACCATCAGTACCCAATTCCTGAACAAAGCCGAAAATGTTACTTTCGGGTACTGCACCGAATTCATCATGAAACTGTTCCCGGAAGTCAACAATGAGGATTTTGACGAAAGCGTCATCACCAAAATGATCTCGCCGATCGGCGATTCCATCGTGGTCGTGCATGACGAGGATATTCTGAAGGTTCATGTGCACACCCTTCATCCGGGCGACATTCTGAACATCGGCCAAAAATACGGGGAATTCCTCAATCTAAAGATCGAAAACATGACCATTCAGCACCATGAGAGCAAAGAGTTCGCTCATGCCCAGGAAGGCCCTTGCGAATGCGGAGAAGAACACCATGCTCCGGTTCAAAAACCGGCCTTTCGGAAAAAATATGCGATCGTGGCCGTGGCTTCAGGCGCCGGTCTGATCAAGACCTTTACCGAAATGGGCGCGGATTTTATTATTTCCGGCGGGCAAAGCATGAACCCGTCGACCGAGGATTTCATCCGCGGATTCGATACGCTGAACGCTGAACACATCATCGTGCTTCCGAATAATAAGAACATCATCATGGCCGCCCATCAGGCCGCCAAGATCTATACCGAAAGCAAGGTTCATATTCTGGAAACCAAGAGCATCGCCCAGGGCTTCGCGGCCTTGACCATGCTGGACCTAAACGGCGAACCGGATGCCATCATCAGCGACCTGAAATCGGTTATTGAGGGGGTCACCACCGGTTTGATAACTTACTCGGTTCGCGATACCGATCTGGAAGGGATTCATATCAAGAAAGACGATTTCATCGGCATTTGTGACAACAAGATCGTTGCTTCCAATCATCGTCGCAGCGACGCCGTCAAAGCCCTTCTAAAAGCGGGAATCACCGACGAAAAAGAAATTATCACCATCATTTACGGAAACGATGTCAACATCCGGGAAGTAAACGAATTAGTGAAATATATTGAGAAAAATTATAGCAATCTTGAAATTGATGTTATTGAAGGAAATCAAGAAGTCTATAGTTTCATTCTAGCGATAGAATAGAAAAGGGCTTTGGCCCTTTTTACTGTTTATGGCGGGGATATGGATAGACGAATTGGGATTAGGAAGTTATGAAAAACACCTTATTGAGCGAATTGGAGTACATTACTCCCAAACAAGTATCATATTTCAAAAAATGCAACATCATAACCGTTGAAGACTTGCTTTTGAATTTCCCGACCAAGTTTGATGATTATACGATCACGGCTTTCAAGGACATCGCCCCCGGAGTCAATCTGACCGTCGCGGGAGTCGTTCAGTCCAAAGCCACCGTGACCTCGGTCAAAACCAAACTGTCGGTCATGAATTTCTACGTTGACATCGAGAACCGGAAGATTCGGGTCTCCATTTTCAACCGCCATTTCCTGAAATCCCGGATCTATTACGGAGTCTATGTTCGTCTCACCGGAAAATTTAGCGACAACCTGAAGTCCTTTACCGCTTCCGAGATCCATTTTGAAGAGTTGGGAAACGACATCAATCCGGTTTTCAACGTCAAAGGCATTTCCGACGCGAAAGTTTTGGACATCAAAGAGAAAGTCTTTGAGGATTTCGGAGACAAGATCGCGGACATCGTTCCGGAAGAAATGACCAAGAAATATGATTTGATCCCTTATCGGGAAGCGCTTCGCTACATCAACATTCCCGAGAATTCCGACGAGATCAATCTGGCCATCAAAAGGATCAAGTTCGAAGAATTGTTCCTTTATCAGCTGAAGATCAAATACATGTTTTATATGCGCAAACATTTTCCTCAGGGCGTGTCCATCAATTATGATCAGAACAAAGTCAACGCCTTCATCAAGAGCCTGCCGTTCGAACTGACCGTCGACCAAAAGCGAGCTTTGGATGAGATCCTCGGTGACATGCGCGCCGAATACAAAATGAACCGCCTGCTTCAGGGCGAAGTCGGAAGCGGAAAGACCGTGGTTGCGGCCATCTGTTTGTACGCGGCCATCACCGCGGGTTTTCAGGGCGCCATCATGGTTCCGACCGAAGTTTTGGCCCAGCAACATTATAAAACCTTCTTGGACTTATTCAAAAATACCGACGTTCGGATCGACATGCTGTCGTCATCAGTCGCCGGGAAGGACAAAAAAGACACCTTGAACGGCCTGGCCGACAAGCAGGTCGACATCGTCATTGGCACCCATTCTTTGTTTCAGAAAGACGTGGAATTTGACCGCCTGGGGTTGGTCGTTACCGACGAAGAACACCGGTTCGGGGTCAAACAAAGAGTCTCGATCATCGGAAAAGGACATCTCATCGATCATCTGAAAATGAGCGCCACCCCGATTCCGAGAACTTTGGCCATTTCAATTTTGGGCGAGACCGACATTTCGATCATCAAAACCCTGCCGGGAAAGAAAAAACCGGTCATCACCAAATACATGACGTCCAAAGATCTTCCCCAGGTCATTTTGCACATGAAAGAAGAACTGGCCCGAAACCGGCAGATCTATTGCATCGCGCCGATGATCGAGGAATCCGAAGTCATGGATTTGCGCAATGTCACGGAAATATACGAAAAAGTATCCGGTTATTTTAAAGGAATTTGCGAAGTTGGGCTGATCCACAGCCGTCTGAAACCCCAGGAAAAAGAAGAAGTGATGAGCCTTTTCACCGCCAACAAGATCCAGATCCTCGTTTCCACGAGCGTCATTGAAGTCGGCGTGAACATCATTAATGCCACGACCATGATCATTTTCGATGCCGACCGGTTTGGAATCGCCCAATTGCATCAAATGCGGGGACGGGTCCGAAGAAGCGACGAGCAGGCTTACTGCTTCCTGGTCAGCGATTCGACGGTGGCTTCGGCCGTGGCCCGGCTGAAACTGGTTGAAGAAAACAGCGATGGTTTTGTACTCGCCGAAGAGGATTTGGTCAACCGCGGACCCGGAGATTTCTTTGGGGAAAAGCAATCGGGAATGGTGACTTTCAAAATGGCGGACATTGTTTTAGACAAAGACATGCTTTTTACCGTCAATTCCGAAGCCGAAGCTTTGATCGCCAATCAGAAGCTGTTCAATGACGAGAAATATAAAGACATTCTGGAGATCGTCCGGAAAAATTACGAAGACAAAAAAGCCATGCTTGATTAGGAGGAAATATGATAAAATTAGCGATTGACATCATGGGCGGGGATTTCGCCCCGCTGGCCATCATTGAAGGCGTGAAGCTGGCTCTGAGAAGATATGAAGATTTGGAAGTTGTCCTGTATGGGGACGAAGAAATAATCAAACAGCATTTGCAGCCAAGTCCGCGGATCACCATCGAAAACGCTCCGGGAAAAATTGACATGGGCGAAAAAGATCCGATCGGCGAGATCCGCCGCAACCGCAACACTTCCTTGGTCCGGGCTTTTCAAGCCGTCAAAGAACGGAAAGTCGACGGTGCCGTTACGGCCGGTCCGACTCAAGGGACCATCGCGGCCGCCCATCTGATCATCCGTCGGATCCCGGGGATGAAACGGGTCGCCCTTTGTCCGATTTTACCGAATTTAGGCGGAAAAAATCGTTTGTTATTAGATGTCGGTGCCAACCTGGAATTGCGCCCCGAACATCTTTTGCAACTCGCTCAATACGCCTCTGTTTTTGCGCGCGAAGTCTGGGGAATCCAGAAACCGGGGGTCGGTCTGATGAACATCGGAACCGAACCGGGAAAAGGCCGGGAATTGGAAAAAGAAGCTTACGAGCTGCTATCGCATGACCCCAACATCACCTTCTTGGGAAACATTGAAAGCAAAGAACTGTTCTCCACCCCTTGTGACATTTTGGTCACCGACGGGTTTACCGGGAACATGATCATGAAATCCAGCGAAGGCGTGGCCAAAGCGGTCGGCGTCTTCTTCAAACAAGAAATCAAAAGCCATTTATGCAATAAAATCGGATATCTTTTCATGAAAAAGACTTTCCGCCGTTTCAAGAAAAAACTGAGTCCCGATGAAGTCGGCGGCGCCAACCTGTTCGGCGTTGACGGCGTCGTCGTCAAGGCCCATGGTTCCAGCGACGCTTATACTTTCTCCAATGCCATCAATCAGGCGCGGATGATCGTTTCCGGAAACGTCGTGGAAAAGATGAAAGCCATCATCGGCGAGGCCGCGAAGGAAGAGGGCACCGTTGAATAATCTCGAAGATAAGATCAAACAGGTAGCCGCCAGTTTGGGACTTCCGCTTCGAAACACCGAATTGTATGTCATGGCTTTTACTCATCAGAGTTTTGCGAACGAGCATCATCTGGAAAGCAACGAACGCCTGGAATACCTCGGGGACGCCATTTTGGACTTTTTGGTGGCTGATTATCTGTATAAAAAGTTTCCCAATCTTCCGGAAGGCCAATTGACCAAAATTCGGGCCAAATTTGTTTGCGCCAGCGCCAACAGCCGATATACCGCCGCTTTGAAATTGGACAAATACCTGATGCTCGGAAAAGGCGAATCGGAACAGGGCGGGAAATCGAAACCGTCTGTGCTCGCCGATCTTTTCGAAGCCTTTTTGGGGGCGTTGTATCTGGATCTGGGACTGGAAGCGGTCAGAGGGATCCTCGAAAAAGTCGTCTTTCCGGAAATCGGAAGCATGGACGCGGGATTTTTCATTGATTACAAGAGCAAGCTTCAGGAATACGTGCAGGCGGAAAGCCGCGAGGGAGTTCGTTATGTGCTTCAGGAAGCCAGCGGGCTGGCTCATGACAAGACTTTCAAATTCGCCGTCTTCCATGAAGATGCGAAACTGGGGACCGGGATTGGCAAAAGCAAAAAAGAAGCCCAACAAAACGCCGCCAAAGACGCTTTGGAAAAACTGGCTTTGAATTAGGAGGGAAAAGCATGTACACGCTTCTGAAAAACAACATCATCGAGTTTGACCGCTTGCTTCTGGAAAAGTACAGCGCTTTGAACCTCGACGAAACCAATACCATCATTCTGATCAAACTGAACAAATTTTTGCGTCAGGGCAAGCGGTCGCTTTCGGCGGAGGAACTTTCCGACACGATGAAGATCAGCAAAACCGAAGCCGCCAAACGGATCGTCGATCTGGTCAACAACGGGTTCATTACTTTGGAACTGTCCAATGTGGACCAAAAGGAAGTTTTCAGTCTGGATGAAACCTACAAGCGCTTATCCTATCTGTTGGAGGGCGTCAAACAGACCAATTTTGAAAACAATGTGAACGAAAAGATCAAAGAGACCGTCCAAATGTTGGAAAGGGAATTCAAAAAGATCCTAAGTCCGGTGGAACTGGAAATGGTTTCCCGCTGGTACATGGATTACAAATATTCCGATGAAAAGATCGAAGCCGCCATCATCAAGACGCTCGGTTACAAAAACCGCAGCATCGGGTATGCGGACCGGCTGCTTCGAATCAAAAGCGAAGAAGAAACGAAAACCGAAGGAAGCCCGGCCGCCGGCGAAAACATCCAAGAGCTCTTCAACAAGGTTTATGTCAACAGCAAATGAGATCTATTCTGAACTGGAGAGGATGTTTCCGATCGTCCATAGCGAACTAAATTTCCAAAATGCTTATGAACTGACCATTGCGGTGATTCTGTCTGCGCAGACAACCGACATTTCCGTGAACAAAGCCACGAAGGTCCTGTTTCAGAAGTATCCGGATTTTCAGGCTCTGGCTCAAGCCACTTTTGAAGAAGTGCATGAATGCATCCGGTTTTTGGGGCTGTCAAGCAGCAAAACCAAACACATCATTGCCCTGAGTCAGGAACTCGTCGCGAAAGCAAAAGGAATCATCATTCCCGATTTTGATTTTTTGATCTCGCTGCCCGGAATCGGCCGAAAAAGCGCCAATGTCATTCTGAGCGAAGGCTTCGGGGTTCCGCGGATCGCCGTCGATACCCATGTTTTGCGAGTTGCCAACCGTTTGGGTTTCATTGTTTCAAATGATCCGCTCAAAGTCGAAAACCGGCTGATGGAATCCTACGATCCCGCCAGTTGGCACCAAGTCCATTTGCGATTGGTATTTTTCGGACGGTATTTTTGTAAAGCCCGAAATCCAAGCTGCGAAAAATGCCCGTTTTTCTCTTTCTGTACCTATGAAAACAAAAAGCGCTGACGCGCTTTCAAACTGATGACAAACCCCATTTCCAANNGTTGACTTTGTCAACGCTCAGAAAGCGCTGACGCGTTTTTTTATTTCTTTTGGCCGGTGGCCTGTTTGATGATTTCGTAATCCGGAGTCACAAAGACGGTTTTCTGATGAGAATAAGTGACGAAAGAACCTTTGGTTCCCGGGACTTTTCTAACATTGCGGACTTGGGTATAATCGACGGGGACCTGACCGGATAGCCGGTTCTTGGAATAGTATGCTGCGATCTCGCCCGTCAGACGGATGTTTTCATCGGTCAGGGCTTCGGTCCGAAGAATGGTATGGCTGCCCGGGGAATCTTTTACGTGGAAGAACCAGTCGCTTTTTTTGGCCAGCGTATGGGTCAGATAGTTGTTTTGAACGTTGTTTTTTCCGACCATGATGGTGTCGTCCCCATGGTGATAAATGGTAATTTGCGGTTTGGCGGCCTTCTTGGTTATGACTTTTTGTTTTTCCAGACCCAGTTCCAAAATGATCTCTTTCAGTTCGCCGGCTTTGGCCAAGGCCAGCTGGTCGTTTAAACATTCGAGATAACTCAAATCGCCTTTGGTGATGGCGATCTGTTCATCCAAATGAACAATGGTCCGTTTGGATTTTTTGTATTTCACGAAGATGTTAGCCAGATTGCGTTTCGGATCCAGAAGCGGATCAAGCGGGATCGAGAGCGGTTGGTTTTGGTCGTAAAAATCCGAAACCGTAACCGAGGAATCGCCTTTTTTAACCAGGTACAGATTGGAAGAGAGCAAATTCCCGATTTTTCCCAAGCCCAGGTTTTCTTCGGCCGCCCGATACTCGGCTTCCTGTTTTTGCATTTTTCCCAGATTTTTCTGGATCTCTCTTTTTAGATGGTTCTCGATCATTTTTTGTTCGGCGTTGCTCTGATTTTGGTTTTTTAAGATGTGAAAATAAGTTTCCAACATTGAAGAAAGCGTCGGGTAGTAGGTCCTTTGTCCAGGAAGGTGGGGAAGATCGAAACAATAAAAGCGCAGGCGGCCGGAATCATCAAAGATGACCGGGGATGCCGGCTGACGGAGGAGATCCAAGTCATTTTGGTAAGCCATTTCCGCGAAAAGTTCAGCGGAAACACCCGTAAAGTTGTTTTCGCTTGGCAATTTCTCCGCCGCGAAGGGGTCGGCTTTGTCATTTTTCGGGAAGACGTATTTGACCTTGGGGAGCATGATCCGATCGACCTTTTCGCCCAAGGTGAAGACTTTTCGTTCGCATTCCAATACGATGCCATCGGCGTCGGTCAGAATGAGATTGGCGTTGCGCCCCAAGAATTCCATGATCAAGCGGATTTCCCGGGCCGATCCCAAATCATCCGTGCCTTCGCAATCAATGACGGCGACCCGGTCGCTTCCGATTTGGCGAACATTTTTGATCAGCGCGCCTTCCAGATATTTCCGAAGCATGTTAAGCAAAGAAGAAGTTTTGACGTCGAAAACCAATTCCAATTCCGAAAAACGGAGATGGGCGCTGTCCGGCTGGCTGCAGATCAAAAGCTGAGCCCGATTGGAAAGCTGAAAAACATAATTGGTTTTATCAAAAACCTTGACCTTGTTGATCCGCTGGTTCAATAAACGGGGCCGCATTTCCTCAAGCAGATAATGTAAAAAGATTCCGTCAAAGCTCATAATCATTTCCTCTGGGTTATTCGTATAATAAAGTTATGGG
>DDXT01000045.1 GCA_002347755.1 Caryophanales bacterium UBA2253
TGCATTTCCAATTATAATATACTAAATCAAAAGCAGGGGTCATTTTGACTCCTGCTTTTTGCTAAACCTCATCTATGCTTCTTCGATCTCGACCACGAACTCAAACATCGAGATCTGATTCATCACGTCTTCGAACTTCCGGGTTTTTGGAAGGCTGAAGTAAATGATCGATTCTTTCAGCTGCCGTCCGTCCATGATGGTTTTATTCATTAAGTAGGTCTTCCGGACAATGACGCCTTGGGAGGCCAAATTTTCGAAAAGTTGTTTTTCGGCGTTCTCGTCAAAAACGATGCGGATGCGCTGAACCTTCTTGGTCCGGGAGATCCGATCAGTCAGCTTTCGGGCATAGAAAGCCAAAGGCAGAATGATCACCGTGGTCACACCGGCGATGACGTAATTGTAAAGCCCGCCGGTTCCGATCAAAAGCCCCAAACCCGCGACCATCCAGAGCATGGCGGCCGTCGTGATGCCTTTGACGCTGGCCCGGTTGTGAATGATGGTACCGGCTCCCAAAAAGCCGATGCCGCTGACGACCTGGGCGATGATCCGGCCTTGGTCGACGCTGATCACACCGAGCAGCGACGGATCATTTTGGACCATGGCGATGGTATCATTGGCCAAGTTTTGTTGTAAAATGGCAATCAAGCAACTGCCGATGGAAACCAGCGTGAAAGTAAAGAATCCCGCCGGTTTGTTTCTAATTTCTCGTTCGTAACCAATTCCGGCGCCAACCAGCGCGCAGGCCACGACGCGAAGGATCTGTTCATATATTAAACCCATGTTTATCTCCTTACCCCGTTTTAAGACACAATGTCCAAAACGATCTTATGTTTTGGAATGAATTCCATTGAATATTCAAAAGCCGATCCGACTTCCTGCACCGCTTCCTCAACATTCAAATCGTTTCCGTATACTTCTGCGATTTTATCGCCCTTGTTTACCTTGGTTCCAACTTTCGCGAATACTTTGACGCCCACGGCCGCGTCAATGACGCCATCCTTGGTCTGACGTCCCGCTCCCAGAATCATGGCGGCTCGCCCGATCCGAAGCGCCTGGACTTTTTTCACGTAACCGCCTTTAGGGGCCAAAACCGGAATGACCCGTTTGGCCTGAGGAAGCAGCGAATAGTCTTCAATGACCCTTGGGTCGCCCTTCTGCCAGATGATCATTTTTCGTAAATATTCCAGTCCCCGGCCGCTGCTGATGGCTTCATCGACCATCTTCCGAGCTGCTTCTTTCGAAGCGGCTACTTTGGTGACTAACAAAAGCTCAGCCGCGATGGCCTGGCAAAGTTCTTGGAAATCCTCGGGTCCCCGCCCTTTTAGGGTCTCGATGGCTTCTTCGACTTCATTGGCGTTTCCAACCGCGCATCCGAGCGGCTGATCCATGTCAGTGAGGACGGCGACGGTTTTGCGTCCGCAGTTGTCGCCGATCTTGACCATGGCTTTCGCCAAAATTCGGGCGTCTTCCAAAGTCTTCATGAAAGCGCCATCGCCGACTTTGACGTCCAAAACGATGTGCGAAGCGCCGCTGGCCAGTTTCTTGGACATGATCGAACTGGCGATCAGTCCGACGGATTCGACGGTCCCGGTCACATCCCGAAGCCCATACAGTTTCTTGTCCGCCGGGGTGATGTTGGCCGTTTGTCCAACCACGGCCAAGCCGATTTCCCGGACCTGATTCAAAAACTCTTCCGAAGTCCGTTGGATCTGAAATCCGGGGATGGATTCCAATTTGTCCAAAGTTCCGCCGGTATGTCCCAACCCCCGGCCGCTCATTTTAGCCATTTTCAAGCCGAGACTGGCAATGATCGGAGCCACGACCAAAGTGGTCTTGTCTCCTACGCCGCCGGTCGAATGTTTGTCCACGCAGATCCCCGGGATGGAAGATAAATCGATCTGCTCTCCGCTTTCCAGGATCTCCATGGTCAAATCCGCCTGTTCGGTTTCATTCAACCCTTTTAAACAAACCGCCATCAGCCAGCTGGATATTTGATAATCAGGAATCTTTCCCGAAACATAGCCGGAGATCAAAAAATGGATCTCCTCTCTGCTCAGGGCCAAGCCCTCTTTTTTCTTGACAATTAAGTCTACGGTTCTCAAGATTACTCACTCCTTTTTTCGTAGTTGTATTATATCACGGATTTTCGGGTTTGGCTACATTAAATTTGGAACCGTTTTTATTTTATTTCCCTAGTTTTGAAAGTGCAATCCCCGCCCATTTGTGTTATACTTACTCCGAAAAAGGAAACCGATATGATTATTTGTTTGATCCGCCACGGCCAGACCAACTGGAACAGCCAAAGAAAAATTCAAGGCCGCACTGACAACCTTTTGAACGATGCCGGCCGCGCCGAAGCCGAAAAGGTCGCGGAATATTTGAAGAAAAACGATCCCCGCTGGGACCAGGTTTTTTCCAGCCCCTTGAAGCGGGCTCTCGAGACCGGAAGAATCATCGCGGGGCGTCTGGGGCTTCCCGATCCGATCGTCCACCCCGGATTGACCGAAAGACAGTTCGGAGTGTTTGAAGGGACGGTCATCAACGAAAACACGTTCCCCAGCATCATGCAAGAGCAGGTACCGGGGTTGGAATCAAAAGCTGATCTTCAGGCCCGGGTGTTAAAGACTCTAAGTGAAATTGCCAAAAGTCATCCGGCTGACAAGATTCTCATCACGACCCATTCGCATTTCATCAAAGGCCTGCTTTCCACGCTCATTCCCGACTTTAATTTCGGAACTCTTCTAAAAAATACCGCCATCAATTACTTTGAGATCCAAGACCAAACCATCACTTTGTTGTCTTGGAACATTGTCCCCGAATGAAAAACCGGTTTTATCAAAAACCGGTTTTTAATTTAACCATGGATATTTAATTCTTGCGGCTTCCAGATCGGCCTGAATGATGGCATGGGTTTTTTCGCTGATCTGAACCGAAGACATCGAAGCGAAAGATTCATATGGCAGCACTTCGCAGACCTTCAGGTACACTTGGGTGGTTCGAAACGGCCAATGGAATTTTATTTTATAAAAGCCATCCAAAGCGACGATGACGATCGGAGCTTCGGCTTTGAGCGGGATTTTGAAGACCCCGGGCCGGAATTCGCCCAACTGCGGACCTTTGCTCCTCGTTCCTTCCGGACAGACGCCCAGCGATTGGCCGCCTTTGACTTTTTTGATGGCCATGAGCACGACTTCTAAGGCTTTGCGGTCGTTTTTGCGATCCAAAGGCAGAAAACCGGAATGGCGCAGCCAGGTCCCAACGATCGGAACGTTCAAAAGGCTATCTTTCATGATATAAGTTAGCGTATGACCATGGACTCGGCCAATCAGCGTGATCGGGTCCCAATTGGACTGGTGGTTGGAGATCAGAAAAAATTTATGATTCTTCGGGATGAGATCCTCGTTTTCAAAAACGATTTTCATTCGCGAGAAAGTGATCAGAAACCGAGTTGTCCATTCAATCATCATGCTAAAGAAACGCGGCGGGTCAAGCTGGATCTTCTTCGGATCAAGGAACAAACTGATGATGCCCAAGATCAGATAGAAAATCACGAAAGCCGCAACGAACATCAAAGGAAAAATGACCGGCAGGCTCCACAAATTGATCCCGGTGGTTGGGACTTGTTCAAAATAGACATACAGTCCGGTGCCGATGGCCGCCATCACCGAGAGAATGAATATGATCATGGTTTTATCCTTTCATAAACACAAAAAGAAATCTCGTTTTGGTCCTTTTGTTTGACCAAAGAAAACTGGGAAAGATCCAGATCTGGAAAAAAGACATTTCCCGGGTAGGCTTTGCGAATGTGCGTGATGTATAAGCGATTGGCATATGGCAAAGCCGTTTCAAAGATTGACCGCCCGCCGATGACGAAAATCTCGTCCTGATGATCCTCTTTTAAGAATTTTTCCAGATCCAAGATGACCTGCACGCCCGGATAATGCCATAGCGGATTTTTGGTCACGACATAGTTCTCCCGGTTCGGAAGCGGTTTGTGCAGCCGGTTCAGAATGCTTTCAAACGTGTTTCGGCCCATGACGACCTTATGGCCGGTCGTGGTGACTTTGAAATAATGCAGATCCGCCGGGTAATTCCAAGGCAACTCGTTGTTGTTGCCGATCAGATTGTTTTGGCCCAAAGCCACAATGATCGAGATCATACGGCCACCTTCGCTTTGATCGCCGGATAAGGGTTGTAATCTTGAAGTTCGAAATCTTCGAAGCGGAAGTCATCGATGGATTTGACATCCCGTTTGATGATCATTTTCGGAAGTTCGCGCGGGATCCTAGACAATTGCAGTTTGACTTGATCCAAATGATCGGAATAAATGTGCGCATCGCCGATGGTATGAACGAACTCGCCCGGTTCTAAATCGCAGACTTTCGCGATCATCATTGTTAAAAGGGCATAAGAAGCGATGTTGAAAGGCACGCCCAAGAAGGCATCCCCGCTTCTTTGATATAAACCGCAGGACAGTTTCTTGTTGTTGACATAGAACTGGAATAACAAATGGCAGGGTGGCAAGGCCATTTTGGAGATATCGGCGGCCTGCCAGCTGCTGATGATCAAACGGCGCGAATTCGGGTTGGTCTTGATTTGTTCGATGACATCGGCCAGCTGATCAACGCGGCCGTCTTCCGAAGCAAAGTTTCGCCACTGATGACCGTAGACCGGCCCGAGGTCGCCCCACTGCTTTGCAAACTCCGCATCGCTTTTGATCTTTAAAACAAATTCGTCTTGCGTTTCGCCTTGGAAGGCGCTCGACTTTGCATATTTTTGGTACGGCCATTCGTTCCAAATCCGGACATCGCGGTCAACCAGATACTTGATGTTGGTATCGCCGCTGATGAACCAAAGCAGTTCGTAGATCACCGCTTTCAGGTAGACTTTCTTGGTGGTCAGCAAAGGAAACCCGGCTTGCAGATCAAAACGCATCTGATAGCCGAAGGTCGAGATTGTCCCGGTGTTGGTCCGATCGTCTTTGGCTTCGCCTTCATCGAGGATATGTTGTAAAAAATCCAGATATTGTTTCATGCTTGCCTCATTTTGTGAATATTATATCACGGGTCGTTTTAATCGGTTAAGAAAGACGCAACCATTTTTCTGAAAAAATGACAAAGGCCGCGTAAATGGTCATTGGGCATTTAATCCAAATGCTCCCCGCGGATGTCCAAAGTCTCCAAAACGATGACTTCGAAAAGGTTCTCGGCCGTGGCCAATCCCATCAGGATGTAAGAAACCAAAGTCGAAGCGAAAATCAACCCGGGATGCTTTTGAATCATGGCGATTGCAAACAGCACCGTCGATCCCAACATGAAAAAGTAAGCCAGGGACTGAAACAAAATGGTCAGGGTGATGAAGTCGTTGCGCCCGGCTTTCTTGGTGAACACAAAAAACGGCTTGGTTCGTTCATAAACCCCGCTTCTCGCAAAGTACTTTTCCTTGGGAACATATTTGTCCAACCGGTAACAGGAAGCGATGACCGCCCACTGACCGATGAAGCCGATGACATAAGCCGAGATGATATTCATGTGCATCCCTCCGTTTGACTTATTATACCCGAAATATGTTTTAATCGCAATGATTTAAAGCACCGGACTTGTGATTAATTCCCATTCGGCTTATAATTAACCAAGAGGAATGAACATGAAAACCATCCAAACATACGAAGAATTTCAAATCGCCGCCGATCGCCCCTTCAGCTTGTTTTTGTTTAAAACCAAAACCTGCGGGGTCTGCGCCGCCGTGGCCCCCAAAATCGAGGCGCTGATGAAGGATTACCCGGGCGTTTCCGCGTTCTCGGTGTGGGCGGATGAATCGCCCCTGATCCGCGGCCGGATGCTGGTGTTTTCCGCTCCGACCGTCATTCTGTTTTCGAAAGGAAAAGAGATCCACCGCCAATCCCGCTTCATCGATTTTGAAGAACTGAAACGCCAAATCGAAAATGTCTTATAAAAAATGAATCTTTTTCAAGATTCATTTTTATTTTTGGTTGAGGATGAAATCAGGACCTTTCATGGTTTCCGGTTCGGTCAGCGACAGGTTCGGAAAACCCTGTTGACGCAAAGCTTCATAAACGATGACCGCCGCCACATTGCTGACATTGAGCGCCCGGACTTCCGGGGCCATGGGCAGACGGATGCACTGTTCAAAGTGGCTTTTCAGAATGTCATAAGGGATCCCGGTCGATTCCCGGCCGAGAATGAAGTAATAATCTTTCGAAACGTCTTCCGCATGAACGTCGTAAAGGTTCTTCTTTCCGTAACGGGTCAGGTAATAATAGACGCCGGGATTCTTTTCATAGAATTCATCCAGATTGTCATAAACCAGATAATTGACTTTATCGATGTAATTGACTCCAGAACGCTTGAGGTATTTGTCCGTCAGGCGAAACCCAAACGGCTGGATCAGATGCAAAACCGTGTTGGTGGCTATGCAGGTTCGCATGATGTTCCCGGTATTTTGGGGAATCTCCGGCTCGTATAAAACCAAATTAATGCTTCCCATGGATTTTTCCTCGCAAATATTCCAGATGCCCGTCAAACCATGCTTCGTGATGCATTTTTTGAAGGTTCTCCAATTCGGCTTCGGTCATCTTTCCGTGATTGGTCTCGATGACCGCCAAGTTCCTAAGCATCCGCCAATAACCGATCCAATGAAAGCTTTTTTCGATGAAGTGCTTCCGGTAGCGGTTCGGTTCCAGCCGTTTCAGATCATCCAAAGTCAGGACCGATTTGAAGTCATTGGCCAGTTCAGACATCCCGTAATCGGGATGATCATTGAAAGGACAAGCGTCCTGACAAAGATCACAGCCGTAATAGGTAACCTGCAGTTGGTCATACAGCGGATAATTAACCGAAGTATACTGGGAAAGATAGGACAGACATTTCAATTTCTGAAACCCGCCGTCCAAAGCTTTGGTCGGACAAGCCGCCTGGCATTTTCCGCAGTGATCGCATAAGGCCGCGCTCGGGGAATCGTACTCATCAAAGACTTCATCGGTCATGATGATCCCGATGGCCCAGAAGGTTCCGTATTTCTTGTTGATCAGCAGGTTGTTGTCTCCGTAAGTCCCGAGGCCGGCGAGATAGGCGCATAGTTTTTCATCGAGGAAGTCGACGTCCACGGCGGCTTGCCAATTGACCAGTCCGGAATTCTTGGCGATTTGATTGAGTTTTTCGGTGACCACCAAATGGTAATCCCGGCCATAAAACAATTTCGCGGGCAGATAATCCCCTTTTAAAGTCTGATTGGTGTACGGGAAGACGAAAGCCAGAAGGCTTTTGACCCACTTGGGACCGGGGCCCGGGTGGGCCGCCGCGTAAGTCTCCCAAGCAATAATCCCAAAATCATAAGCGGATTTAATGTTTTTAGGTTGCATCGGCAGTCACACTTTTCAAGCGAACTTTCGGCTGGAATTTGCAGCGCGAATACAGAACAACGCCGATGTACAAGGCTCCGAAGTTACTGATGACCATCGCATACCAAAGACTGGACGGCGGCAGCATCAGAACGTTTTTGAAAATCAGTATGAGCGGGATCCGAAACAGCCATAACCGCAGCGTGGCAATGATCAAGCTGAACTTGGTTTCCCCGCTGCCCTGATATGATCCCATGAAGACTTGGAAGATGCCCATGATCGACAGGTTCGTCATCAGGAAAAACATGTATTCAACGCTCAGGCTTAAAGCTTCCGGAACTCGCTTCAGGAAAATGCTCCCCAGTTCCCACCTAAACGGCAACAAGCAGGCCCCTCCGATCACGCTGACGGTCACCGCCAAAATGATCGCGACCTTGACCGATTCCCGGGCTCGTTTCTCATTTCCGGCGCCGATGTTTTGACCAACAAAGGTCGCGGTGATCCCGCCGATGCCCATGGATGGCATCAGGGCCAGGGAATTGATCCGGTTGCCGACCGAAAAGGCATCAACGGTGGCTTCCCCGTAGGAAAGAATGAAGGCATTGATGAACAAAAAGCCCAAAGACGTGAGCGCTTGGCTGACCGAAACCGGCCAAGCCAACTTAAATATGCGGCGAATCTCCTGATTGTCTTTGGTGACATCGGACATGGTGATGACGACGTGATGATCCCGGCCTTTGAACATCATGATGATGAAGATTGGCATGATGATCAGATTGGCCAGCATCGTTCCCAAGCCGGCTCCGAACACACCCCATCCAAGCGGGCCGATGAAAACCCAAGTCAGGAAAATGTTAACCGCAATCATGGTGATATTCAGAAGGAAAGGACTGACGGTATCCCCGCTGGCGGTGCGGCTGGCCTGAAAGGCATAGAACGCAAATAGCGGGATCATTTCAAAGGAACGGATCCGGACATAATCGACCATCAGTTCGACTTGAAGTCCGGTGGCTCCCATCCATCGAACGATGGAAGGCGCGAGCAAAAACAACAAAGCATTCATCAGCAGACCGGCGAAAATGCACAGCCTGAGCAGCTGTCCCGCCACTTTGGCGGCCCGGTCCTTCCGCTGGGCGCCTAAAAACTGCGCCATCATGGCCGCACCCGCGATCATCATTCCCCCGGCCAACGCCTGAGAAATGGAAAAGATCGGCCCGGTCACGGAAATAGCCGCGATCCCGGCTCCAACCGAAACATCATCCAAAAAGTTGCTCACGAAATACATGTCAATGAAATCGTTCATGGCTTTCATGAAATTGCTTAAAAATATTGGCAGCGCCAATATTAAAATGCTTTTATATAGATTCTTGTTTTCCAAGATTAATTTCTGTTTGGACCTAGTTGCTTGCATGTCATCCTCTTTTACTTCTTTGGTGAATACTTATTATAATCCAATTCGGGCGGTATCACAAGTGAAAAATTAATTTTTCACTGCGAAACAATTCTTTTTTGCTGGGAAAAATTTATTTTTCACTGCGAAAATTTATTTTTCACTGCGAAAAATAAATTATCATTCAGTTGTTTTTATGGCAATTCCTCGTTAGTCAAAAAATCAGAAGCTAAGCTTCCGATAATTGTTTTCCTAGTTTTTCAAAAACTACTTCGAGGTCGCCGCGGATAAGTAAATCCGCGTAAGCATCGTAAGGGGTGGGTTGTTGATTGATGATGATTAAATGATCGCCTTGGAAGTATTGAATCAGCCCCGCGGCCGGATACACCAACAGCGAGGTTCCCCCCACGATCAGAACATCGGCGTGGCGGATTTGGCGGATGGCTTGGTCCAGGACCGTTTGATCAAGTCCTTCTTCATAGAAAACGACGTCGGGGCGGATGATTCCGCCGCAGTCGCATTTTGGAACCAAGGTTTGGGCCATGACGGCTTCAAGGGTATATTTTTTATGACATTGGGAACAGTAATTGCGATAAACGCTGCCATGCAGTTCCAAAACAGTTTTGCTTCCGGCCTTTTGATGCAGGTTGTCGATGTTTTGAGTGATGAGGGCTTTAAGGATCCCCCGTTTTTCCAACTCGGCCAAAACCAGATGCGTGGCATTGGGCATGGCGCCAAGGTGGATCATCTTCGATTTATAAAACGCAAAGAATTCTTCCGGATGCGTCTTCAAAAAGGTTGCGGAAAGTAATTCTTCCAATGATCGTCCGTTTAAATTTTGGGATAATCCGGTCTTACCCCGAAAATCCGGGATGTCCGAAGCCACGGAAACGCCGGCGCCGCCGAAAAAAACCAAATGACGGCTTTTGAGGAGCAGGTCGCGGAAGCGTTCGTTTTCGGTCATGGCTGGGTGTCCGTTGCCAAGATCTCCGGTTTGACCGGTTTTTTGATCCGGTAAGGGAATTTCTCGCCGTAAAGGTAAGTCCGGAAGGTCTTTTTGTTGGTGTCGGTCAGGACTTGGATCTTCCCGCGGCCCTTATCGTTGAACTTGATCTCGGCTTCGGTCATTCGTTCTGCGAGGATCTCCCCAACATTGGTGATCTCGCTGCCTTTCAGATACTCGCCCATCTCGATTTTCATGAGCGTCAGATTCGGGGTGCTGGTGATTATGACATCGACGTCCTTTTTGATCGCGGGCAGCAGGATCTCCTTGGCCGTGTAGAAGGATTTGGTGGTCTTCGTCATCCGATTGCGAATGATCGATTCCAGTTCGTCGCTTGCACAACAATAAAGATGATTGTATTTGAAGTTCTTTTGATAAAGATTGGCTTCCAAGATGCTGTTCTTGGCCAAAAGAACAATGTTCTTCTGCTCGTATTTCACATTGACGTAATTGATCAGGGTGCTGACCAAATCGATGACCGGGATGGAAAGGGTTCGCAAATAATCAATGGCATGTTCGATGATCACGTCGCTGGAAACCACCAAAAGCTTGAGGTTTTCGCGTCTCAATTTCTCAACATTGGCTTTCACCAGTTCCAAAATCTCCGGCTCGGTTTTGCCATCATAGGGCTGGTTCGGAAGATCGTTCGCGTAAACGAAGCGTTCATGTTTGAATTTTTTGGCCAGGATCGGAAGAATGTTAAAACTCTCCATGCCCATGTCCAGAATGCCGATGGCGTCTTTGATCATATTGTTTTTCCTCAATCGTCATTATACCGTAATTTGCGCATTTCTTCAAGATTATTTCCGGAAATTACAAAAGTAACCCACCAAGCCGGAAATTTCGGCTCAATTTTCTTTTATGCTCCTTTTTTAAAAATTAATGAGTGATTACCCGAACCATCCCGAAATCCAGCCTAAGCGAAATTTTCAGAATTATTTTTCCCATTTTCTTTGGTTTGGTGCTATAATTAAAGAAGATCATTCCATTAATTGTCAAGGAGCACCGCATGAGAGAATTGAACCTGAAGCTTGTCACCGACACCGTCCGCGACCTTCTGCTTGAAGGAAACTGCGATCTGGGCGCCGATGTCTTCCAAAAAATCAATAATGCCATTCAGACTGAAGAAAACCCGCTGGGAGTCAGCGTTTTAAAACAAATCAAAGAAAATGACCAAATTGCCAAACGCGACCGGGTCCCGATGTGTCAGGATACCGGCATGGCGGTCGTGTTCGTGGAACTCGGCTCACAAGTCGTCTTTGACGGTCTTTTGGAAAACGCCATCAACCTTGGCGTCAAACAAGCCTACGCGGAGGGCTACTTCCGAAAATCGGTCGTCAGACATCCCCTAAAACGCGTTAACACCAATGACAATACCCCGGCGATCATCCATGTGAAAAGCGTTCCCGGCGATAAAGTAAAACTGACCGTCGCTCCCAAAGGCGGAGGCGCCGAAAACGTCAGCCTGGTTAAAATGCTCATTCCCGCCGACGGACGGGCCGGGATCAAAAAGCTGGTCCTCGATACCGTCTTGGAAGCCGGGGGAAAACCTTGCCCGCCGATCGTCGTTGGCATCGGTCTGGGGGGAAACCTCGAGAAATCGGCGCTGCTGGCCAAAGAAGCCCTGATGCGCGATCTGAATGACGAAGCCGAAGACGAAACCATCCGCGAATTGGAAAACGAATTGCTTCATGACATCAACCAACTCGGCATCGGCCCGATGGGATTCGGCGGCCGGACCACCGCTTTGGCGGTCAAGATCAACTGGTTTCCGACTCACATCGCCAGCCTTCCGGTCGCCATCAACCTCCAATGCCACGCCGCCCGGCACAAAAGCCGGACCATATAGGTAAAAACCATGATTAAACTGACGACTCCCATCAGCAATGAGGAAATAAAAAACTTACAAATCGGCGATGTGGTGGCCATTACCGGGACGATTTATGCCGCCCGGGATGCTGCTCATGCTCGTTTGGTCGAACTGGTGAAAAACCAGCTGCCCCTGCCTTTCAACCCTAAAAACGCCATTGTTTACTACGTCGGTCCTACTCCTCCGAAACCCGGCCAGGTCATCGGCTCCTGCGGGCCGACTTCCAGTTACCGGATGGACCCTTATTCGGCGGTCCTCATGAAGGAAGGCCTGAAGATCATGATCGGCAAAGGCCAGCGCAGCGAGAAGTTCAAAGAAGAAATGCGTCAAGCCCAGGGCGTTTATCTGTCCGCCGTCGGCGGAACCGGCGCTCTGTTAAGCAAAACCGTCATTCAATCGGTTTTGATCGCTTATCCGGACTTGGGTCCGGAAGGGATCTATCAGCTGACCGTCAAAGACTTCCCGGCCGTGGTCACCTATGACGCCGGCGGCGGGGATCTTTTCCAAACCGGCCAGGCAAAATACAAAAAGATTTGATAAACGCTTTTTAACCCTAAAAAACGGAGAACGATTTATGAATGAATATTTTGAACAAATTGATGGTGAGCTTTATGGCTCCTACCGCTTAACCAGCGCCAATCTGAACTTGGCCAATGAAGAACTGGGCAAGATCAGTTCCGGATTTGAGAGAAAAATGGCAAAAAGTTTTGCAAAGGAGGCCAAAGAATCCCTGATCGGTTCCGCCGTCGGCTTCGTGATCGCTGCCCTGATCAATCTGCTGCTGCTTTTATTCGTCTATGACGGATTTAAAGAAATGCTCGCCGTCGGTTTCCAGTGGCTGTTGCTGGCCTTGGAAGCTCTGGCCCTGGTTTCGGTCATTTCGGGTTTGATCAGCCATTTTTTAAACCAAAAAATCATCAAAGGCGGAAAACTGCTGGCGGTGGTCATCGTCCGAAAAGAGACCGTGATTCCTCAAAAACCCGGTTTCATGGAGGTAAACAGACCATCGCCCCGTGACAAATTCCTCCGTTTGGAATTCGTTTACCCGAAGGACGGCGATTTGATGACTAGGAAAATGCGGATCAGTTATGCTCCGGCCATCCGCGAGTACCGGGATCTGGATAGTTTCTTCATTGTCCTTGATCAAAATGAAAAACATTTCCTGCCGGTCGAACTCCACCTAAAAAAATAACCAGCCCATGCAAAAAGCAGCGGACAAACCGCTGCCTTTTTTATGAAAACTGGAAATTGAATTTCTTTTCGATCTTTCTTAAGAACAAAGCAATGATAAGCAAGTCGGCGGATCCGCCGAAACTGAGCTGTTCAGAAACGCATTTATCGGTCACGGCCGCCAGTTCCGTCAGGTTATTCGGGTCAAGGCCGCCGATCAGTTTTCGGACTTCTTCGTACTTCTCTCTTTCGCCGCAGCGTTTCAGAAGCACAGTATCGTCAACCGATCCGATTAGGCAAATCAAGGCCCGGTGCAGTTCAACTCGGGTGAACTCATCCAGCATGGGCATGACTTTTCGGACATTGGGCATTCCCCCCGCCGTCTCGCCTTTGATCCCGGAAATCCCATACCGTTGATAAGCCCATTCGCCGGCGGTGGTCGGATTGGTCAGTTTGGTCAGGTCGGAAAGAAATATTTGGCCGATTTTCGAAATTCTGGAAAACAAGCTGAAGTCGTTTTCCCAAAAACATCTTCCCAGCGAAAACAGCACCGTGCCCATGATGAAGATCAAGCCCTTGTAAGTATTGATGCCTTTGGTGACGGCGAACATCTTCGCTTCGGCTTTGATCCCCAATGCTTTGGCGTTTTCAAAAGCCGGGGCGAATTCGGTCGCGTTGTAGCCCGCAAAAAACATTTCCGTGAACGGACCCAGCAGGGCTTTCTTGGAGAGTTCCATCAGCCGGCTGTCCATGTCATGATGCGAGCCTGACGAAGTTTCCGTGACCAGTCCGAATTTCGGTTCCAGTTTGATTTCTTCGGTCATGGCTTGCTCAACGGCGCCGGTAATCTCCTGACGCAGGTAATCGTTGACCATCCAATTTATTTTACTGATCAGTTCTTCAAGACTATGAGTTTGATTTCGGACGCAGAAGTGAGCGGGAAGTTCGCACAAAAGACAGGACCGGGACAAAAGCCCCAGATCCCGGCGCGACAAGCCGATCAAATTGGTGTCAAAGACATCCAAATCGATCAGTCTTCCCAAACCGTGGAAATCCTCGATGTCCACGAGCTGGGTTTTGATCTCGTCCGGTCCGCCCTCAGCTTCCAAAAGCCACCAGGGACCGTCGGGTCCCTCATGGAAGGCATCGCGATGAATCTTTAGGGTTCGTCCGACTTCCCGCCGGAACAAATCGACCAAAAAATAGGCCAGTTTCGGGTTCTTGTCCAGTCCCGGCAAGTTGGCTTTGATTATCACGACCGGGAATTTGTTAACAAATTCCCGTAAAAGCTGCGAACGTTCTTCGCGAGCGTCCAAAATTTCTTTCATCATCAATCTCGTTTTCGGCGGAAAAAGAACAAAAGAGCAAGCACTGAGGTCATGAGCATGAAACTTTCGTTCCCCAGACAGCCTTTTTTAGGCTCGGGTTCCGGTTCCGGCTCCGGTTCGGGTTCCGGTTCTGGTTCGGGCTCGGGTTCGGGCTCGGGTTCCACGGTCAAGGTAAAGGAAGCAGTGACATCATCGCGGCCGAAGACGCGGGCGGTGATGATCGCCGTTCCCGCGGACAGAGCCGTGACTTTTCCAAAACTGTTGACGGTCGCCACTGCTTCGTTGTCCGATGCAAAGCGAATGTCCAAACTTTGGCTCGGCAGAACGGTCAATTCCGGGGTGAGGTCGTTACCGACGATCATTTTGAGGGTGTCATAAGAATAAAGGATCTGCACGGAATCAGCTTCCTCGCCATAAGCCTGGCTGAAGCTGTAGACCACGTCGTCGTAAATGTCCACGGCTTCCAAACGGACGTCATTCAGATGATATTTGTTTAGGCCATCCAAAACGGCGGAGGTATCGGCGATGCCGGGCGTTTTAAGTAAAACGTCATTCACATAAATCCGGTATTCTTTGAGCTGATCGTTTTGCAACGCGGCGCTCCACAAAAGCATGATGTTCTCCAGGTCCGCATCGTCAATGAAGACATTTCCGATCGTTCCATAGGGAAGTTTGGTGGACAAAGCGATTGGTTTTTCCAAGGTCGTTCCGTCTTTGCAATCCACGATCAAACGGTACTCATAAAGTTCGTTTGGCATCAGATCTTCGATCGTCAGGTTGGTCCGGTAGTTGGTATTGAGGTAATCATAGCCGATGACATTATCATTGGCGTCGATCAGCTGAACGCTGTTGACATATCCGTACCATTTGCTTCCCCAGTTGAAAAGCGCTTTGGTATTGTCTCCCATAACGCTGGTGAGCGTGACGGAATCCAGATATTCCTGCTTGTTGAAGGTTCCGGAGGTGCCGGAGATCCGTTTCGCGGGAATGGTCACTTCGTCTTTGATGACATTCGCCGAATTGATGGTCTTCAGGTGCAGTCCCGCCGCATCCACTTTGAAGATCGTGACCGAACTTTCATGGGCGTATCCGACTTCAAACAAAGGATTATTGACCAAATCGTAAGTGGTTTTCGATCCGGCGGCTCCCCCGGTGATGTAAACCGTTCCCTGACGGGGATCCGTCGACTCGACACCATCATAGACCGGGACGGTTCGGCAGTAAACATGATCATGGCCGGTCAAGACGACATCGACCCCGTATTTATCGAACAGCGGCTGCCAATTGGCCCGCAAAGTCGGCGAATAATCACCGTAAATGCTCCCGTAGAAACTGCGGTGCATGAACACCACTACATATTGGGCGTGGTTGCTTTCCATGACTTCCGAAAACCAATCTTTTTGGTTTTGGAAGAGAGTCGGGCTTTGGACGGCGGCTTCGCTGTCGATCCCGACGATCAGCACGTTGTTGTATTTAAAGAAATAACTGGAGTTTTCGACTCCGATAGCGCCGTTTTCCGGATTGTTGTAAAAACCATTGTAAAAAGTGGAATTGAAGGTGGCCGGCGATGATGAGGCGTCGTAATACTCATGATTTCCGGGGATGGTCGCGATCGGCATGTTTTTCAGATTCGATTGGTTGAAAAGCAGCGACCAGTAAGACATGATCCCGGCCCGGTCGACGATGTCGCCCGAGAAAAGGGAAAAGCGGATGTCGGGATCGATCCCGAGTGCCTGGGTAGTGAAAGTGTTGAAAATGGCCGCCGTCGATTCCGAGTAATATTGCGGGTCGGTCAAATAAAGGAAGCTGAACGGCGCGTTTCCGACCGCGGTTTTAAAGGAATAATTGGGTGAAAAAACCGTCTTACCGACCCGGTAAATGTAAGTGCTGTTCGGAGTCAGTCCGGACAGATCGGCTCCGCAGACATTTCGGCTCGTAAAACCAGTGGTCGTGTAACTTATCCCTCCCGAACTAAACGAAGCATCCAAAGCAAAAGCCCGGCATTCTCCCATTACTCTAGTCGCTTGGGAATAAGCGGTGTCCCCCGCCAATGTGTATTCCAGGAAGCTTCCTTCCACGTCGGAATGCCAATTGACATTCATTTGCGTGGCCATGTCCGCTCCCGGATTGGTAACGATATAATAGGCTTCCGCGCCCGCGGCGGTTACGCCCAGACCGGAAACTGATCCAAATAGGATCAAAAAGAGAATAAAACTACAAATTTTCTTCATAAGCCCTCCACAAATGTTGGTTACATTATACTAAAAATGAAGCAAGAAACCAAGGCCTTTATGAAAACAAAATCATTTTTTTGACCATAAATTCCATTTTGACTATTATTTGCTGAATCAAGAAATGACGTCATGAACAAAACTCATCAAAATTTCCTGGCTGATCCCGAAAGTCCAAGCGGTTTTGGAAACCCATCAGCCCATCATTGCTTTGGAATCCGCGATCGTTTCCCATGGCCTGTCTTATCTCCAAAACCTTCAGACGGCATTGAGGATTGAAGACTTAATCCGATCTGAACACGCCGTTTTCCGACCCCATATCTGCTTGAACAAATCCCACCGCGGTTCGGTCAATGATTATTCCTTTTGGCGGTTCGGATCGCCTGCTTTCGGAAATGAGGGCAAAAAAAGTGTCGCCCTTTGCGACACTTTTCATATTACCCAGGAAGCCGTTATTACTTACGTGAAACCTAAATTTCACCATGGTGGAAATCTCTAATGCACATTCCTGGGATTCTTATTAAAATAAGCCTTCACGCCAAACATGCCTCAATTTCCGATATTAAATCGTTCGGTTCGCATATATATAAAAAGGCGAACTCCCCAGGTACGACTCTATTATAAGGCCTGGGCGAGGAAATGTCAAAGGGGATGGGTTTTATAGTCTAATCATAACACCAGCCGATGCCAAAACCGCTATATCCGAGATTGACGGCCACGACCGGGGAGACTTCTTTCGAAACTTGGATGGTAATTCCCGAGATGGCCTTTTCAATGATGCCTTTGATCCTCCGGATCTTTTCTTCAGCCTGAACATGGGAAATGTAAATGAGAAAATTGGATTTGGCTTTGGTCAAATCGATCTTGATTCGACGGATGATTTCTTCTACCACCGCTTTTTCGGTTCGAAATTTGCTCATGACGTTGTTCTTGCCCTTGATGTACTCGATGATCGGCTTGACTCGGAGCAGATTGCCGATGGTCGCTTTGATCTTCGAAAGCCGGCCGGATTTTTTAAGAACGGTCAGATTCTCCATGTTCATCAGAATGGTGGAGTTCTCGCGATACTCGGAGCCGACGGCCAAAGCCTCTTCAATGCTCTTTCCTTTATCCAGTTCGGCGATGATGAGGTGAGCCAACATTTCCGCGCCCACGGACGTGGAAAGGGTATCAAAAAGATGGATCCGAAGACCAGGAACTTCCCGGGCCGCCAATGAAGCGCTTCCGAACGATCCGGACAAAGTCGAAGAGATGGTCAGGCAAAGAATGTCGGTGGCGCCTTCGGCTTGCAATTTCAAAAAGGTTTGGCGATAAACTTCCGGCGACGGCTGACTCGATGAAACCTTGGAGTCCGCGTAAACGGCGTTCATCACTTCTTTCAGAGTGATGTCAATGCCGTCCAAATAAGCGATGCCGTCAATGATGACGTTCAGGGGCACTACGGTGATCCCATGGGCCGCAACATAGTCTTCCGAAAGACTAAAGGTGCTGTCTGCTACAATTTTTAAATTCATTTTTTTCTCCGATTTTTTCCAAAATTCTGTCCAAATTTTGGTTTTTATGCTATAATATTCATTGTTCGCTACGTACATTTTTATTATACAACAAGAGTCACGTTTATGCATTTAATTTACTTTCGGTAAAATGACGATTTGGCCTAAATGTGTTAGGAGACTAGAATGAATTATGTCAATGCTCAACATCGGTACTATTATCTCGATTATTATCTTCGGGAAAAGTACCACTGCAAGGTTTTCAAGGTAGCCTTGAACGGCAACTTCTCCTGTCCGAACCGGGACGGGACCATCAGCGCGCGGGGCTGCCTTTTTTGTTCGGAAAAAGGAAGCGGCGATTTCGCCGGAAATCCGAACGATCCCTTGAGTTCCCAATTTCAAATCATCCGGGGCGTTACCGGCCAAAAGTGGAAAGACGCGAAATACATCGCTTATTTTCAGGCCAATTCCAATACTTACGGTCCCATTGAGAAGATCATTGATCTGGCTGAACAAGCCATCAAGCTTGATCCGGACATCGTAGCCATCAGTTTGGCCACCCGCTGCGACTGCTTAAGCGACGGCGTTCTCAATTATTTGGGCATGCTTAACCAAAGGATCCCGGTCTGGATCGAACTGGGTTTGCAAACCATCCATCCGGAAACCATGAAAGCCATGAATCTCGGTTATGATCTCGAGACCTTCCAAAAAGCCGTCAACGACCTTCGTCTTCGCAGCATCGACGTCATTGTTCACATCATTGACGGACTTCCCGGCGAAACCAAAACCATGATGTTGGAAACCGCGCAATTTCTCAATTCTCAGGACATTCAAGGCCTGAAGATCCATTCGCTGTTCGTTTTGAAAAACACCCCGCTCGGAGATGAATATCTTAAAAAGCCGTTTCCGCTTCTGACCATGGAAGAATACGTTGACATTGTCAGCGAACAATTGGCGATCCTCAATGACCGCATTGTCATTCACCGGGTCAGCGGCGACGCTCCGGCCGAAGATTTGATTGAACCAAAATGGAGCGCAAAAAAACTGGTGGTCATGAATGAGATAGACAAAGCCATGAAAAGAAAGAAATATCGCCAGGGATGCCGGTAAAACCCGGTAAAGAAACATTGGAAGCGCTGAGTCCGTCAGCGCTTTTTTATTCTTTTTTTTAAAAAACGACCCAGTTTTCAAACGAAAGCCGGGTCAGTCCCAAAGTCCGAAGTATTTTTCGGTTATATTTTTATAAGACGATGAAACGATGTTCAAAGAAATAATTGAGGATGGCTTTCCTCGTTACGATGCCAATGAACAGATTGTGATCATCCACAATCGGAACAAAATTTTCATCGGTCGCCTTTCCGATCAATTCATCCATCTGGGCATTCATGTTAATGGGCGCATTGTCACGATTCCTTTTGATCAACGCCACCGATTCCCGTTGGACCTCTTCCAGGCTCAGCCCCGATTCCTTCAGTTTCCAAAGGAGGTCACCCTCGGTCAGGGTCCCTACGTAATTGCCATCGCGGTTTAAAATCGGAATGGCAGCAAACCGGTATTTTTCCAGTTTGTCCATGACTTCCTTGATGGTAAAGTCGTCATAAACGAAGACGACATCGTTTTTTGGTTTAATAAAAGCAAGAATATTCATTATTGTTCTCCTTTCCAATAAATAATCAAATGCGCAAGGCGGGTTCCCCAACCGCTTGGCCCCGTCCAATGGCCCAAAATTCCGGCCGAGAATGGATCTTTTGGGGAAACTTCAAAAATATTATAACATATTTTCCCGTTTTTGTAAAATCAAAGCAATTCGGGATGGAAATTCCCCAGAAAAAAGCCCCAGGCGCTTGCCTGAGGCTTTTCATTTTGGATTATCAAACGCGTTTCATCCCAACAGGGCGGCGATGGCCGCATTGTAGTCTTCCAATGAGGCATACGCTTCGGCGATGTTCATGCTTCCCGCCATCTTCCCGGCTTCCGGAGTCACGGCGACGCCTTCGCTTAGGAACAGATTTTTGGTTGCATCCAAAACCGCCGGCGAGGAGGTGGTTTCGTCAGTGGCATTTTGGAAGTAAAAAGCGGTCGGAATGGTGACAAACTTATTGTAATTGGCATGGATATTGGCGCCGGTCGAAACCCGAACGAAATACATGGCCGTGTTGACGCCGTTAAAGACATTCCGTTGGATGTTGATGGCTACATAAGTATCCGCGTTGTTCATCTTTCCAACATGGATCGCCCGTCCGCCGATGGTTTCAAAGTCGTTTCCCAAAATGGCGACAGTTGCGGTTGTGCTCGGAAGTGGCGACAGCCAGTTGATCCAAATGGCGTCGGTCCCAACGTTCTTGAAAGTATTATTTTCAAACAGCGAATCGCCAGCCAAACCCTTGGTAATGTCGTTAACGTAGATGGCTCTCAGAACAACGTTCTCGAAAGTGTTGCCAACAAACTTGATTCCGGCGTTGTTGTCCAGATAAACGACGCTTTCCAAAGTAGTGGTCAAAAGGGTGGATGTGAAATGATTATCCATGAAATTCAAATCACGGCTGTAGCAGCTGGGGGCTTCCACGAAATAAATGAAGCCTTTTCCGCTCGCCAGTCCGGATTCAACGAGGTTTTTACTGAAAGCGAATCCATTCAGGTTGGTCTTTACGGCCGCTGCGGTTCCCGCGGTTCCGATGGTATTCAGAATCTGCGCATTTTCCGCGAACTTAAATCCCCGGATTTCAAAATTCTGCAGTTCTTTTCCCAAAGTGATGGTGCCGGTCAAAATGGCTTCCGGAACTCTCGTTCCGCCGTTCGGACTGATCTGTCCGTTCGGTCCCGCGAGGGTGATGCCGTTTTTGGAAACGGTGAAAGATTCCGCGTAAGTTCCCGGAAGAACGATGATGTTCTGATTTTCCGAAGCGGCATTCAAAGCGTCTGCGATGGTCGAAAAAGCATTGGTCATGTAAATCAGATTGATGCTGTTGACGACGACCGCTTCTCCGGAAGCCTTTCCCGCTAAGCTTGGATCAACATAGAAAGCATCGATCTCATAAGCTCCGCCCAGATTGTTGGTAATCGTCTTCACGCTTTGAAGTTTTTCCGGATCCGGAGTAATGACGTTTCCTTCAACATCTCCGAAGAAGTTCTTATCGAAGTTGACCAACGACGGATTGGTGAGCTCGGTATCGCCGATGCTGTTAAGGCTCCGGAAATAATAAGTCACTGGTTCGCCCAGGAAGACGTTGTTGGTCACGTTTGCGACCCACGCGTAAGCCAGATGATTGGCCGCGGTGGCATTGTTTCTCAGCCACAAATAGTTGGAGCAAGTTTCGAACACATTGTGGTCCACGGTGATGGTGACACCGTATTCCTGATAAGCGTTCGTAGTGATGGCTCCCGAGAAATCATTGGTTGGAGAACCAATGTTTTTGAAGGAGTTTCCGAAAATGTTGATGATCTGCGGATTGGCGCTGTCTTTCGATCCGCCGGTGGAACGCAGGTAAATGCCATTATAAGCACTCAGAACATCATTTTCGAATAGGTTATCGGAAATGAGGGCGGTTCCGTGGTTATAGCCGCCGTCAATGCGGATCGCTTCGAAATCGAAGTTCAAAAAGGCATTTCCGGAAATGGTCACATTGAGCACATTGGCCAAAAGGATGGCGTTCGCGGAAACGTTGTTGAACTTATTGTTGATGATGATGATGTTTTCCATGACGTTGCTGGCTTTGGAGAAAGCCAAGAAACTTGGCAAAGCATAGTTTCTCGAAGCCGACCAAGCGGTGGTCGTTTCGGTCGTGTCAAAAACCAAGTTATTTTGGAAAGTCACGTTCTTGATGGTTCCCAAACCGATGACGGATCCGTTTCCGGTGAAAGCCAAGCCGTCGATCATGAATCCGTCCATCGAAACGCCGACGGTGATGATCCCGGACATGATGGCTTCAGCGGTGCGAGCATCTTTGTTCGGGTTAAGGCCAACGTTCGGTCCCAAAATCTGAATTCCAGCCGCATTGATGGTCAAAGACTCAGAATAATTGCCCGGATAAACATAGATCTTGGCATTGGCGGCCGGTACGGCCTTGCCGAAATTCGAAAAGGCATTGATCCCAACGATATAGTCGATGCTATCATAAGTTACCAACGAATATCTTTCGCTGGCCGCCAAAGCGGCATCGATAACGATGTCCGGATGAACCGGAGCGGTCACTTTCTCAACGACTTTGATGGTAATGGATGAAGTAAGCGTATTAAGCGCGGTGCTGGTCGCGGTGATGATGGCCTCACCGGCTTTTACGCCGATGACTTTTCCGGTCGCATCAACCGTGGCGACGGTATCGTCGCTGGAAACAAAAGTGACGCTTTGATCGGCCAAACCCGGATTTACAACCGAATTAAGCTGCAGGTTTTCGTCGATCTGAATGACGGTTTCCGGGCCGGAAAGCGTAATGCTGCTCGGAAGCGGCAAGACTACCGTAATGGTCAGCGAGCCGCTGACGGTTCCGAGGGCAATGGAAGTCGCAATGACATCCACGTTTCCCATCTTGACCGCGGTCAGAAGTCCGGTTTCATTGATATAAGCGACCGAATTATCGGAGGTCGACCAAGTTACGCCCTGATCAGCCAGTTCGGGACTGATGACGGCGGACATTTGCAAAGTATTGGTCAGATTGACTTCCGTAAGTCCACCCGCGCCGGTGACGGTGATGGTCGCCGGATCCGGTGGCAGAATGGCAATGCTGACCCGGCCAAACTGCGTTTCCAAAACATCAGAAGTGGCAGTGATGGACACCACGCCGATCCCAACAAAAGTAACCAAACCGGTTTCGGAGACGGTGGCCAAGCTTTGGTCATTCGAACTCCAAATGACGGCTTGCGACGCTTTGGAAGGCAAAACGGTAGCGCCAAGCTGCAAAGTTTCTCCGGCTTTGGCGGTAACAGTGGCATTGGTAATGGCCACTTTGGTCGGGTCAGGCAAAACGACGGTTACCGAAATGGTATCCGATCCGCCCTTTCCGGAAACAGTGATGGTCGCGGTTCCGACCCCGATGCCCCGGACGATCCCGTTATTGACGGTGGCTACGGAAGAATTGCTGGAAACCCAAAGATAACTCATGGTTTGAGTCGGGGTGACGGTCGGGACCAAAGTAACTTCCTGATCGACGGCCACAGTCATGGTCTCCTCTGAAAGGCTGATGGTGACGGCGTTCACCACGACGGTGACCTCGGCGGTCGCTTCTTTGCCTTCAACTTGAACGGTGATTTTGGCCGTCCCGGCGCCGATGGCGGTGAGGACTCCATTGACAACCGTGATGACGTCTTCGTCATCAGATGTCCAGACATACACTAAATCTTCTTTGTTGGCGATCGGAGTCAGGGTTTCCGTATCCCCCACGGTCATGGTGATCGATTCACTTTCAAAGCTCAGTTCAATTTTCTCGGCGCAGGCAGCCAAAAAAAGACTGCTGGCCAAAGCAATGAACAATACCAAAAATTTCGAGATTTTTCTCATGCTTGTTTGATTTGTTAAGCCTTAGCGTACTGACCGGCTTAATAAACTTTCCTCCATTTTGAAATTTCATCAGTACGAAAACCATTTACAGGGATAATTATAACATCTTTAATGCATCTTTTCCATTAAAAACGAAAAATAAAAAAAGCCCGGAGTTTTTTCAAACTCGGGGCTTTTCCATTTCATTAAGCTGGGGTGTAAACGTGAGCGTCCATGTAAGTGAAATCATCCTTTGCATAAACGTCCCAATCATTTGGATCAAACACGGTAATCGGGAATCCAACATGGGTGGCTTTGCGCACTAGCGTGTTATCAAGGGTATCCCCGGTTCCAACGGTCCAGAAGGTCCCTGGATCGTTCCCAACAATACCGATAATGTCAACGATCTGTCCCAATTTTCTCAAAACGACCGCGTCATCGCCGTTAAAATTAATGACGTAGCTGTTCTCGATGGCTCCGACTGGTTTGGACGCCGCGACGAAATCCGCATGAACGATTACGATCACGTCGCCCGGAGCCAGCATGGTTCCCTCGGCGAAAGTCATGGATTGCGAAACGGTCGCGGAACCGTTGCTGTAAAGTTCAAGCGTGAAAGAACCCAAATTGACAGCCGCAGCGGTCGGATTGTAAATTTCGATCCATTTGTTGAAACTGCCGCCCTCGCCGTATTCGCTAATGAACAATCCCTTATTGGCGGTTAATTGAACATTTTCGATCTTGTCTGACAAAGTAGCCGGATCAACGGTTGCGATTCCGTCATCCGCATAAACTGTGTTCCCGTAGAATTGTGTTTTGACGACACCTGGAGTGGCGTGGCCATTGTAATAATAGTTGTCAGTCGGGATGGTTTTGAAGAGGTTTCCGGAAATGATGATCTCCAGATCGTCGGCTTCAGCGGCCGCATGATCGATCCGGATGTCATTTCTGGCGCTGCGATCAAAATTGTTATTGAGAATGGAAATGTCCGTTCCGTTGAGTGCAACCACAATGCCTCGCATCGAAATTGCCCCGGTCGGGAAATCAGCGGCGTACCCAAATCCGTTGTTAATGAAGGAGTTTCCGGAGATGGTGACCTGTGAGCAAGTGCTGGTTCCAACGAACAACCCGTATTGGCCAATATTTTCCAAGGTGTTTCCAGTGAAAACCAATTTCCCGATGACTGCGCCGCCACCGTCGTTTAGGCGAACGCCGTCTGAACTTGCGTCAGTGATCGTATTGTTTTTGAAGGTGAAGTTTTCAACAAAAGCGACGCGAACGGATCGGTCAGCTCCGAAGCTGAAGAACTTATTGTTGTTGATGACAAAGTTTAAGACTTTCTGATCAGCGGATGCTTGTTTGAATACGATGAAACCGCTGCTTCCGTCTCCGGCCCCGCCGTCAACGATGTTGTAACTGAAGTTGAATCCGTCAATCAGACCAGCCGCATCGCCGGTGATCTTGCATGTGTCCGCGTTATGCAAGAACGTCAACCCTTTGATGGTGACATTCTTGACCCCGGTCGCGATGGTGATGTTTCCCTGCATGATGGCTTCGGAAACTCTGACGCCGGTGTTAGGGTCAATGGCCGCATTCGGTCCGATGATTGAAACATTGTCAAACGCAATGGTAACGGCGTCGCTGTAAGTTCCGTCATTGACGTAAACGACGGTATTCAGTCCCACGATCGCAAATGCTTCGGCCAAAGTGTCAAAGGCATTGACCCCAACATAATAATCTTTCCCGCCTTGGGTGATTTTGGTCATGTCAGCTTCCGTTGCCAAGGCCGCGTCGACTAAAACGTTCGCAGCGCTGGCATCAATGACGACCTCATATTCAAAGAACATGGTTTCATCAGTACTTAGGACCGCCTTAATCTTGACGGTTCCGCCTTTGATTCCAAGGACATTTCCGTTTTGATCAACGGTGGCAATGGTCTCATCTGCCGACGACCAAACTAAGGTCTGCGGAGCAGTGTTTGGAAGAACTTGTCCATTCAGAGGGGTTTTCGCGCCGAGTTTCAATGCTGTCGGTCCGGTAATTTGGACGGAGATCGGAATGTACGAAGTCGCAATTCCAGCGTCCAATTCCGCTTTGGTGTCATAAACGACTAAGTTGCTTTCGGCAGTCTTATGCAGATCGAATTTAGTAGGCGTGATCGTTGCTTTGGCCACGTCGGTAGTTCCGTAATAGTTGAAGTTGATGTAAACGGTATCAACGTTGGTCAAGTTGGTGTCAGTTGCGTTAAGCAAGTTCTGGAAGTAGAAAGTTACTCCGTCAGCATCGATGAATGAGTTGTACTCAATGATCGCTGACCAGAGGATGTTCTTGGTTGCCCAAGTGGTAACCGAAGTAACGTTGCCGCGCAAACTGATGTAGTTGGTGCAGTTTTCAAATTCGTTGTAACGAATCGTGAAAATGGCGTTCTTCTTTTCCGCGTATCCCGATGTTCCAATCGCGCCAATGCGGGTGCCGGCCGGAATTTCGGTAGCGCCGGCTGATCCGATGTTCTTGAAGCTGTTGTAATAAATGTTGGCAGCCAATGGATCAGAATAAGCACCGGTGCAGCTGCGGATGTAAATTCCGTTATAAGTGAAGTTTTCGAAAGAGTTGTCGCGAATGTCAAGGACACCGCTGACTGACCCGTAATCCATGCGGATGGCATCGCGGGTTCCGCCGATGAAGACGTTGCCTTTGATGGTGACGCCGGTTACGCACAACAAGAAGATGTTGGTGTCAGCTACATTCGTGAATTTGTTGTTGATGAATTGGAAATCATGCAGCCATCTGGCATTCGGGACCAAGTTAATGAATCCCGGAGTAGTGGTGGTCGCCGGAGTGGTTACTCCGTATGCAGAATAAGCAGTGTATTTCCAAGTCAAAGTCGCAGCGGAAGTGTCATAAGCGTAGTTATTTTCATAAACAAATCCGTATTGATCTCCCGAAGCGCCGTAGCTGCGAATTCTCGCGGTTCCGGTGAAAGAGAACCCTTTGATGGTGACGTAGTTGGCATCATTGATGTACCAAACTCCGGTGCTGGTGGTCGCGGTTGGGGAAGCGGCCAAGAAAGCCGTGTCATCCAAAGTCGGGTTCAGGTTCGCATTCAGGGACTTCAAGGTCACGCCTTTGGTGATGGTGATTTCCTCAGCGTAAGTTCCCGGAAGAACGATGACGGTCGCCTTGGCCGGAGCCGCTGCCAATGCTTCAGTGATGGTCGCAAAAGCCCGGACTCCGTACAGCAGACTCAAGCCTCGAACGGTGACTGGATCATTCAGGACTTTGCCAACCAAACTTGGGTCGACATAGAGTCCCGAAACGGCGTCTTCGTAAGCTTCCAAAGTAGTGTAGTAAGGAGCAAATCCCGAAGCATTCAAGCCCAGGAATTCCGAAGCGACCGGTGCAACGGCGAAATAGTTGAATTGACCGTTGATGATGTTGTTGACCGAGGCGGCATCGCTGCCCTTGCTGATGTAATCGCAAGCGCCATCGACTGGGTCGATGCATACGCCTTCGTTGAATTTGTTGAAATTAACATTAATTTCCAGAGTTTCGGCGGTAGCGGTTCCGTATTTGAAGCGAACATCGTGCCAGGCCGAATTATAGACGAAATTGTTGTACATAATGTTGACAACGGTTTTTGCAGCTCCGGTTTCTGGAGCAAATCCAACCATGTTGGTCAGTCCGAAAACTCCGGTTCCGGTTGGGTCAACACCGATTTCGTTGTTTAGAATGTCAACTTTTATGGCGCTGTATCTTCCGATATAAATCGGATACTGGATATTCATTTCAAACTCGTTGTTTTCAATTAATAGTGTTCCGTTGACTCCGGGACCAACCCCGTTAGCATCATAAGTGGTGTTTGTTCCTTCCAAACGGATGGAATCAAAGAAGCGGTAGAAATAGCAGCCTTGAATGATTAGGTTCTTGGCGTTATTGATGCGAACTCCGCGATATCCCTGGTTCTTGGTATCATTGAAAGATGAATCCAAAACCTGGACATTTTCGATCAAATCAGTATCGACTTTTGAACTAAAGAATAGTACGCCTTCAGCCGCCGGCACCATGGAATCATAAGCCAGGACGTTTTGAACGGTGATGTTGTTTAAAGCGCTGGCGGAATAGATCTGAGCGCTTCCGGAAATCTTGATTCCCTTAATGACAATGTTCTCCACTTGTCCCAAAGTCAACTTGGCGGTCAATTCCGCTTCCGGAAGACGGTCTTCCAAATCGGTTACCGGGTTGATGGCTTCATTTGGTCCCAAAACGGTAACGTTGTTGACATTGATGGCAACCGGTTCAGTGTATGTTCCCGCGAGAATGGTAACGATCGATCCGTCAACTACTTTGGCGAAAGCTGGAGCTAAAGTAGTGAACGCGGTGACACCGGCGATGTAATCAACGGCGCCCACGGTAACAGTCGAATATCTTTCAGCGGTCATGTTGGCATCAACCAAGATCTTTGAATAATCAATGACGCCAAGTTTAGCAACGACTTTGACTGAGTAAGATGCGAAAATGGTATTCAAAGCGGTGCTGGTAACGGTAATGATTACCGTCCCTTCCGCGACGCCGGTAACCAATCCATTCGCGTCAACGGAAGCGATCAGCGGATCAGCCGAAGTATAAGTTACTTCCTGGGAAGCGTGCAATGGAGTGACGACGGAACTTAGTTGTACCGTCTCTTCAATCTGAATGACACTTTCCGGTCCGGAAATGACCACATTGACCGGGTCAGGAAGAATAACGGTGATCTCCAGCGATCCGGATACCGTGTTCAAAACCGCGGAAGTAGCGGTAACGGTAACGGTTCCGACCTTCAAAGCTGTCAACAAGCCGTTGGCATCAATGGTCGCAACCAGATTGTCGGAAGTCGTCCATACGACGCCTTGGTTGGCGAGATCAGGGCTGACCACGGACAACATTTGCAAAGTTTCAGAGAGAATGACGCTGACGGCTCCGGCGGTTCCGGTAACGACGAGGGTTTCCGGATCAGGGGCGCCGATGGCGATGACGGCAGTCGCAGTCATGGTATTAAGAGCTTGCGATGTCGCGGTGATGGTAACCGATCCGATGGCTAGGAAAGTAACCAAGCCGGCCGGAGAAACGGTCGCCAGATCTGTGTTGCTTGAACTCCATACAACCGCCTGCGAAGCCTTGGAAGGCAATATGGTGGCAGCCAGTTGCAGAGTGTCGCCCACTTTGGCGCTTTCAGCCGCGCCGGTGATGGCAACATGAGTCGGGTCAGGAAGAACAACCGTTACGGCGATGGTATCCGAACCACCCTTGCCGGAAGCGGTAATGGTCGCGGTTCCGACCGCAATTCCCGTAACGACTCCGTTGGCAACGGTGGCCACAGTCGCGTCGCTGGTCGTCCAAGTGTAGCTCATGGCTTGAGCAGGAACAACCGTCGGGGTCAAGGTAACTTGTTGATCAATGGCAATGGTCATGGTTGCGTCAGCAAAAGTGATGGTAACCGCATTGACCGTAATAGTGATCGAAGCGGTTGCTTCTGTATCTGGCACAGTAACCGTGACTACTGCGGTTCCGGCTCCGACTGCCGTCAGGGTTCCGTCCGCGACGGTAACAACGGCAGTGTTGCTCGAAGTCCATTCATACACAAGTTCTTCTTTGTTGGCAATCGGGGTTAGAACTTGGGTGTCTCCGACGGTCATGGTGACAGATTCGCTTTCAAAGCTCAGTTCAATCTTTCCGCAGCCGACTAAAGCAAACGTCAGTGCCAAAGAAAGAAGCAAAACCAGAAATTTTGAGAATCTTCTCATACATCTATCATAGCCCGGGCCCTAACATACTGACGGCCCAAACTACTCTCCTCCATATTTGTTTTTTGTCAGTATGAAAAACGTTTACATCAAACATTATAGCACATATAAATTTATTGTGAAATAATATTTTCTCAATTTTGTTGTTTATTAAATAAAAAAGTTGCCATTTAAGGCAACTTTGAAAAAATTATTTTTGAAAATAAGTTCTGATGGCTTCGACTTTGTCCAGTTTTTCCCAACTAAGATCCAAATCATCGCGGCCAAAATGGCCGTAAGCAGCGACTTGGGCGAAAATCGGGCGCCGAAGGTCCAAGTTCTCGATGATCTTTTTCGGAGTAAGTTCAAAGAGCGCACGGATGGCTTTGACGATTTCCTCATCGCTGTGTGTCCCCGTTCCGTAAGTGTCGACCAAAACCGAAGTCGGTTCGCTGCGGCCGATGACATAACTCAGCCCGACTTCCAAACGGGAAGCAATTCCGGCCGCCACCAGGTTTTTCGCGATGTAACGCGCCATGTAAGAAGCGCTGCGGTCAACTTTGGTGGCATCTTTTCCGCTGAACGATCCGCCGCCGTGGTGAGCATAGCCCCCATAGGTGTCAACAATGATCTTTCGGCCGGTCAGACCCGAGTCGCCCTTCGGTCCGCCGATGACGAAACGTCCCGACGGATTGATGTAGAATTGGGTTTGGTCATCGAGAAGCTCTTTCGGGATCACCGGAAGGATGACTTCATCGAGAATGAATTTCTGGAGTTCTTCTTTTTTGACTTTTTCATTGTGTTGGGTGGAAACGACGACGCTGTCGACCCGAACCGGTTTGTCATCTTCATATTCAATCGTGACCTGCGTCTTTCCGTCCGGACGAAGGAAATCGACCAAATGGGCTTTGCGAACATCAGCCAAACGATGAGCCAGTTTGTGAGCCAGCATGATCGGCATCGGCATCAGCTCTTTGGTTTCGGTGCAGGCATAACCGAACATCAGGCCTTGGTCGCCGGCGCCTTCGCCGTCGCGAACGGCATTGGCAATGTCCGGGGATTGTTCGTTGATGCAAACCAAAACCGCCAGGTTTTCGGCGTCAAAACCGATCTTTCCGCGGTTATATCCGATTTTTTCGACGGTGTTGCGAACGATTTTTTGAATATCCGCGTAGGTTGTGGTCGTGATTTCACCCATGACCAAAACCAAACCGGTAGTAGCGCAAACTTCGCAAGCGACCTTCGCGTGCGGATCATCCTTCAGGATGGCATCGAGAATGGTGTCGGCGATTTGGTCGCAAACCTTATCGGGATGGCCTTCGGTGACGGATTCGGAAGTAAACAATCTTTTCATGTATTTGTACCTCTTATATAATTCTATACTCTCTTTTTTTAATTTTCAATTCTTTTCTTGCGGCGCTTGTCGGGAACGAATTCCTTGTGCCGGTCAAAATGACGATCGCGCGATTTTTCGGACGGTTTCCCGTCTTTCTCTTTGGCGATCTCAACAAAGACTTTGCGGCCTTTGATCTTGGTGTTGGTGATCCCGTCGATGAAAGCCTGGCTTTTGGCCATCGGAACTTCCACGAACGAAAAGTTGTCCAACATTTCCAGATTATTGATCTCGGATTGATTGATTCCGGTCGTTTCGGAAATGAGTGAGATCAAAGCCAACGGGCGATAATTGTCGCGTTTCCCGATCCCCAAAAACATGCGGACATCCCGCGGTGAGGTACGGCGGGTGCGTTTCTCGCTCGGATGATCTAAAACATCGCCGGCGCCGACGCGGATCTCTTCCGGAGAATCATTTTTCAGATTGTCCATTTGCAACATGATCAGTCCGTAGATCAATTCTTCGGCCGAAACCCCTTCTTCCGGGTATTCCAAAACGATTTTGTTGATCATTTCCTGATACTTTGCATTTTCGGCGGGGCTTAAGTGACGGAAACTGTCGATGGCTTTTTTAAGAATGCGGTTGATGCGGACTTTCATGACTTTTTCCAAAGTCGGAACATCCATGGCGGTAATGACGGCTTTCGAATAAGCGACGATCCCGCGCAGTTTGTTGCGTTCGGATTTTTTGACCAGAGTGATGGCCAACCCGACTTTTTTGGCCCGGCCGGTTCGGCCGACCCGATGCACGTAATATTCTTCGTCGGTCGGAACGTCGTAATTGAATACCACATCCACGTCATCGATGTCCAACCCGCGGGCGGCCACATCGGAAGCGACCAAAATGGCAATTGAACCCTCTTTGAAGCGCTTCATGACCCGGTCCCGCTGTTCCTGCTTCATGTCGCCGTGCAAAGATTCCACCAGGAATCCCCGTTGCAGCAATTGGCTGGAGACTTCATCGACCATTTTCTTGGTATTGCAAAAGATCATCGACAGTTTGTAATCATTGAGATCAATGATCCGGGCAATGACTTCAATTTTATCTTCTTCGCCCAAGACGATGTACTTCTGTTCCAAAGTGGAAACCGTCAGTTCGCCGGATTGGATCCGGACAGTCTTCGGATCTTTCAGATATTTTTGGGCCATTTCCTGAATGACTTTGGAAATGGTCGCTGAAAAAAGCATGGTTTGGTGTTCGCCTTCGATCTCCTGAAGAATGGTATCAACATCTTCTCGGAAACCAAGATCAAGCATTTCGTCAACTTCGTCCAAAACGAACATGGTGACGTCTTTCAATTTGATGGTTCGGCGGCGGATGTGGTCAAGCAAACGGCCCGGGGTCGCCACCACGATCTGCGGATGTCCTCGCAAGGACGCGATTTGTTTTTCAATGTATTCCCCGCCATAAACGGCGACGATTTTGATGTTCTTTTGGAAGAAGGCCACTTCCCGGATGTCCTCGGTAATTTGGACGGCCAATTCCCTAGTCGGAGCCAGGACGATGGCCTGGACGTTGGCTGATTCCGGATCGATTCTTTCCAAAATCGGAATGGCATAGGAAATGGTCTTTCCTGTACCGGTCGGAGCTTGCGCGATGATGTCATTCCCATCAAGGGCCAATGGAATGACTTGCTCCTGGACCTCGGTCATTTCCGAAAAGTTCTTTTTCTCGATGGCTTTCTTGATCAGCTCATCGACGTTTAGTTCATTAAATTTGTTCATAAATCCTTTCTAAAAAAATATCTCCCCGAGAGAGATATTTGTTAATTATTTCCCAGACACTGGCAGACCATTAAATTTGATTGAAGGGGCACCAATGCCGGTGTGAAATATTTTTAAGTCGTTTCCGACTGTGTCAACATCGTTCATCATCTTTATGAAGTTTCCGGAAACAACGATCAGATTGACCGGACGGGCAATTTTCCCGTCGAGAATCAGAAAGCCCGATGATTGGGCGCTGAAATCCCCGGTGATGTCATTGGCCCCGGCGTGCAGCCCGGCCACTTCGGTGATCAGTAAACCTTCTTGGGTTTCCGATATCAATTCCTCGCGGGTCTTGGTCCCGGGAGCAATGTACAAATTGACGCCACTGACACCGACCGAAGCCGATACCGACGGTTTAAAGCCGTTCCCGGTCGTTTGGGTCTTGAAATGTTTGGCGGTTTTCAGATTGTGCAGCATGGTTTGAAAGACTCCGTCTTTGATGACGGCTTTTTGGTAACAAGCCACGCCTTCGTCATCGAACGGCTGTGTGCTGATCGACCCTTCATACAAAGGATCATCAATGATCGAAATTTTGGAGCTGACGATTTTCTGGCCTTCTTTGCCGAGCAGCGGGGTCAGTTTCTTGACGGCGGCTTCACCGGAAAAGAAGGACGAAAATACTTCTAGCAAATCGGCCATGGGCTCGCGGTCAAATATGACCGGATAAACCTTGGAATCCACCGAAGCCGCATTCAGCTTGGCCAGGACTTTTTCCGCCGCTTTTTGAGCGGCCAGTTTGGCATCAAGTTCGTCGTATTTCAAAGCGATCTGGATCTCGAAGCCCGATTGGGTGTCTTCGTTTTCCTTCGCAATGGCTTGAACCATCAGATAACCGTATTCATTGGTTTTTTTGACGTTCAGTCCCAGCGAATTGACGATCTCCACGGAATCTTTGCCTTCGTGATAATGGCAGTACGGAACAAAAACGATCCGCGGGTCGATCGCTCGCAATTCTTTTTCCAGGTTTTTGGCCATGGCGACTTTTTGTTCCATCGGAACTTCGGAAAATCCCCCCGGAGCTTTCTTAATCGCCGGATAGCTGGCGCTGCCCGGGAAAATGGCAAACTCTTCGGTCGTGGTCAAAGAAAGCGCATTGTCTTTCAGCGTTTTCAGAATGTAATCGAAATCTTCCCGGTCATTTTCCACGGAAAGATAAGACATCTTCCCGTTGTAAATTCCCCGAATCGAAATCGATTTGGTATCAGAAACTTGATTTTTGTCGACCTCGCCGTTGAAAACGGAGATGGAGGTGCCGACGAAACGCGCCGCGTAAATTTCCAAATCGGAGAAACCCGTTTGCTTGGATTGTTCAATCAGTTTTTGGTAATCCATTATTTTTCACCTCGTCCGCCGACGGTCAGGTTCTGAACGCGGATGGTCGGCTGTCCGACATCGGTCGGGATCGATCCGCTGAGTGAGCCGCACATGCCATGCCCAAAGCTCAGATTGTCCGCGATCATGTCAATGTTTTGCAAGACTTGGGCGCCGCTTCCGACCAGGGTTGCCCCCCGGACCGGTTTGGTGATCTTCCCGTCTTCGATCATGTAGCCTTCATTGACCGCGAAATTAAATTCTCCGGTGGACGGATTAACGCTTCCGCCCCCCATCACTTTCGCGAACAGTCCGAATTTCGTGTTGGCGATGATTTCTTCAAATTTACTCTTTCCCGGAGCAAAAAACGTGTTTGTCATTCTTGAAGTCGGTGCAAAACGGTAGTTTTGGCGACGGCTGCTGCCGGTCACCCGGTGCTTCATCGGCCGGCTGTTTCGGAAGTCGACCAAATAACTCTTCAAAATTCCGTTTTCGATCAAAACATTGCGCTTGGTCGGTTCGCCTTCGTCATCGACGTTCAACGATCCCCAAGCGTTGGGAATGGTTCCGTCATCAATCGCGGTGACGATGTCACTGGCGATCTTGGTTCCCAGTTTATTGCAAAAAACCGAGGACCCTTTGGCGACGGTAGTTGCTTCAAGGGCGTGGACGCAAGCTTCATGGAGCAGAACTCCGCCGAAAGCATTGTGAACCACAACCGTCATTACTCCGCCGACCATTTCATCCGCATGAAGCATGGTCAGCGAAGATAACGCCGTCTGCTTGGAAAAATCTTCCAAATCGATTTTATCCAAAACTTCATACCCTTGATGGCCTCCGACGCGGTCATAAGCCGTCTGGGTGGATTTGCCGTCGGAAGTAACCACGGAAACACCTAAAAATATATGGCATCTTCGGTCTTTTACATATTTCCCTTGGGAGTTGGCAATTAATACCGCTTGATCTTCGTCCCGGAGATTTCCCAATATTTGGGTGATTTCCGGCGAATAATCAGCGAGGGCCCGATAAGTTCTGTTTAAATATTCGATTTTCTGTGCGCTGGATACCAAAGCCGGAGCCCGAACGATGGGGTTGTTGTTCGGAGTTTTTGTTTCTTTCAAAGCGACTTTGATTCCTAAAGGCTGATCAGAAAAAGTGCCGGCCAATTTTTTGGCCAATTGTAACAAACTGCTTTTGCGCAAATCATTCGTATAACCGTGGACTTCCTGGAATCCTCTCAGGATCCGAAGCGCCGCGCCATAAATGTGGTTGCTGGTAATTTTGGTAACTTTACCGCTGGTCATTTCATAAGCGTTGTTGTAAGTGGATTCGCAGAATATTTCCGCGAAATCGCCGCCGGTTTGCAAGGCCTGTTCCAAGACATCCGTGCAAACATCAATATTGATCATTTTCATCACATCCTTATTTTAATATTATACCAAAAAGAGCTCCAAAAGGCAAGCAAAAAGAAGTTTAATTTTTACCGGAAAATCTTGCTAAACAAATGCCTAACGGCATCAGAAAAAAAGCATCCTTCCGGGTTGATAAACCCGAGTTGGGATGCTTTAAGTAATTTCTTTAATTAAGCCAGTTTTGACTGAGTTGCAGCCGACGAAGGGATTCTTCTTTTCCGAGAATGTCCGCCATCTCCACTGATCCTCCCGGAGTGACCAGCGCTGACGTCAAGGCCACGCGCAGGACGGTATAAACCACGCCCGGCTTGACTTGCAAAACCTCGGCGATCTTCGCGACCGCCTGATGCAGATGATCTTCGTCCCAAACCGCGATCTTTTCAAAAACCGGACGGGAAGCTTTAATGACGGTTTTGGCCAAGGCGGCGTCGATTTTAAACTTTTTGTTTTCGTACATGACCGGATCGATGGGATCGAAATCAACGATGAAGGCGACTTTTTCCGGGATCTCGCTGAATATTTCAATCCGAGGCTGCAAGAGCTTCCCGAATTTGGCGTAATCGTACCGGCCTTTGATCTGCGATTTTTCAAAGAAAGGCGTGGCGTGAGCCATGAATTCCTCAAAGGACAATTCCTTGATGTACTCGCCGTTCAGCCATTTCATCTTGTTTTCGTCAAAAATGCTGCTGGAACGGGATAAGCCGCTGATGCTGAACTTTTCGATCAGTTCGTCCATCGTGAACTTTTCTTCGGTCCCTTTCGGGCTCCACCCAAGCAGAGCAATGTAGTTGACGATGGCATGGCTAAGGTAACCTTTATTCAAAAAATCATCAAAGTTGGCATCGCCATGTCGTTTGGAGAGTTTCCGGGTCTCATCTTTCATGATCGGGGTCAGATGCATGTACTTGGGAATCTCCCAACCGAAAGCCTGGTAAAGCAAATTGTATTTCGGGGTGCTGCTTAAGTATTCATTGCCCCGGATGACATGCGTGATGCCCATTAAGTGATCATCGACCACATTGGCGAAGTTATAAGTCGGCATGCCGTCCGATTTGAGTAGAACGTTGTCTTCCAGTTCGCTGTTTTCGATGGCAATGTGTCCGAAGACCAAGTCATCGAATTCGCTGATGCCGGTTTGCGGCATGTTTTGACGAATGACATACGGTTCGCCGGCTGCCAAATGCTGTTCGATCTCATCTTGAGACAAATGCAAACAATGTTTGTCATAGCGGGCCACGCCCACGCCGTCTTTTAGCGTTTCCAGGCGTTCTTTGGTGCAGAAACAGTAATAAGCGCTCTTGGTCGCAATCAGCTTTTCGGCGTATTCCTTGTAAATGGTTTTGCGTTCGCTTTGAACGTAAGGGGCGCAAGGTCCGCCCTCGTTCGGGCCTTCATCAAAAGTGATTCCCGCCATTTTTAGCGTACTGTAAATGACGTCCACCGCCCCCGGAATGAACCGTTCCAGATCGGTATCCTCGATCCTCAGAATGAAATCCCCGTGATTCTGTTTGGCGAATAAATAAGCATACAAAGCCGAGCGCAAATTCCCGACGTGCATGAAACCGGTTGGGCTGGGAGCAAACCGGGTCCGAACCCGAAGATTATTAAGGTTGTTTTCCATAAATTTAATCCTTCTTTTTAGAAAAAGCGTCCTAAGACACTTTTGCGATGCGAGTGGTTTTGACTTTTTTGATCATGCGGTTGAATTCCGAATCTTTGTTCTGAAGCAGATCTTGGACTTTTCCGTATTCCAGAACCCGGCCTTCGCTGATGATCAAGACTTTGTCACAATTGAGAATATTGTAAACTTTGTCAGACATAACGATCGCGATCTTGTTTTTCAGTTTATAAAATTCTTTCATGATGGCTTCTTCGCTCCGGACATCCAAATACGAAGTCGCTTCATTGAGAACGAAAATCTTCGAGTCTTTGTAAAAAGCATTGGCCAGAACGATGCGCTGGCGGAAGTCGTTGGAAAATTGGCTGTTTTTGTCGATCCTGGTTTGGTCTTTGTTTTCCAAGGTCGATAAAATATCTTTCAACCCGCTGCGGTTGAGCGCATCATTGTATTTGTATTCATCGAACGCCATCGGGTAAGTGATGTTATTCGCGATGGTATCGTCCATCAGGCTGATCTCTTGCGGAACGGCGGTGATGATGTCGCGCAAATAGAAGGTGTTCATTTTGTTCAGGTCGCAGTTGTTGATCGAAATGACGCCGTCACGAGGACGGATCAGTTTGGTGACCAAATCAAACATCAAGTCGCGGCTGGCGGCTTCATAAGACAGGATTCCGAGTTTCTCGCCGCGCTTCAGTTCAAAGGAAATCCCTTCGAGGTTTTCTTCGGCGCTGCTTCCGAAATAGGAAACATTGGAAAACTTCAAGGAAAGCACTTCTTCGAGATTGGTGATCGGTTCGGATTTGGCCTCGCTTCGCAGCGTAAAAACCTGATCGAGCGATTTCAGTTCCGCTGCGATGTTGGCCGGCCGGATCTTGACCAGCATAAGCTTTCGGAAAGAAAGATAAGCGAACGGGATCATGATCACAAACGAGGCGACCCGGCCAATGGTGGCTTCCATTCCGCTTTGAATGGTCAGATAACCGCCGATCCCCAAAATGACCGCAATGATCAACCCGACGAACAGATCGATCAATCCGCGATCGAAGAGATTTCTTAAGGTGGCAACGTGCTGGTGTTTTTTGATGCAGGCGTCGGTCAGACGGTTGAATTCATCTTCTTCGCGGGTAATCCCGTTGTCCAACTTGATCCCCCGAATCTTGGTAAAACTTTCGGAAACCCGCTTCGCGCGGACTTGAAGTTCTTGTTGTTCATCCCAATTCAGACGCAGGATGTATTTTTCCAAGCCATGAATGGCCATGTAAAACAAAGGCAAAGCAATGAAAGTAATCAGTCCCCATAAAGGAACGATGATCATCATGGCGGTAAAAAGCGAGACCAGAACGATGATCTCTTTCAAAAAGCCGGTCCAGTTCTTGCCGATGTATTCCAGACCGATCTTTTCACAATCCCCGGTCGTTTTCTTAACCAGTTCCTCGCTTTGGAACTTTTGGATCTCGCCGTATTCGGCCCGCATGCCCGCCGAATACACGGCTTTGCTTAAAGATGAGGTCACATAAGTTCCCAGATCCGTGGCTTGGTTATGATTGGCAAGATCAAGCATGAATCCGGTCAACAAAGCCAACACGAAAAACCCAACCCAAAGGCCCAACGGCGGATTTTGGTCGGGAGTCATTGGCAAAACTGAATCGATGATGTGTTGAAAGATGAAAGCCATGGCGATCTTGGAAACGGTCGCTGCCAAAATCGTGAACGAAAGCAGAATGATTGCTCCGATCTTCTTGGAAATGGCTTCGGAAATCAAACTTTTGGATGTCATTTTTTAATCCCTGGCCTTTCATTTATTTAACTTATCATACACTAAAGCCGGTTTTTTGTCAAAGGTAAAGCGAAAACAATTGCATTTATAAAAGTCATGCATTATAATAAATTGAGAGGTCAATATGAGAATAGCCATTTATCCGGGATCCTTTGATCCCATTTCCAACGGTCATTTGGACATCATCGAGCGGGTCGCCAAGATCTTCGATAAGGTTTTTGTGCTGGTTTCTCTGAATCCGTACAAAACTTATCTGTTTTCGGCCGAAGAAAGAGTGGATCTGCTTAAATATGCCACCAAACACATTGATAATGTTGTGGTTGAAGCGAGCAATCAGTTGGTTCTGAATTACGCCCGCAAAAAAGGCGCCAAAGTCATTATCCGGGGCCTTCGAAACACCCTTGATTACCAAAGCGAGATCACCCTCTTCCAATTCAACCGTTCCATTGACAGCGACATCGATACTTTCCTACTTTTCCCGTCCGCGAACAACCTGTTCCTTTCCTCGTCTTCGATCAAAGAACTGGCTTTGTTCGGCGGGGACATTTCCAAATATGTGCCAGAAGGATTGGCGGACAAGATCGCCGCCAAGGTTCGGCTCGCCGAAAAAAACGGACATAAATTATAAGAGCTCATCAAGCGATGAGCTCAGACTGATGACAAACCCCATTTCCAAAGACGGGGTTCGTATATTTTTCACAACTATCTTGAAATAACAAAAAAACACTTTTTTCGACTCGAAAAAGATATCTTTTTGGGGCCATTGTCCCATTTTATTGCAAGAAAAAATGAGCGTTGACTTTGTCAACGCCCTGAGCTCATCAAGCGATGAGCTTTTTTTCATGACATCAACAGAATCAAAGGAACATTGGTCTCGTCTTTGGTCATTCCCGCGTGGTGGGCTTTGAAAGAAAAACTGGCTTTCTCGAGATTTCCTTTATAAATGATGGTTTTGCTCCCGATGGCAATGCTTAAGAAATCTCCCAAAAAGTCATCAACTTTCAGGTGTTCGGAACCCGGTCCGAAGATCGCTTCCGAACGGACTTCCGCTTTGCTCAAAAGCAAGAAATCATTTCCTAACTTCTGTTTGAAAGCCGAAGCAAACTGTTCTTGCCGATTTTTCTTCACCAAGAAACTGGTGCAGCGGGGTTCAATGGAAGGGGGCATCACAAGGCAATCGGACAATTCCGGAAGGCTTCCGATGTCAATTTGCTCGGAAATGTCGATGAGTCCATGGTCGGCGCTGATGATCACCAGCGTGTCTTTCAGCTTCCCAAGCCGATTTTCAATGATGTTTTCCAGGCTGGCGATGGTTTCCCCCACTTCCGGACTGTCGGTCCCCAAAACATGCATGGAACTGTCCGGTTCATAAAAATAAGCATAAATGAATTTCGGTTCGTCGATTTCCGTCAGCTGGGCGATGGCCAGGGCTTCTTCTTCAAAGTTCTTTCCGTACCGGACTTCGTAATCCACTCCCGCTTGGGGGATGGTTTCCGGATGGACGACATAACGTTTGACTAGGTCGCCGGTGGCCGTTTTGATCTTCGAAAAGACGCTTTCGTAAGCGAGAAGGTCTTTACCATTTCCCGGTGCCAATTCAATTTTTTCGCCGGTCAATGAATCATTGTAAGGAAAGATGTCGATGAAACGTTCAAATTCTTTAAAATAAAGGCTCCACCCCAGCCATCCGTGCTCGATGGGGGCCAAACCCGAAGTCAAAGTATTGATGGCGGCCACGGTCGTCGGCGGAAACACCGAGGAAATGGTCGCGATTTGATGACGAGCCAAAAATCCATTCGGCCGATGGCGGCGAAGGATGGCATCGCCTAAACCGTCAAGAATTAAAAGGACGACATTTTTCGGTCGTCTTTTTAAATATTGATCCAAGACCGTCAGCCGCTCATGATGATTGTTGTGGCCGTAATGACCCAAAATCGAACTGATCAGCGCCAAGGATGATTTTTGGTAATCAATCATGGTTAACGTTCACCTTAGCCAATCCGCCCAGCGATGTTTCCCGATAAATGGCATTTAGGTCCTTTCCGGTCTCTTTCAGGGAAGTGACCACGCTGTCAAAATCAATGTAATGCTTGCCATCGGTCAGCAAGGCATAATTAGAAGAATCAATGGCTCTTTTCGCCGACAAGGCATTGCGTTCAATGCACGGGATTTGCACATATCCCAGAACCGGATCGCACGTCATGCCCAAATGGTGTTCCAAAGCGATTTCGGCGGCGTATTCGATCTGCATGTTGCTGCCCCCGCGCAAATAGGTCAATGCCGCGGCGGCCATGCTGCAAGCCGTGCCAATCTCGCCCTGACAGCCGACTTCGGCTCCGGAAATGGAGGCATTCTCCTTAACCAGATTTCCGAACAAACCCCCGACCAACAAGGCTTTCGCGAGCATTTCTTTGCTTACGGTTTCGGTTTTGAAATAGGAATACAAAACGCCCGGAACCACTCCGCTCGATCCGCAGGTCGGAGCCGTTACGATGACGCCTCCGTCGGCGTTCTCTTCAGCAACCGCCAGGCTGGCGGCGAAGACCAAAGTATTGAAATCCGTTGACTTTTGGAATTTTCCGTAGATGGAAGGGGCGCGTCGGCGAACTTTCAAAGGCCCGGGCAGGACTTCTTTGATGCTCGCCAGTCCTCTTTCCACGGCTTCGAACATCGCGTCGATGGTGGTCTGGGCCCATTCCAAAATGTCTCGGTCTTCGGATTCGTAAATGTAATCCAAAAAGCTGATTTTTTGGATGGTCAGATAACTCATGATGTCTTCCATGGTCTTGAACCGGTAAAAATGGTTGGGATGGGTATCCCGCGGTTCATTCAATTCTTTCAAGGCTCCGCCTCCGACCGAAAAGACCAACCATTCATCGGTTAGAATCTCGTCTTTGTAAGCGAAAAACTTCATCCCGTTCGGATGATATTCATAAAACAATTCCCCGAAAAAGCGGACTTCCGTCTTTTGTTCGCCCAACGTTTTTTTGATGATCACATCGGCCAGATGACCCCTTCCGGTCAAGGCCAGCGATCCGTATAAATCAACGACGTATTTGTCTGCGTCCGAGTTTTTCTTCAAAAACTTTTCGGCCGCCCTTTGCGGCCCCATGGTATGGGAACTGGAAGGTCCGTTCCCGATTCGAAACAATTCTTTTTGCGTATCCATATTATCACCGGATTAATTATACCATGATTTTCGATTTTTCATGCATAATCTTGCATTTACTAAGCGAATAAGGTAAAATAGAACCACTGCGAAAGCGAGGAAATCCATGAAAATTATCGGCGTGACCCGAGTTTTGCAGTGTTATGCT
>DDXT01000038.1 GCA_002347755.1 Caryophanales bacterium UBA2253
AAGACATGGAGTTTCCTTTCTGTGAAATTTTTCAGTCAAAAAATTATAACATAAAAAGAAGCTCTTTTTGTTAATAAAATTTGCCTGTTAAAGAATTAGTGGTCACCACTAATTTTTTAACAGGTACTCATTGACCACTAATTCTTTAACATAATCAAACAAATTAGGTTCAGCTTAATTTGTTTTTTTATTTGTTCGTTGAAAAGACGGACCGCTTGTGATAGAATTACTAATAAAGAAACAACGCGGAAAGGGAAATCATGGAGAATTACGTTTTAGCCATTGACCAAGGGACAACCAGTTCCCGGGCCATTATTTTTAACAAAAAATCGGAAATTTTCGCCTCGGCACAAATGGAATTCAGCCAAATCTGCCCGAAAAACGGTTGGGTAGAACAAGATCCGGAAGAAATTTGGGAAACAGTTTACCAAGTCATCATCGATGCTCTTCACAAAAGCGGTCTAAGGCTTAAAGATATTTCCGCCATCGGAATCACCAATCAACGGGAAACCACGGTTATTTGGGATAAAAAAACCGGAAAACCGGTTTATAATGCCATCGTTTGGCAAAGCCGTCAATCCCAGGCCATCTGCGAAAAACTGATTTCGGACGGGTATTTTGATTTGATCAAGAATAAAACCGGTCTTTTGATCAACCCCTATTTTTCGGGAAGCAAAATCAAATGGATCTTGGACAACGTCCCTGGCGTTTTGGAAAGAGCCCAAGCCGGAAAACTGCTTTTTGGGACCATTGATACTTTCTTGGTTTGGAAGCTGACCGAAGGGGCCTTGCACATTACTGATCCGAGCAATGCTTCGCGAACCATGCTTTATAACATAAACACCTTGAAATGGGATCAGGAGATCCTCTCCATTTTGGGGATTCCCGCCTCTTTGCTTCCCGAAGTCCGCTCAACCAGCGAGATTTACGGGATCGCCACCAAACTTTGGGAGATCGATGAGAACGCGGATGTTCCGATCGCCGCCATCGTCGGCGATCAGCAAGCCTCTTTGTTCGGACAATGTTGTTTTGACATCGGTGACGTCAAGAATACTTATGGAACCGGATGTTTTATGTTAATGAACACGAAGTACAAACCGGTTTATTCGTCCTCCGGTTTGTTGACCACCATTGCCTGGCAAATTGAGGGAAAATGCGAATATGCTTTGGAAGGATCAGTTTTTGTGGCGGGAAGCGCGGTTCAATGGCTTCGGGATGAAATGCGAATGTTCAAAGTTTCCAAGGACTGCGAAGCTTATTCCGACCGTGATCCATCCTCCAACGGGGTTTACGTTGTTCCCGCCTTTGTTGGTTTGGGAACCCCTTATTGGGACAATGATGCTCGGGGAGCCGTTTTTGGGCTGACCCGGTCCACCAAGAAGGAACATTTCATCAACGCCACCGTGGAATCCATCGCTTATCAGACCAAAGATGTCATGGAAGTGATGAAAGAAGAATCCGGCTTGCAAATCAAGAGCTTGGCGGTTGACGGCGGAGCCAGCGCCAACAACTATTTAATGCAGTTTCAATCGGATCTTTTGGATTGTAAGATCCTGCGTCCGGCTTGTTTGGAAACCACGGCTTTGGGGGCGGCTTATCTCGCCGGCTTGGCCGTAAAAGTCTGGAAAGACAAAGAAGAAATTAAAAAATTCCGGTCCATCGATAAAATCTTCGTCAACAAAATCAGCCAGGAACAACGGGACCGAATGTATCATGGCTGGAAAGTGGCCGTCAAGGCGACCCGGGAATTCAAATTATAGGTGAAATATGTATGACTGCATTATCGTGGGCGCGGGAGTAAATGGAACTTTCATTGCTCATGATCTCTCCAAGTATAATCTAAAAACATTGGTAATTGAAGCCGAAAACGACGTCGGCGACGTGACCAGCTGTGCCAACAGCGCCATTGTCCATTCCGGTTATGATCCCCATTATTGGACTCTGAAGGCCAAACTCAACGTAAGGGGAAACCAAATGTATGATCAGATCTGCCAGGACCTGGACGTTGAATTCGAAAGAATCGGTTCACTGACTTTGGCCTTTACCGATGAAGAAACCCAAGCCATCGGCCATTTGGTTGCCAATGCGAAAAAAAACGGCGTTGAAGTCAGCGTTCTTGAACCCGAAGAAATTCTTCGGCTTGAGCCTTTTGTGACAAAGAATGTGAAAAAGGCCATTTTGGCTCCCAGCGCCGGGATTATCAATCCGTTTGAACTTTGCGTGGCCCTGATGGAAAACGCCATGGATAATGGGGTGGAATTGCGCCTCAATGAAAAAGTAACCGGGATTAACAAAACCTCCGGAAGTTTTAGTGTAGTTACGGATAAAAGTACTTATCAAACCCAAACCGTTATCAACGCCGCCGGTTTGTACGCGGATGAGATCAACAATTTCGTTTCGGAACGAAAGACCGAAATCATTCCTCGCAAAGGCGAATATTATGTTCTCGATCATTTTCCTGAACCGTTTGTATCCCATGTTCTGTTTACCATCCCGACTGATATAGGCAAAGGAGTTTTGATTACCCCGACCACTAGTCACAATTATATGTTTGGGCCGTCCAGCGATTTCATCGCCGATAAAAATGATCTGAGCACCAATAAAGAAGTGCTCGACCGCGTTCTCGCCGCCGCGACGAAAATGGTGGAAAACATTCCCATGAACCGGGTCATCCGCGAATTCGCGGGCCTGCGGGCCTATCATGAATCCAATGATTTCGTCATTAACGAGAAAGATGGATTCATCAATGTTTTGGGGATGCAGTCCCCGGGGTTGGCTTCGGCTCCCGCGACCGCCGAGTTGGTCTTGGATCTGATTTCCCGAACTTTGGCTTTGAACCCGAAAACAAATTACAATCCCAAAAGACGGCCTTTGTACCGTCTGAACCAAAGAACCCCGGAAGAACGAAATGCCGTCATCGCGAAAGATTCCCGCTTTGGAAATATGGTATGTCGGTGCGAAAAAGTTTCCGAAGGAGAAGTCGTCGACGCCATTCACCGTAATTGTGGCGCCACTTCGGTCAAAGGCATCAAGAAACGTTTGCGGCCGGGATCCGGGAAATGTCAGGGCGGTTTTTGCGAACCGCTGATCATGGGAATCCTGGCTCGGGAACTTAAAAAAGAAATCAAAGATCTGAGGTATGATTCTTCGGGAGCTTACATTCTCTTGGAGAAAACGAAGGGAAGCGATTGCCATGATTAATTATGATTTGGTCATCGTTGGGGGCGGAAGCGCGGGAATTGCCTGTGCCATCAGCGCTTTTGATCATGGCGTATCCAAAATACTGGTTTTGGAAAAAGACTTGTATTTGGGAGGAATCCTCCTCCAGTGCATCCATAACGGATTCGGGTTAACCAAATACAAAGAAGAACTGACCGGACCGGAATATGCGGACCGGTACATCAAAGAACTGGCAAAAAGGGCAATTGATTTTAAAGTAAAAACGATGGTTCTGAAGATCACCGAGAACCTCCAAGTTCATTTTTCGAATGCGGTTGACGGTTTTCAGATCGTTCAAGCCCGGGCCATCGTCATGGCGACCGGCTGCAGCGAACGGACCCGGGGCGCGATCAATTTGTCCGGTGACCGGGTTCCGGGCGTCCTGACGGCCGGGTTGGCCCAAAGATATTTGAACATCGACGGCTATATGGTCGGAAAAAGGGTATTCATTTTGGGAAGCGGCGACATCGGTTTGATCATGGCCCGTCGCATGACGCTGGAAGGCGCCAAAGTATTGGGAGTCGCGGAAATCATGCCTTATTCCAACGGTCTGACCCGCAACATCGTCCAATGCTTGCATGATTATGACATCCCGCTATACTTGCATCACACCGTCAAACGGGTCATCGGAAAAGAACATTTGGAGAAGATCATCGTTTCGGAAGTTGATGATAACTTACAGTTCATTCCCGGGACGGATCGGGAATTCGAAGTCGACACTTTGCTTTTGTCGGTGGGGCTGATCCCATCAATTCCGCTCGTGGAAAACATCGGAGTCAAAGTCCATCCGAAAACCAAGGGACCGATCGTCGATGAATCGATGATGACCAGCATTCCTGGGATCTTTGCTTGCGGCAACGCTCTTCATGTTCATGATTTGGTCGATTTTGTCAGTTTGGAAGCGGAAAAGACCGGCGAAAAAGTGGCCAGATATTTGAAAGATCAAAACGCGAAATCAAACCGAGAATTGAAGGTGGTTCCGAAGGTTGGAATAAACTATATTCTTCCGTGCCAAGTAAATCTGGACAATGCGGAATCCATAACCTTCAATTTTCGGGTCAATCAACCGTTCTCCAACGTGTATTTGCGCATTTTATTGAATAACAAAGAAATAAAAAAAGTGAAAAAGGCTTTCATGCTTCCGGCGGAAATGGAAACCATCGAGCTGCCAAGTTCGGTTTTGGAAGCGGGAGTTCTGGAAATGGAGGTTGCCAATGCCTGATCTGATTTGCATTGTTTGCCCCCGTGGCTGCCGGATCCATGTTGACGAAAACCTGAATGTAACCGGGAATTTTTGTAAACGCGGAGAAACTTATGGTCGGAATGAAGTTACCCATCCGATGCGGATGATCACCTCAACGGTGGAAATCCAAAGCGAAATATTGGTTCGGCTTCCGGTCATGACCGACCGTCCCATTCCAAAAACTCAGATTTTTAAGGTCATGGAGGCCATAAATCAAGCCAAAGCCAAAACCCCGATCAAAATTCGGGACGTGGTAATCAAGGATGTTTTGGGCCTTGGGGTTGACATCGTCGCCACTCGAAATGTAGAAAAATAAAACAGATTGCTTGAACTGAGGTATTAAAAGTTTGGCTCTGTTAAATAACTGGGGGTTCTAGGAAATCTCGCTGTTAAATAAGTGGGGGTTTTCGACCCTGTTAAATAACTGGGGGTCAAACACAAAAGCATTTCGCTTCAAAAACGAAATGCTTTTTTGCTTTCAACACACTTTTCTTCATTCTTCTTTGGGGAACC
>DDXT01000030.1 GCA_002347755.1 Caryophanales bacterium UBA2253
CTGTCTTTAGTATATCTTTAACACAACTGTATCAAATCTATTTTTCTAATATGTGTAAGGGGACTACTTTTATACAATTCGTACCCCTACACTATTTTTTTCGTGCCGAAATATTATTTTTCATAAATTATCCATTTGTTTTTATTATAAGTAGTAATAATATTACTTAATAATCTTTTTTTGACTAATAGTTTTATATTGTTTTGTTCTACCATTTCAAATTGTAGAGTGGCATCAACTTAATTATGCACTAACTCTTTATTTATTTTGTAGTAAGTATTCTTTGAACTTGAAAGGGAGAACTATATCAATGAATTATCAAATGCTAGTTGTGATGAACAATTTCTTGAATTTTTTTTAGAAGCTTGATTCTCTCGTCTTTTAAAAAGAGTGCACCGGGTTCCATCTCACCTATCTCACCATAATTCACATGCTGAACTTCTTTTTCTCCATCAAATTTCCATTCACATAGAACATCTTCCTCGTAGGATTTTTCCAGAGCAAAATACCTTGTTTCCTCTCCATCAAGTATTGCAAACGCCTGAAATGTTCCAACATTTCCAAAGACAAAATTTACTGGTTCGTCTCTAAATTTATATACTGTGCAATTTATACCATCTAATGAATAACAATCTTCTCTAAAGACACTTTCAAATGATCTTCTGAACATTCTACTTAGTTTGTCCATTTTTTGTTTATCATTTAATAAATCATGTAATTTTCCAGAAGCATTATATTTAGATGAATAATCGAAATAACCCGACGCATCAATATCCATCAAATTAATCAAATGTGTTTTTGCATAAAAACTGCCTTCATTTGCAGCTTTTATAAAATTTAATTTCCTTAAGTCAAATCCACCGTTCTTATGTTTATTAAATTGATCCGATAAAGTAAGATAGGCATAAAAATTCATTGCTTCAATTGATTTTCTTTTCGCAGCTATATTGGCATATTTTTCCGCATTACTATAATTTTCGAATAAATAATTAATAACAGAAAATTCATAAATATGCTTTTCAGAGTATTGATCTATTTTTGATGTATCAAAACTCTCATACCTACTCCATAAGTTTTCGAAGTTTGCATCGATCTCAATTTGATATATTTCACTATATTTAGCATATGTTTTATTTCTAGTATCAATATTCATGTTGGATTCAAATACCTCTTCCACATTACTCGTTTCAAAATTGCTATTATCTATTATAGATATTGCTTCTAAGCACTCGTTTAATCTAATTGGGTCATCTACAAAAATAGTTTTTGAAATTAAAGCAAGTGATTCATCATATATATGATAGAGTGCCCCATTATTTTGCAAAAAGAAAAGAAATAAATCTATACGCTCATTATCCCATTTTAAAATGTTTCTAATTCTGTTTTTAAATGATGAATCAAGTTTGATAGCTTCAATAAGCTTTTTTTGCTCTTTAGTTACCAATAGATTATCATTATTAACAATTTTGATTACCCCAAATATTGATCTGATTATTGTCTTTTCATTCAATTTAATAAAAAGATTTCTACTATTTTTTCTATTATTAGAATCGTACTCAACTACTAGTCCATCTTTGTCGTTTTCATTGTATATTTCAAAGACACTAGTTTCCATTGTATTATCATCAATTGCAATAATAAACTTGTATAAATCGCTTTTTGCTACTCGTTGATTGGGAAAATCAAAAGTAAAAATAATCAATCTAATAGTGCTGAATGCTCTAAATTCAACAAGAATTCGTTTAGTATTATCAAATAAATCTTTAATTACTGGATAAAATAACGGAACCTTATTCCCATTGTCGAGTTGAATTTGAATTTCATTTTTAAAAATCTTAACTTTTTGATCGTTTTGAGCATCAAATATATCAAAAATGTTAGCTCTTAATTCTGTTAGTTTTTTTGTCAATGAATCTTCTTTATCGATTTCAGAATTAACTTGATTTAATTTACATCCACATTTAGGACAAAATTTGTAATTCGGTTTTAGTTCTTTCCCACAATTATTACACAGCATACTATTCACCTATTTCCTAACAGTAGGCATAAAAAATAACATAACTCCATTAATAGCATATGCTAAACTTTGGGGCATTCCTGTTACTGTTTGTAATATTGTCGTAATAATTATTAATCCCAGTAATGTTAGTGACCAAAATAACCACGGTTTTGCTGTTTTTCCAAAAGGCCCACGTAAATCTAGAGTATTGGGTTTATAGTTAGTATATGGGTTAATCCCGTGTTTTTGTTGCAAAACACCTTTTCTTTTTAAATACTCTCCTTGTGAAATTCTCTTTTGGTTATACAGTAATCGTAATTTTTCATGTTCTTCTTCAAAGCTTGTTGATATTTCAATAACAGGTTTTTGAGTTATTACAACTTTTTCGCCACAGTAAGGACAAAATCTTGAATCCAATTCAATTTCATTTGCACAGTTTTTACATTTCATATATCTCTACCCATCCCTTCTATTAATTTTCATTATCACAAACCAAATGCATTTTTAAATTCACTTATTAATGACTGCCAATTATCTACCTCAGGAAATGAATATGTGCTAGTCAATAAAAAATAATGTTGCTTTTTCATATTCTACAATTATTCACTTTAAAAAACAACCTTTTACTCTAATATTTACCTTAAAATTGTTTTTTTGATTTCCACAAGAAAAAATGCCACCATTTTTCAATAGTAGCACTCAAAAATTTCAATATGGCGTCCTGGAAGGGATTTGAACCTTTGACCGACGGCTTAGAAGGCCATTGTTGAACTCCATGAGAAAATCCTCAAACTGCGGTTCTAATCCCGTCTTTTCCTTTAGGAGAGCGGCGGTTTGTCTCGTTCTCGCCATCGGACTGCAATACAATTTGTCTATCTGAAAATGGGAAGAAACCCATTCGCTTATTTTTTTGGCTTGTCTTTGGCCTTTTTCGGTCAAAGAGAAATCGGCTCGTCCTTCATGCACTTTTAAGATGTCGGCTTCGGATTCCCCGTGGCGGATGATCAGCAATTTCATGTTTCAACCACCTCCTTCAGTTTTTCATTTTTAACAATTTATACATTAATCAAACTCTGAGGCTCTTTTTCATCAAATAAGTTACAAAAAACAAACCCCAAATTCGTCTTTTCTTCACAATTGCGAAACCAAGTTTCTTATAAAGTTTCAAGGCCCCTTCGTTTTTTCGCGATACATCCAAAACCAGATGGGTCGCCTTTTCAGCTTCCGCGCGGGCGATCGCCGCCTTCACCAAAGCCGTGCCGATGCCCAACCCCCGGAATCGGGGATCAACGCTGACGTTTTGAATATATCTTCCTCCGTTTTGTTTGTGTGACAAGATCGGAAACAGCAGAACTTGGCCAAAAAACAAGCGAACCAAAGACCAAAATCCAAAAGTCTTCAGAAAATCTCTGGTTTCCAAGCGATTGTGTTTTTGATCGCTTTCGATGAGGATCCCCCGAATGATGTCCCCGTCGGAATCAACCAAAATCCGGTTGTACGAAAAACCATTATTCTCCAGCGATACCAGCTTGGACAGTTTCCAGATCGCTTTTTCTTTTTTCCCAAACAAAAATGGAAAGATGAAAACATCGGTGCCATAGATCAGTTCCGCGGTTTTCAGAACATCATCGTTTTTTTGCATTTTTCGGATCATAAGCTTTTCCTCCTTGGCTAAACGGTCGTTCGTTTCGTCTTTTTTGGAAAGAACTCTAAAAATAATTTGATGGATTCATCCGGTTTTTGAAGCGGCAGTTCCCGAAATTTGAAAGTTAGGCCGTTGCATTTGTTGATCAGACGGCCATCAATGGTATATGATTTCCGAAAGCGACAGTTTCCGTTGACATCACGCCGGCAATTCTGACAATCCGCGGCTTTCCCAACAAAGACTTCTTTGATGAAATCCGGGGCTTTTTCGATATATTCGCGATGCTCGTCGATCTGATTGAGAAAAAGTCTTAGCGCCAAACCGCGATCAGCAATATAGATCCTCGCATAGACGTTAGTCGACTTGGCGCCGGATTTTCGGTTAATGAGCATGTATCTGCCCCAACAATGGCCGCTGCCGACGGTGTTTCCGAAGGAATATCCGAACTGTTCCATTTTTTATCAAAAGCGGCGATGAAAGCTTTGTCTTGGGGATTGATGAAATAAAACCGTTTTTCGTTCAATATGTCCATGACTGAGATTAGTCCTTTCTTTGTCCTTAGGCGCTTTCATTGCCTTCTCCGTCGATTTCCAACAATCTGGCCAGCTGCCATTCCCGTTCCCGGATCAAAACGGCATCCTCGTCCGTCAACCCCAGCCGATCCCGCAGCGAACTGATCGCATACCTTCCGGCCGCGACCGCGTGCATTTTCGCGTGGCAAGTCCCGGCGGCTTGACCGGCCGAACGAGCGGCAGCGCAAGCGGCCAGATCGGTTGCAGCCTCTCGGGCCGCCGCATGGGCGCCAACCGAGGCCAAACGCCCGTCCATCATTGTGATTTCGCCGTTGGCCCAGGCCCGGGCGGCTTCAGCCGCTTTCCGGGGGCGGTCGTCTTTCGGGTGTTTTTCTTCAAAATTCGAAAGTACCCGATTCGCGCAGTCCGAAGCCCAGAGAGCCAATGTTTTTTGGGTGCAGGCCGCCGCCAATTTTTGGATATGAGCGTCCAGTTTAGTAACCGCAAGTTTAGTTTTGATCATGATATTCCTCTTGAAGATATGTTTTTCCGATTGATCTGATATGATCCTTGCAATGATTATACCAAAAAACCGCCATTTTTAAAAGTCGTTGGAGAAAAATAAGAAAAACAGCCCGTCGAGGGACTGTTTTCAAGTTTATTTTTTTAGCGCTTCCAAAACGGACTCGCGGATCTGCAACAGATCGTTTGGCCTCGGCACAAAATTGATTCTGATTTTCGGAACCAGTCTTTCATAACCCATTGATTCCAATTGCTCATCGATCATTTGGATGCTCTGTCCGCCCCAGCCGTAACTTCCGAAAGCGATGTAACGGAGTTGGGTCGGCGCCATTTCCCGAAGATAATTCAGAAATCCGGCGATCGGAGAAAGCATGCCGTTGCTAATCGTTGAGGAACCGACGGCCAGATATTTCGCATCCGCCAAATCAGTCATGATGTCCGATATCTCCGTCGTTTTCACATCATACAAAGTAACCGGGATCCCGGCATCTTTGAAAGCTTCGGTGAGGGCTACCGCCATCTTGAAGGTACTTTCCCACATCGTGTCGTAGACTACCACGGCTTTTTCTTGTTTTTGGGAAGTGGTCAGATAATCATAGAGTCCGACGATCTCGGTCAGATGATCTTTCCAGATGATTCCGTGGCTCGGAGCAATGATCTCCGCCCCCAGCGTTTTGACGCCGGTCAAAAGCCGGTTGGCCTGCGCGGAGTACGGGATCACGATGTTCGCATAATACTTTTTGGCTTCGAACAGGGCGGTCGCCAGATCCACTTCGCTGTCCCAGCGTTTGGAAGTCGCGAAATGCTGTCCGAATGCGTCATTGCTGAACAGGATCCGATCAAGGGCATCATAGGTGACCATGCTGTCGGGCCAGTGGACCATCGGCGCATGAATGAATTTCAGAGTCCGTTTCCCGATGTTCAGTTCATCCCCGTTTTTGACCGGGACGATCGGAAACTCTCCGTAAATGGCATTCAGGATTCTTATCCCGTTGGGTGTCGAGGCATAAACCTTCGCATGCGGAGCTTTTTTCAACAAAGCCAGCAAACTACCGCTGTGGTCCGGTTCGCCGTGATTGGAAATGATGACCTCGATTTTGGACGGATCAATGATCGAGGCGATCCTCGCCATCATTTCGTCTCCCAAATGTTCTTTTACATTGTCAATAAGGGTGATTTTTTCATCGATGATCAAATAAGCATTGTAGGTCGATCCGCGTTCGGTGGCATAACCGTGAAAAGTTCGGAGCGACCAATCGATCGCTCCCACCCAATAAACTTCGTTTCTAATTTGATAAGCCTGCATCAATTGTTCATTCCTTCGAAAAGTTGTCTTTGCTTACGCCGCATTCCGGGCAAACCCAATCATCAGGCAAATCTTCAAACGGAGTTCCTGGGGCAATTCCTTGGGATGGATCGCCTTCTTCGGGATCATAAACGTATCCGCAGACACCGCAAACATACTTGTCCATAACATTCCTCCTCATTTCTTTTATTTGTCATCTTCATTATACACGACGTTGTTTTTTTCGCAACTATTTTACTTTTTGAGATTTCCGCTTAAGTAACACATGATGATGCTTCCCGCGACCGCCACGTTCAGCGATTCCAGTTTATCATTCATCGGAATGTACGTTACTTGGTCGGCCAGCGCTTGGAGCTTGGGATTTATTCCCTGACCTTCATTTCCCAAAAGCAGGGCATAACGCTTTGGAGGAAGCAACGCGGCAATCGGAGTGTGATTTTCCATGCTGGTTCCGATGACGGTCACTCCGGCTTTTTTCAATTCTTGAATCGTCAGATTCAGATCCGCTTTCAAAAGCTTGGTTTGAAAGATCGCCCCTTGGGTGGAGCGGATGAATTTGTCATTGTAAATGTCCACCGACTTCGAGTTCAGAACCACCAGATCGATATCAAAACCGAGGGCGCTGCGCACCAGCGTGCCCAGATTCCCCGGATCCTGGACATTGTCCAGAAGCAAAAACCGGTCCCCGCTTAGTTTCGGTTCTTCAAAAAAGGAGCAGACGCCGATGATTCCGGTGGGGCTTTTCGTAAAAGATAGTTTGTTCATGACCGCTTCGGTGACCAAAATGTTTTCGACGCCGGAAACGGCATCATTCTCATTGGCGATCAGCACCATTTCCAGTCCGGAGGTCCGGCCGGCTGCTTCAACCAAATGGTGTCCTTCAATCAGGAATTTTCGGCTTTCATCGCGGTATTTCTTTTCGTGAAGTTTATACAGCGAGGCGATCAGGGGATTGGAAACCGACTCGATTTTCTTCATGAGGCTAAAATCGCGTAAATCAGCATTCCGACCGACATGAGCGTCTCGATTCCCTGAATGAGATAAACGAATAAAAATATTTTTTTGTGAACTTTATTCTTGGTTACCAGCAGGATGATCAGTGAAGCCAAAAGACTCAGAAACGGGATGAGGAACAAACCGAAGTAGAACCAAAATTCCGTAGCGTCGCTGAACAGCTGATAAAACCAAGATGCAAAATAAGTGCTTAACTGAGTCAGGATCAGATAAAAGGAGAAAATGATCTGAAACACCGCATAAAAGCCCATCCAGACCGGAAAGTTGTCCCAAAGGGATTTTTTGTTTCCTTTAAGCAATTCTTTTCGGGCTTTGGCCAGTTCTTTGTATTCGGCTTTTAAAGCCCGGATCTTTTCATCTTCCTGAATCGGTTCTTCCGGCTGACTTTGTTGCTTCTTGTAATAATCGTCTTCGTATCTTTCCAAAACGGCATCGATCTCTTGCATGCGGACTTCAATCCCGAAAATCTGGGCTCGGACCGCAGCAACCTCTTCGGATTCCGGTTCCGAAGCGGTTTCCGCTTCGGTTTCAGGCCCAAAAACAGTTTCCGCTTCCGAAACCGTTTCTTCCGCGGCCGCTTCCAAAGTCACTTCTGGTTCCGCTGGCTGCTGTTTTTCTTCTTTTATCGTTTCTTTGTTGTTCTTTTCCATAAAAACTCCTTGCTTTTCTTCTTTATATTTCAAATTTGGTTTCGTCGTTTTTTGTGAACACCGAGTAATTTTTAAAACAGCTCAGTTCGATCTCTTTGGCATTGGCCACGGCTTCCGAGACTAATCCTTCCAAATGGCATTTGTCTTCTTCCTCTTTCACCCGGGCGAGTTTCGGCCGGATGACCGGATGTTCGGGAACAAAGATCGTGCAGCAGTCTTCGTACGGCCGGATCGAGATGTCATAGGTTTCGATTTTTTTGGATAATTGGATGATCTCGTCTTTGTCATAAGTAGCCAGCGGACGAATGATCGGAAGGTTGGTCACTTCATTGATGACGCGCATGCTTTCGAGGGTCTGCGAAGCCACTTGGCCAATGCTTTCGCCGTTAATGATGACATCAATGTTTTTGTCCAAACAGATCTGATGGGCAATCTTATACATTTGGCGCCGCATGATCGTGATCATGTACTCAATGTCCGCGGAATTGTGAATGGCTTCCTGGATCTTCGTGAAAGGAACCACCAAAAGTTTCATTCGGCCGCTGACCGCATACCGGGCCATGGATTGCGTCAGATCGATTACTTTTTGCAGGGCCATGTCGCTGGTGTAAGGCGGGGAGGCAAAATGCAAAGCATAAACGTTGATGCCTTTTCGGAGAGCCAAAAATCCGGCCACCGGACTGTCGATCCCGCCGGAGATCATGAGCAAACCCGTTCCCGCGATTCCGCTCGGATACCCGCCCAGACCCGGCAATTCTTTCACAAACACATATGTCCCCTCAGTTCGAAGATCGATCGAAAGAACGATGTCCGGCTTATGAACATCCACTTTCAAACCAATCAGATTCGGAAGCACCCTTTTGGCGACTTCCTGAGATATTTCGATGGAAGTGGCCGGGAAAGTTTTGTCTCCGCGGTGGCTTTCGACTTTGAAGGTCTTGGCCCAGGTCTCTTCCTGAAGCATTTCGATTCCCGCTTTGGCGATTTCGTCGAAGTTCGGATGGACCCGTTTGCACAGGCTGTATGAATGCAGGCCGACCACGGTGTTCAATATTTTCACGATCGGTTCCCAGTCTTCCCCGTTCAGTTCGATGTAAAAACGGTAGGATGAATGTTTGAACTCAATCTTCGGAAACACTCTGCATTTGTTGATGATGTTTTGATTGACCTTGTTGAGAAACTCTTTGTAATTGCTTTTCTTAAGGGTCATTTCCCCGTAGGTGATCAGAATGACGTCATACATGACAGATCCTCCCCAAAGCCAAGATCAGTTTGTCAATTTCTTCAGAAGTCGTTAAATGAGACAAGCTGATGCGGATCGTTGACGTGGACCGTTCCATCGAGTCCGTCATCGTCAGGACGGTCTTTTCCGGTTTCTTTTGTTTCGAGGAGCAGGCGGATCCGCTGGAGACATAGATCTCGTCAGCCTCCAAACCATGCAAAACCGTTTCGCTGTTGATGTCGGGAATGGAAAGACTGCAAATGTACGGAGTGCCTTTGAGCGAACTGTTGACATAGATCCCGGGAATGTTTTTCAGACCTTCGCGCAAATGCAAATTCAGTTCTCGGACCTGTTCCGAATGAACTTTCGCGGCGGGATAATATATTTTGACGGCTTTGCAAGTGGCCACCGCCAACGCCAGATCGATAGTTCCCGGTTTGACCCCAAATTGAGCTGACGAGCCATACAAGCGCTTGGAAAGTTCCAGAGTCTTCCGGTAACACAAAAAGCCGATCCCTTTCGGCCCGTATATCTTGTGCGTGGAAAGCGAGAACAGATCAATGTCGTTTAAATCAAAATTGGGAACGACTTTGCACAAGCCCTGAACGGCGTCCAGGTGCAAAGCGGCTTTCGGGAAGTCTTTCATTATTTCAATGACTTCTTGGATGGGCTGGATCGACCCGACGATGTTATTCACCCACATTACCGAAACGAGGACGGTTTGTTTGTTCATGGCGGCGCGCAGCTGATCCGGTTTGATCACGCCCTCGGAATCGACATCCAGATAAATGACGTCGTAGCCTTCAAATTCCAATTGTCTGAAGACTTCAAAAACGGACGGATGTTCGATTTTGGTGGTGATCAGCCGCCATTTGTTTTTTCCGTCCAAAGGATATTGATGAGCCACGCCGATGAGGCCGAGATTGTTGGCTTCGGTAGCATTGCTGGTATAGACCAAGCGATGGTTTTTCAAACCGAAAACAGCCAATATTTCCTGGCTGGCTTTTTCAAGCATGAGGTTGGCTTCCTGCCCCAGTTTGTGAGCGGAAGACGTATTCGCAAAAAATCGTTTTTGGGTTCGGACGTAAGCGTCCAAAACTTGTTCGTCAATCGGAGTGGTCGCCCCGTAATCAAAATATATCATGGTTTTCTCCTTCCGGATGATGGCAATATTTACCATCATATTATACCTTATTTCCAGGCTTATGAAAATAACTTTTATATATTTTCGCAGATTTGATGGTAAAATGATTGGAGTTTTGTTATCATTATGGGGAGGAGACGTTAACAATGAACGAATCAAAAGAAAAAATGAATCAACCTGACTTTTGCAGTGTTGTGC
>DDXT01000020.1 GCA_002347755.1 Caryophanales bacterium UBA2253
TGCATTTCCAATTATAATATACTCAGAGGTTGGATGAGAACAAAATAATTAATCTTTGGGGGTTCCGGTTTTCCTTAACTTTAAGCTTTGGTTATGTTATAATGAATTATCATTTTCCTGGAGGGACCATGAACAAAAGAGTATTCATCATCGGCGGCGGCGCGGCCGGAATGGCTTGCGCCATCACTGTCAAACAAAACCACCCGGAGTATTTTGTAACCATCTTGGAAAAAAATGACCGCATCGGCAAGAAGATCCTGAAGACCGGGAACGGACGCTGCAACTTAAGCAACCGGAACATGGGAGCGGCTTTTTATAACGACCCCCGCTTTTTGGGAACCTGTCTGTCCAAATTCACCGTCGAAGATCTTTTGGATTTTTTTAAAGACCTTGGCTTGTTCGTGAAAGACGACGGATCGACCCGTCTTTACCCATATTCGGAGACTGCGACGACGGTAATGGAAGTTCTGCGTCAGGAAATTGCCCGTTTGGGGATCGCCGTCATCTGCAATTGTCAGGTCATGGAGATCAAAAAAAACCAGACCTTCGCCATCGGCACGACCCAGGGCCTTTTCGAAGCCGAGGTGGCGGTTTTGACCACCGGGTCGCAGGCCCAGGAAAAAACCAACGGCTATCAGCTGTTGGAAACGTTCGGTCACCGGATCATTTCCCTACGGCCAGGGCTGGTACCCATCAAAACTCAAGAAAATCTGAAAAGTTTGCAAGGACTGCGAGTGAAATGCATGGCTTCGGTTTACGAGAGGGAAACCCGGTTGCATCAAGACGAAGGCGAGATTTTATTCAAAGTCGACGGATTGTCCGGGATCTTGTCTTTGGACTTATCCCGGTATCTGAACAAGGACAACCGGATCGCTTTGGATCTGTTTCCGGGACGCGAAGATTTGTTTTTGGAGATCATGGCGATCCTGGCTCGCAAGAATCTGGAAAATGCCCTTTTGGGAATGCTTCCGAAAATGTTGGTTTACGAGATCCTGAAACGGAATCCCGACCAAAATTTGAAAAAAATCGTTCATGACCTGCATAATTTGGAGTTCACGGTCATCGGGACCTATGGATTCGATTCCGCCCAGATCACCTTGGGAGGAGCCGACGTTTCCGAGATCAACCTGAATTTTTCCTCCAAAAAAGTGCCTGAACTATATCTGGCGGGCGAAGTTTTGAACATTGACGGTGCTTCCGGCGGGTACAATCTGCACTTTGCGTGGATGAGCGGAATTTTGGTCGGAAGGGCCATTTCCGGTTTTTGAAAAAATATTTTAACTGTTTACTAATCATTGGTTTTATAGTATAATTTACAACAGAAAGCGTGGAATTACAATGAATTTACCCAACCGTCTGACTTTGGCGCGGATCTGCATGATTCCTTTGATCATCCTCATCCCGCTGATTCCGTTTTTCAATGATGTCATCATTTTCGGAGATGCGGCCTTGCAAACCGAAGTAACTTTGGAAAACCTGATCGTCCTGATCGTTTTCGCGGTGGCTTCGTTCACGGATTTCCTGGATGGGCACATCGCCCGAAAACGTCATCTCATTACCGACTTCGGAAAATTCATGGATCCTTTGGCTGACAAACTATTGGTTTTGGCCGCCCTGATCGTCTTGCTTGAAAGAGGAAGAGTGGTCGCTTTTGGGGTCAGTTTGGGATTCGTGGTCACCTTGATATTGGCCCGGGAATTCATGGTCACCGGAATCAGACTGATCGCTGCCAGCGACAATCTGGTCATCGCCGCCTCCAAACTCGGAAAATTCAAGACGGTTTCCCAAATGGCCATGATCATCGTCTTGCTTTTGCACAGTTACCCGTTCACCTTTTTGGGAACTTTGGCCCAGAACTGGGCAACGCTCATCCTCGTTTCTTTGGCAGGAGCGCTGACCTTGATTTCCGGAGTGGATTATTTCATCAAAAACAAAGACATCATTTTAAGAAATAAATAGGAGAAAAAAATGGCTGACGAAAAATTACAAGCTTTGGAAGAAGCCTTTAAACAAATCGAAAAACAGTTCGGAAAAGGCTCAATCATGAAAATGGGCGAGAATGTCTTTGGAGACATTGAAGTCATCCCGTCGGGATCGATTGCTTTGGACCTGGCCTTGGGAGTCGGCGGTTATCCGAAAGGAAGAATCGTTGAGATCTACGGACCGGAAAGCAGCGGTAAAACCACTTTGGCGCTTCATGCCATTGCTTCGGCTCAAAAAGGCGGCGGTTATGCGGCCTTCATCGACGCTGAACATGCCCTGGATCCACTGTACGCGAAAAACCTTGGGGTGGACATCAACAACCTGATCATTTCGCAACCGGATACCGGCGAGCAGGCTTTGGAAATCGCCGAGCACTTGATCCGCAGCAACGCCATTGACGTCATCGTCATCGACTCGGTCGCCGCTTTGGTGCCGAAAGCCGAAATCGACGGCGACATGGGCGACGCTCATGTGGGGCTGCAAGCTCGATTGATGTCTCAGGCCATGAGAAAATTGAGCGGAGCCATTTCGAAGAGCAAGACCATCGCCATCTTCATCAACCAAATCCGCGAAAAAGTCGGCGTCATGTTCGGATCGCCGGAGACCACTTCCGGGGGCCGAGCGCTGAAGTTCTATGCCACGATTCGGATCGACATTCGCCGCATCGATGCCATCAAAATCGGAACGGAGATCATCGGAAACATTACTCGCATCAAAGTCGTCAAGAATAAGGTGGCCCCTCCGTTTAAAGTTTGCGAAGTCGATTTGATTTACGGAAAGGGCATTTCCTACGAAGGCGAGATCCTTGATTTGGCGATCGCCGGCGAAATCATCGAAAAGAGCGGGGCTTGGTTCGCTTACAATGGCGAAAAATTGGGCCAAGGCCGGGAAAATGTAAAAGAATATTTGAAGAACAACCCAAATCTGGCGTCCGAGATCGAAACCAAGATCCGGGAAAAGATGAAGGGCAATGTAAAAACTTTCGAATGAAAACCAAACCGGGCCAACGAAAACCCGGTTTTTTATTTGACAGCCAATAATGGTTGAGTTTTTGAAAAATTATGACGAAATTCCAGAAAAGAAACCGAAGTGATTAAACTTTTTCATTGACCTATCGGGTCATTTAAGGTATAATAGGTCAGTAGACTATAATTTAGATAATTATAAATCACTCGATGGAGGTAGAAGAAGAAATGCAAAGAATCATCACCCTGATGAGTGTTCTTGGGCAGATCTCACTTTATGTAGTTGCTTCCATTCTGCTATTAGTTGTTGGACTAGGCATCGGATATTTTTTATTCAAGAATCATTATGCGAAAGCGGGGAAATCCGCGGCCAAACTGATTGATGATGCCAAGAAAGTTGCTGAAGAAAATCGAAAAGCTTCTTTAATCGAATTTAAACAAGAGACCTTCAGATTAAAGCAAGAAAATGAACGTGAGATTCGAAATCAAAGACAGGAATTCGACCGTGAAATCAAAGACAAACGCCGAGCCACTTCGGAGTTGGAAGTAAAGCTGTCACAGCGTGAAGAACGCCTGGACAACCGGATGACCAATCTTGACAAACGCGAAGAAGTTTTGAATCAAAAGGAACAGAAAGTAGAACAAAGAAAAAGCGAGCTTGATAAACAATATAGCAAAGTGGACGAACTCATTGCGGAACAAAACAAGAAATTGTTTGAAATTTCCGGCTTAAATGTAGAGGAAGCCAAGAAAATCATCATTGAACGGGTCCAAGAGGACATGTCAATGGAAGTTGCCCAAATCATTAAGGAAGCTGAAGACCGAGCCAAAATTGAAGTAAATCGCAAAGCCCAAAGTCTACTGGCAAATGCGATTCAACAATATGCTGGCGAAACCATCAGCGAAACCACCGTTTCGGTAGTACCGCTACCAAACGATGAAATGAAGGGCCGAATCATCGGCCGCGAAGGCCGAAACATCCGGGCCATCGAAGCCTCAACCGGAGTCGACATCATCATCGACGACACTCCGGAAGCCGTGGTCTTATCGTCATTCGATCCAATCCGAAGAGAGATTGCCCGACGGACCATGGAAACCTTGATCCAAGACGGAAGAATTCAGCCGTCGCGAATCGAAGAATTAGTCAGTAAATTCAAGAAAGAATTAGATGTTGAAATCAGAGAAACCGGCGAAAAAGCCGTCTTTGATACCGGCATCGGAAAAGTTCACCCGGAAATCGTGAAGCTGATCGGACGTTTGAAGTTCCGAACCAGTTACGGACAAAACGCTTTGGCGCATTCCTTGGAAGTGGCATTCTTAAGTGGAAAGCTTGCTGTGGAAATCGGAAGCAACGAATTGTTGGCGCGCCGGGCCGGATTGCTTCATGACATCGGGAAAGCTGTTGACCACGAAATGGAAGGCAGCCATGTTGACATCGGCGTGGAACTCGCGCAGCGATTCCATGAAAATCCGGTGGTCATTGACGCCATTGCTTCCCATCACGGGGATGTGGAACCGACTTCGGTCATTTCCCAATTGGTTGCAGCTGCCGACACCATGTCCGCCGCAAGACCGGGAGCAAGAAGCGAATCCATTGAAAACTACATCAAACGTTTAAGCAAACTGGAAGAGATTTGCAACGAGTTCCAAGGCGTAGACAAATCGTATGCCATTCAAGCCGGACGGGAAATCAGAATTCTCGTCAAGCCGGAAGAGATCGATGATTTGGCCGCTCACAAATTGGCTCGCGACATTCGCATGAAAATCGAAGGAAACGTTAATTATCCTGGAACCATCAAAGTAACGGTCATCCGTGAAACCAGGGTTCATGAAACAGCAAAATAGGAGTTTCCGGACTTAGTGTCATCATTAAGTTCGGAACTTTTTTTATTGTCTATGGCTTGATTCTATGTTATAATTGACCAAGATTGGAGTAATTATGAAAATATTGATTGTTGGCGATGTGTTCTCGAAATTGGGCCGAAGCTGTTTCGAACGCAACCTTAAAAGAATAAAAGAGTCCGAGAAGATCAACTTCATCGTCGTTAACGGCGAGAATACTTCCCATGGCCGGGGACTCAACGAAGGCCATTACCGATGGTATTTGGAGCAGGGGGTCAATGTCATCACCCTTGGCAACCACTCTTACAGCAACAAGAGCATTTTTAAATACATTGATGAGGCTCCGAATTTGGTCCGTCCGTATAATTTCCCGGATAACAGCCGGGGAAAGGGTTATGCGACCGTCAATTATAACGGCATTTCCATCACGGTCATGCAAATGATCGGCCAGGTGTTCATGACCGGAGAAATCGCTTCCCCATTTCTAAAGACCAAAGAGCTGTTGGAAAACGTAAAAAGCGACATTTACATCTGCGATTTCCACGGCGAAGCGACCAGCGAAAAGATTGCTTACGGCTATACTTTTGACGGGGCCATCCAAATCATTTACGGAACGCATACCCATGTTCAAACCAACGATGCCCGGATTTTGGAGGGCGGATCGGCTTACATTACCGATGTTGGGATGACCGGGCCGCTGGAAGGCGTCATTGGCGTTCGAAAAGACATCATCCTGGACCGCTACATGAACAATGGGGTCGAAAAGTTTTCTCCTCAGGATGAAGGCAAGACTCAGTTCAATGCCATCATCGTCGAAATAAACGATGCGACCCGAAAAGCGACGAAAATACAAACCATCAAAATCGTTGAATAATGGCCATAAAAAATACCGATCTTGCGGTCTTTTTTATTGCATAGAACGGTCCTTATGGTATAATATAGGAAAAAAGGTGACAATATGGAGAACAAATTGCCGGTGTTGACAACCGAGCGGCTGATTTTGCGCGAAGTTGAAGACGGCGACTATCAAGACATGTATGAATATTCGAAATTGCCTTATATTGGCCCCAGTGCCGGGTGGCAGCCCCACGGATCGCCCTCGGAAACGAAAGCCATCATCAAAATGTTTCAGGGAAAGCGGAAGTACGGTCAATTGGGCGTCTTCTCCGTCGTTTTGAAAAACAGCGGAAAAATGATCGGGACCATTGAATTGCATACTTATACCATGGGCCATAAAGCCGAACTCGGATATACGATCAGCCCCTATTACTGGGGAAAGGGTTATGCAGTCGAAGCATCGAAAAAACTGATTGCTTGGGGATTTGACACCCTGGGCCTGAAAAGGATTGAATGCTCGACTTTTCCGGACAATGCCCAGTCCCGCCGGGTTTGTGAGAAACTGGGACTAACGCATGAAGGGATCCGAAGAAAAGGATACCTGCTTTATAACGGGACCGTCGCTGACATCGACTGCTACTCCATCATCGACGACGAATTTTATGAACGAATCAGAAACAACAATTGGTGGTAAAAATGAGAAAACTGTTTAGAATTGTCTTACTGGCGGCGATGGCGATTCTCTTAACCTCTTGTTCATTTGTAAACCGGATGTTTCCGGAAAAGATCGACCCGGATACTTTGAATTACATCAGCACGGTGGTCCTCAATTCCAATCTTAAGATCAAAACCGTAACCTATACCAAACTTTTCAATACCGAGATACCAGGACCGTATACCGGGACCGGAAGCGGCGTGATCATCAAAAAGCAGGATAACTTTTACTACCTGCTGACGAACCAGCATGTGGTCATGCTGTCCGTTGACTATTCGCACCGCTACATCGTGGAGGATGTTTACAACAATGTGACGGCTGCGACCCTGGTGGCCAGCGACGAGGCCTATGATTTGGCTGTTCTCAAGTTCGAGTCTACCGAAGACATGCACGTCATGGAATTGGCCACTTCCAATCCCATCGTCGGGGAACTGGTCTTTTCGATCGGGAGCCCGTCTGGGAAACACAACATCATTACCGCCGGGAAAATCCTTTCCTATAATACCATCAACAATGTGGATTACGAAATAATCGTCCATGATGCCGTCATCCGTTATGGCAGCAGCGGCAGCATGCTGATCAACGATTCGTTTGAGATCGTCGGATTGAATACTTGGGGATTCGATGATGATGAAACGACGGTAGAAGAATATGTCGTTGGGGGAGCCACCCCGACCGAGAAGATCATCGAATTTTTGGAAGCCAACGGGTTCACCGTAGAATAAAATAAAAAACGTTTCATTTTGAAACGCCAGACTGATGACAAACCCCATTTCCAAAGATGGGGTTCGTTTATTTTCCCCAACTATCTTGAAAAAACAAAAAACACTTTTTTAGACTCGAAAAAGATATCTTTTTGGGGTCTTTGTCCCATTTTATTGCAAGAAAAAATGAGCGTTGACTTTGTCAACGCTCAGACGTTTCATTTTGAAACGCTTTTTTTCTCCATCGGTCATATCCATATGTCCGCATGCAAAACGATCTGCTCTTTTTCCAAATAACGGTTTTCTCTGGGGATCCATTTGTTCTGGAAATCTTCGAAATTTTCGGGGGACCGTTTCTTTAGGCGGGCAGTTTGTTCGGCGTCGGAAATTCCAAAGTAGGCGATCAGGTTCAAATATTTTCGGATGGCGGAGTTGGCGCTGTAGGCTCCTTCCAAAATAACCCAATTTCCGACCTTGGGGATCTTGATGGTCTCCATTTTTTTGGTCGAGCAATCATAACGGCCGTATGACAAAGGCTTTTCCGGTTGAAGTTTGGTCAGAACGTCATTGATCAGCCGTTTGGAATTGATGCCGATCTCGGCATCGCTGCCATCCATGAAATCATCGGCCGGAATGATGGTGGCGCCCAGTTCATTCGCCAGCAGTTGGGCAACCGAGGATTTTCCGCTGGCGCATTTCCCGTCAAACGCGATGACGGTCATGGGGCCCTTTTTGAAGGACTCCAGAAAATCCATGATTTTTAAGCTCTTGATCTGCGGACTCAAGCGATCTCGGGAGATGAGCCGGTAAGCAGGATGATAGCATTCGGTGTAAGTCTTGGTATGGTGGACCGGGGGATAGTCGCGGTCTTTGTAATCTTTCATGAATTCGTCGAATTCGGCTTCCTTGAACCCGTGGTTCAAAAGGAAACTCTTTGATTCTTTGGCCAGATCCAGGAAATACGACAGTTTCGGCATTTCCAATAAACTGGTCTGATAGAAGTTCGCATTTAATTCTTCAAGATCCAAATGGTGAGCCAAGTACGGGCGCAGATTGACGCGGACGAGGTTGTCGTTAAGGCATTCATACAGAAACTTGTCTGAATGGGGCTCCATTTGGCTTGTTTCCAGCTTTAAAAAATGCAGCGAGTCTTCGGAGTTGGTGAAAAAATGAGTCACGCCATAACTCATTTGATAGGCCAGCTTCACATAATCCTGGATTTCGCTGTGGGGATAAAGTTCGTAAAAACGTTCTAAAAAATTTCTCATAGAGCCATTATAACATACCGTGGAGAAATAGACAACACCACATATTGATTGCTTTTGTGACCAAAATCGGGTATAATAACTTAAAGTAAATAGGTGAAACCATGAACAAAGACTATAGCAAATATTTTGCGCCCTCCCTGAAAGACGCCCGAAAGCGGATGAATCGGGAAGTCGCAAAAATCGAATTTGAATTTACCGAGGATTTATTCGGTCTCGGAAACAATAAGAAATATCTGATCAAAACTTTCGGTTGTCAGGGCAATCTGGCGGACAGCGAGAAGATGGCCGGTATATTCGAAAAATTAGGGTATTCGGAAACGCAAACCGAAGCCGAAGCCGACGTCATCCTCCTCAATACTTGCGCCATTCGTGAAAACGCCGAGAACCGGGTCTTCGGGGAACTGGGGCGGATCAAAGGCTTGAAACGCACCAATCCGAATTTGTTGATCGGGCTTTGCGGGTGCATGCCTCAGGAAGAACGGGTCGTGGAACTGGTGACGAAGAAGTATCCGCAAGTGGACATTGTTTTCGGAACGCACAATCTTCATAAACTGGGAACCTACCTTCGCGATGCCTATCTTTCAAAAGAAAAAGTATATGAAGTCTTTTCCAAAGAAGGCGAGATCGTTGAAGGCGTTCCAATCAAACGCGGCCATGGCCAAAAAGCCTGGGTGGACATCATGTACGGCTGCGACGAATTCTGTACTTATTGCATCGTCCCTTATACCCGCGGCAAGGAACGTTCGCGGCTTCCGGAAGACATCCTTTCCGAAGTCCGGGAACTGATTGCCGAAGGATACCAGGAAGTCACGCTGCTTGGCCAAAACGTCAACGCTTATGGCAAGGATTTCACCGACCTCAGTTATAAATTCTCGAATCTGCTCGATGATCTGCGAAAGCTTCCGATCCCCCGGGTTCGTTTTACTACTTCCCATCCCCGGGATTTGGATGACGACACCATCGGCGTGATGTCCAAACGCGGCAACATCATGCCCCATTTGCATCTTCCGGTGCAATCGGGAAGCAATGCAGTCCTGAAAAAGATGAATCGCAAGTATACCAAAGAAGAATACTTGGACAAGATTGCCAAACTTCGGTTCCTGATCCCGGACATCGCCCTGACCACCGACATCATCGTGGGCTTTCCGGGCGAAACCGACGAAGATTTCGAAGAGACGCTCGATTTAGTCCGAAAAGCCAACTTCGAAGGGGCGTATACCTTCATTTTCTCTCCGCGAACCGGGACGCCGGCCAGCAAATTTGAGGATGATTTGGATCCGAAGATCAAAAAAGAACGGTTATTGAAACTGAACGATTTGATCAACGAAGGGTTTTTGAGAGGTAACAAACGCTTTGAAGGCGAAACCGTCTCGGTGCTGGTGGAAGGTCACAGCGAGAAAAACGCCCGGCTGCTGTCCGGATACACCAAGCACAATAAATTGGTCAATTTCGAAGGGCCGGAAGATTTGATCGGAAAGATCATTGATGTGAAAATCGAAAAAGCCTTCAGCTGGCATCTGCGCGGGAAACCGATCCAATGAAAAAACCCGAATCAAAGGAAAACTTTGGTTCGGGTATTATTTTCACAATCGGCTTTTGAGGACCAACCGGCCCGTCAAAGGCCGTTTTGATTTCTTGATGGCATTTTGAGGGCAGACTTCCGCGCAGCACCAGCAACGGATGCATAAAGACATTTTCAGAGCCGGGAACTTTCCAGGTTGGATCGTCATGGCTTTGGGCGGACAGATGCGCGTGCATTCTCCGCATTTCAAACATTTCTGATGATCGATGAGCGGATGCTCCAAAACGAAGTTGCGCAAGGGTTTGATCTTCAGGATCTTCAGACCGAATTGGCTGAGGGAATTTCCGGGAGGAGCAAATTGCAGGTCCGAAAACGCGGATAACGGTTCGCCCAGGATCTCGATTTTTTTGAGATTTCCTTCTCCAAACCCCCGTTCGACCGCGATGTGGTTAATGAAAGCGCGGCTGTTATCCAAATGCATGATCTCGATGGCGACCCGATCCAAACTGATGGCATCTTCCGAAGCCATGATGACCTCGGCGATTTTCGGATGTCCGGCGGTTGAAGGCCCGTCCCCTTCCAATCCGACGATGCCGTCAAGAATGTGAATGATCTTTTTTCCGGCCATGGTCTTAAGAATGGCTCCGTAAAGGTCGTTGAGGGCTTCTCCGAATTGAAGCGGATTGCTGGCTTTCATATGCCAACTGCCCTTGCTCATCCCATAAATGGTTCCAAAGAAGTTTTTTTGAGCCAGGGAAACATAAGTCAGGCTGTGGGTTTTCATCTTCGGGAGGCTGATCAAAACATCAACATCCATCATCTCTTGTGAGACTTCAAACCGATTATATATTTTGGCTTGGGGATTGGAAATGCTGATCTGGTTCTTGCCATTGAAAATCGTAACGTTTTCGTCCATGATCGCATCGTAAATACCGTTTTTTTTCATGACATGGATTAGATCCTTGAGGGCGGGATTGTCGCCGATGATGATGTTTTCCGTTCGGGTTTTGACGAGTTGGATGACGGCTTTAACGAAGATCGGATTGGTCGTGATGGCCATGAACGGCGGAAATGGCCCCAAACAGTTCATTTTGATGAATACTTTGGAATCCTTCGGGATCAGGCTTTCGAGTCCGCCCAAAAAGTTCAGAGTTTTGGCTATCTGGCTTTTGACGAGTTCCAATTCATATTGATGGCATTTGGCGATCGCTACTTTAGACATGTTTCTTTGATTCCTTATTATTGGCATTGGCTTCCAGGCCCTCAGGCAATATCAGTATTATACAACAGATTTTCTTGGTTGTATACGATTACACAAAAAAATGGTTTGTAAATAACTTGGGAAAAAGTTATAATGACTAAGAAATAAGAGGTAAAAAAATGTCCGAAACCATCAATGTAAAAAACATTACCAAAACTTTTAAACTTTCTAAAAAACAAATGAAGATCGATCAGACCGATAATCCCCTGAAAGTGGCAATTTCGGATCTGTCTTTTTCCACTTACGAAGGCGAGATTTTTGGATTGCTCGGACCGAACGGGGCCGGGAAAACCACGACGCTGCGCTGCATCGCCACGCTCATCAAACCGGATAGCGGAGAGATCACCGTGAATGGAATCGATGTTTCCCACGCCGTCGAGATCAAGAAAAGAATTGCCTTTCTTACCAACGAATTGAAACTGGAAGAGCAGTTCACCCCGAACTATCTTTTTGATTACTTTTCTTTGCTTCACGAAATCAGCCCGGAAGACACGCAAAAAAGAAAAGCCGATTTGTTTGGGAAATTCGGAATAACCAAATTTGCGGAAGTCAAAATCGGCGATCTTTCCTCAGGCATGAAGCAAAAAGTCTCCATTGTCATATCTTTGGTTCACGATCCGAACATCATCATCTTTGATGAACCGACCAACGGGCTGGATGTTCTGACCGCCAAGACCGTTACCGACTATTTGCTTGAACAGCGAAACGCCGGGAAGACCGTCATCATCAGCACGCATATCATGAACCTTGTTGAAAAGATCTGCGACCGGGTGGGGATCATCATCAACGGGAAGATGCTGGTTTGCGATACCGTGAAAAATGTTCTGAACAACTATCCCGGAAAAGACATTGAAGAAATTTTCTTCAATATCTATAATGAGGTGAGCCATGAATAATGTCTTTAAAATCTTCAAAAAGGAAATGGACAAAGTCTTCCGTTTCCCGAGAACCATTTTCGCCACCCTGATTTTACCGGGATTGATGATTTTCTTGGTTTATGCCATCATTGGCCAAAGTTTGGAAAGCCAGATCGACCGCAGCGCGGAATACGTAGGGATCGTTTCGGTCATTGACGCTCCGGCTTCATTTGATTTCGCGATCACCAACCAAACCGCTTATAAAATTGAATTCAGTGCTTCCGAATCCGCGGATCTGGAAAGCTTGACCGCCGAAGTGGAAGCGGGAACGATTGACGCGGTTTTGATGTTCGAGCCCGACTTTGATTCCAAAGTTGAGTTGGGCGAAGACCCGGCCATTGACGTCTATTACGATTCCTCAAAAACCAATTCAGGGATTGTTTATGCGAAAATACAAGCTTTGATTTCCGTTCAAAGAGACAACTTTTTGGCCGAATTAAGCATCGATCCGAACATTTTTGCAATCTCCGATCATTTGGTCACTGATGAAAGCAAAAGCTCGGCGAAGATCCTTTCAATGATCCTGCCGATGATCATTTTGTCCTTCCTGTTCGGAAGCGCCTTGGGCATCGGATCCGATGCCATCGCCGGGGAAAAAGAAAGAGGAACGCTGGCCACGCTGTTAATGGCGCCGATCTCCCGGAATCAAATCATCGTCGGGAAGATCATGTCCACCGCCGTTTTGACCATTTCCTCCGCCTTTTCTTCTTTCCTTGGGATTCTGGCTTCGCTTCCGTTCGCGAAATCAATGTTCGCGGTGGAAGGTGAATTGGGGTACGGGGCTTTAGAATACCTGGGAATTCTCTTGCTTCTTTTGGTTCTTTCGGTTTTCATTTCCAGCATTCTGCTCATCACTTCCACGATCGCGAAAACCGTCAAGGAAGCAACGATGTATGCGATGCCGATTTACATGGCTTCAATCATGATACCGGTGATGACCATGTTTTCGGAAGGGACCTCCGTCAGCTTCTGGATGTACTTGATTCCCATTTACAACTGCACCATTGGGCTGAAAGGAATTTTGGCGATGGATATTTCCTTGTTGAATTACTTTTTGGTCATTGGTTCGACCATGGTGTTTGCGGCATTGATCATTTGGGTTTTGATTCGGTTGTTCCGAAGCGAAAAAGTGCTGTTCTCTAAATAATCGGTTGACATTTTTAAGAAAAAGGAATATAATCTATTCAATGAAATTCTTCAGGGCAGGGTGAAATTCCCGACCGGCGGTATAGTCCGCGAGCTTGAAAGAGCATGATTTGGTGCAACTCCAAAACCGATAGTAAAGTCTAGATGAAAGAAGAACCATATCTTTTTGGTTGTTTACCCTGCTCATGAAGTTTTTTTCATGAGCTTTTTTTGTGAGGTGACAAAAATGAACAATAAAATCAAATGGATGGCAAAAGTAAGTATTTTTGCGGCTTTATCAACAGTCTTGTATTTCATCAAATTTCCGATTTCCGTTCTCATTCCGATTTTCCCGACTTTTTTGGAAGTACAATTTTCTAATCTTCCCGCGATCATTGGCGGGTTGGCGCTTGGTCCTTATGGGGGAGCAATCATCGTTTTGATCCGCTGTCTGATCAAACTGCCTTTTTCCCATACCGCTTATGTTGGGGAGTTGGCTGATTTGATCATCGGACTCGCGGTCGTTTTGACTTCGTCTTTGATTTATAAATACCATCATACCAAACGCGGCGGAGTCTTGGGGATCGTTTTTGGGGGAGTGGCCTGGGTAATAGCCGGGGCTTTGGCCAATTATTTCATTCTGATGCCTTTTTTCATCGGGGCTTGGGGATTCGACGCGGTTTTTGGAATGCTAACGGTCATTCCCGGAATCACGGAAGCCAATTACATGTTTTACTATATAATGTTCGCCATCGTGCCTTTCAATCTCATTTTGGCGACGGTCGTCGGTTTGGTGACCTTCTTTGTCTATAAAAGAACCTCAATGCTCCTTCACCGAATGTAAAAAATTCGTAAAGCTCGAATTTTCCCGTTGACTTCTTTGAAAATTACTATAAAATGAAGTCAGAATTAATTGCTTTACGTTGGGGATGAAGAAAAACAAACTGCTTGAATTTTGAAAAAGCCCTTGCGAAGGGCTTTTTTGTTTCACAAATGAAAAACTAATTGTATTGATGAGAATTGCGAACACTGGGTTCTTTTAACCGCTTGTGATTCGTTCACCTTTAAAAAAACGGTTTATGTTCAATGATTAATGTTTCCTAAGAAAAAAAGAGGGATGTATTATGAAAAAGCAAAGGGTTAATTTTACATATGTAATGATCATTAGTATTGTTGCAATATTATGTACAGTAGGTATTGTGCTTTTTATGGGGCTTGGTACATCGATTGATGCAATATCATCAGGTTATACATTGTCAGGTGGTGCACCTGAGGATTTCGCAGGTTATGTTGCATTAAAGGTGGATCAATCATCGTATGATGTTAATGATGTTGTTCCATTTGAATTTAATTATGGCCAACTATATGATGAAAATGATGGAACAACAATACTTAATCATTCGGTTACAGTATATGTGGCTAACTGGTTTAAAACGTATCCAGATGAAATACCAATGGATTACTTTCAACAAAGAAAAATCGATTTTGATGAACGAGATTTTTTAGAGCCATCAAATCAAATTTTAAATGAGAGTCCTTTGTTGATGGGTGATGAAATTTTATTTCAACAAGGATTTAGTTTAGACATAGATTTCAATAATATACCATTAACGCGGGGTGTAATTGTGATTGAACTTGCCAGAATAATTATCTTTGAAGACGACAATGGGAATTATGAAGGAAAGGAAATAAAACAAGCGCTTTTATATTTTGAAAAAGACGGCGATCAGATTAAGTTTGCTTCGCGTCCAATTATTTAATTGTCCTTGACATAGGGTACACTATAATAGTTCTTTTCAGATAAGTCAAAAATTTTGTTGAAAAGTGGACCTGTCAAGAATTCTGTTGATAATCAACAGAATTCTTGACAGCCCTTTTTTAATTGCCTTAAAAAAAGTCCTTTGCTATAATAAAATCGCCAGATTCATATAGAAAGGACGGTTTCATTATATCATTTATTATAATTATTTTAGGTAAGTCAAAGATTTTGTTGAAAAAGGGACCTGTCAAGAATTCTGTTGATTATCAACAGAATTCTTGACAGCCTTTTTTTGTTTGCAGAAAAAATGTCCTTTGCTATAATAGAATCGCCAGATTAAACTAAGAAAGGACGGATATATTGTATCATATTTTGTAATTATTTTAAAGACGTTAACTTCGATTTCGATCGTTTCCGTTTTCATACGAGTAAAGGAACCATTTATGTCGATGCTTTTTATCTTCCTAAAGATGAATTTTGCCCTTCCTGTGGTTCTAGCAATCTCTATAAGAATGGAACTACTACTAAAACAATTAAGCATTGTACTTATTCCACCATGTTGTTTTTAGTT
>DDXT01000018.1 GCA_002347755.1 Caryophanales bacterium UBA2253
CTGTGTAATTTTTCAGTCAAAAAATTATAACATGAAAAGAAGCTCTTTTTGTTAATAAAATTTGCCTGTTAAAGAATTAGTGGTCACCACTAATTTTTTAACAGGTACTCATTGACCACTAATTCTTTAACATAATCATAATAAAAAGGGCTTAACGGAAGGACTTTGTTCCTTCAGCTAAGCCTTTTATTTTGTTACTTCTTGTCTTCGCAATTACATTTTTCATCTGCACAAGTGCATTTGTCATCTGTACAAGTGCATTTGTCATCTTCGCAAGTGCATTTGTCATCTTCGCAAGTGCATTTGTCATCTTCGCAAGTGCAATTCTCGTCGTCGCATTCGCACTCGCAATCGTCGTCACAGCATTCGCATTCTTCGTCTTGGTCATTGTCTTCTTCATATTGTTTCAGAACCTTTTCGATCATATCCCATTCTTCGTCGGTTTCAACAGCGGCCAATTCGCCTTCGCCATTATCTCCCGAGACATATGATGCAGCCATTACTTCGAGTTGCTCCTCTTTTGAACCAACGGGGTAGAATAAAACATAACTTTTTTTGAACTCTTCCGATTCAAACGTAAACAAGATTTCACATAAAATCTCATTCCCCTTTTCATCAACAAAGGTCAAACGGTTTTCATTTTCTTTCAATTCTTTTTCCATTAAATCCACACTCCTTTCCGTTTATTTCTTGTGCATATCCAGATAAGTCTGCAAGATAATCGTTGCAGCCAGTTTATCTACTTTTTCTTTGCGTTTCTGGCGACTGAGGTCGGCAGAAAGCATCATGTTATTGGCCATTCGGGAGGTCAGTCTTTCATCAATTAAAACGACTTCTAAAGACAGACGTTCTTCAATCATCTTTTTGAACTCGTAAACATAATCGCCCAATGTCCCAACATCACCGCTCATGTGCCTGGGAAGGCCCAAGACGATTTTCTTGGCTTCTTTTTCTTTGACGACGCGGGCGGTTTCCGCCAAAGCCGTCTCCAGATCCCGCTCCGCGAACCTAACGGTTCCGACCGGCAAAGCCATTATTTCCATGTAGTCGCTGATCGCCATTCCTAAAGTGACGGTTCCTAAATCAAGGCCCAGTATTCTCATAAGGTCCCCAAAATTATCTTCCGCACTTCGGCCAAGGCGTCTTTGACTTTGGTTAAGTCCCGTCCGCCGGCTTGAGCGAAATCACTGCGGCCCCCGCCATTTCCCTGGCATATCTGGGCCGCGGTTTTAACCAAATTACCGGCGTTCAGAGCCGCAATCTTGTTCTTACAAAGAAAAACCACTTTTTCGTTGGCAACATTGGCAATGAAAATCACCGATTGACCGAGTTGGTCCGCCAAACGGTCCGCCAAGTCTTTGACCAAATCAAGTTCGGGAATTTGCAACTCCGTTATTAAAACATTATAGTTCTTGATTGTCAAGGACTTTGCAAGAAATTCGTCAGTACTGATGACAAATTTCTCTTTTTTAGTCTTATTGTAAAGTTTTTCTAAGTCTTTGACTTGCTCGCGGACTCGATTCAGTTCTTCGCGACAATCAAGGATGTACTGATAACTTTCAACGAATTTACTGGTTGGGATCTCCGTGTAATCCAAAGCAATCCCTTCGCTTTGAGCGGTTTTGGCGAGATCCGTAATCTTTTGGCGCAATTCCCGGATTTCTTTCACCAGGTTCTCGGCCATTCTCTCCAGTTCCGGTTTGATGTTGGCGGCGGTGGTAGCTTCGATCCGGTAAATTCCCGAGCCCTTGCTTTCCACGGACAAAACCGCAAACTTCCTAATGTCTTTGGTATTTCGGACATGGCATCCGCCGCATAGTTCTTTGGAAAAATCCATGTTGACGACGCGAACGACTTCGCCGTATTTTTCTCCGAAAACAGCTTGAACATTCATCTTTTTGGCATCAGTGATGGTCATTTCGGTAACATTGACCAAAGTGGCCTTTTTGATCTCCTGATTGACCAGTTTTTCAACGGCTAAGATTTGCTCGCCCGAAATGAGCGAATAATTGTTGAAATCGAAATGCAGATTGGACGGACCAACATAGGATCCTTGTTGATAAATGTGAGAGCCGACGACTTGACGCAATGCTTCATTCATCAAGTGAGTGGCGGAATGATTTCTGGTGATGGCGCTTCGGTAATCTTCATCCACGATCAAGCGGACCAAATCACCTACTTTTAACTTTTGATCGCGGAAATCAACCACGGCCGCATTTTGCATGTTTGCTAATTTGGTGGTATTGATAACTTTGAACTCATTGACCCCTTGAATGACCACGCCCGTATCCCCGACTTGACCTCCGGATTCGCCGTAGAACGGCGTCTGATCAAAGACTGCCAAGACTTCCCCGGAAGCTGATTTGACTTTCTTTTGATTTTTGAACAATCCGACGATTTTGGCGTCTGTTTCCAGATTCTGATAACCGATGAATTGGCTCGGTTCATGAAAGTTGATCATGTCTTCATTTTGAGTATTCATCGACTGGTCATCCCCGCGTGAAGCCCGAGCTCGATTTTTCTGTTTTTCCAATTCGCCTTTGAAACCTTCCGTATCAACCGCGAATCCGTATTCGGTAGCGACCTCCACGGTCAGTTCCAAAGGAAAACCAAAAGTGTCATATAAAAGGAAACTGGTTTCCTTGGGGATTATTTTTTCCGAGGCATGATTGATGTAATCCACCAATCGTTTCTCTCCGCTCTCCAAAGTCATCAAGAATTTTTCTTCTTCTTGTTTGATCAGGGTCCCGATGGCCTCGACTTTGCTCTGAAGGTAAGGGTAATAATCTTTCATGGTATTGGCCACCACCGGAACCAATTGATACAGAAAGGCTTCATTCATGCCCAGTTTCTTCCCGTACCGCACGGCGCGGCGCAGAATTCTTCTCAGAACGTACCCGCGGCCTTCATTGGAAAGGACGGCTCCGTCCGCAACCGCGAAAACCACACTCCGAACATGGTCAGCAATGACCTTAAAAGCCATTTGCCCTTGATATTTGGTGCCAACGATGTTTTCGGTCGCTTTGATGATCGGCATGAACAAATCGGTTTCGTAATTGGTTTCGACCCCTTGAATGACGCAGGCCATTCTTTCAAGTCCCATTCCGGTATCAATGTTTTTGCTCGGGAGTTCCGGATATTCGCTTCGTTCGACGCCCGGCTGAGCATTGTATTGACTGAAAACGATGTTCCAGATTTCGATATAGCGGTCGTTTTCGATGTCGTCCTGAAGCATCTTGATCCCCAAATGTTTGGAATCATATTTTTCGCCGCGGTCAAAGAAAATTTCGGTGTCCGGTCCACATGGTCCTTCGCCAATTTCCCAAAAATTGCCTTCCAGAAGGATCAGATGGCTTTTTGGAACTCCGAGGTTCAGCCACTTCGCATATGATTCTTTGTCTTCGGGATAAACGGTAAAATACAATTTGTTCAGGTCAAATCCATACCATTTCGGCGAAGTCAGGATCTCCATGGCCCAAGTCAAGGCTTCTTCCCGGAAATAGTCTCCAATCGAAAAGTTCCCCAACATTTCAAAAAACGTATGATGGCGGGCGGTTTTCCCAACGTTTTCGATGTCATTGGTCCGAATGGATTTTTGGGCATTGGCCATCCGTTTGTTTTTCGGAATTTCCCGCCCATCAAAATATTTTTTTAACGGAGCAACCCCGGCGTTGATCCATAATAGCGTCGGATCGTTGATCGGAACCAGCGGCGCGCTTTCGATGATTTCATGATTCTTGCTTTTGAAAAAGTCCAACCAAAGTTGTCTTATTTCATAACTTTTCAAATTTCTCATTCTATTTCTGTTCTTTCCTTGTTTCTACATCAATTAAGACCGGCATGATGATCGGATTCTTCTTGGTCAAATGGAATATTTCCGAACTGATCGCGTCCTTCAAAAGGTTCTTCAGTTCGTTCCAATCAACCCGTTTTTTGGAAAAGTATTTTTCGATGACATCTTCGGAAATTTCGGTCAAAGAATTGACCACATCAATCGCGGTTTCTCCAACAAAAAAGCCTCTTAAAACGACTTTCGGGCCGGCTACGATCAGTTTGGTCCGCGGGTCAAGGCTGGTGACGACCATGATGACGCCGTCGCTACCCAAAAGGCCACGGTCTTTAATGACGACTTCGTTGATATCGCCCACGATCGATCCGTCAATCAAAACGTCGCCGACCGATATCTTGGTCTTCCCCCCGGTTTGGACGCCGTTTTGGAAAGTGATCATGTCACCGTTGTCGAGCATGAGGATCTTGTCTTCCCCGTAACCCGCTTCCAACGCCACATTTTTTTGCATGAACTGGTGACGGTATTCCCCGCAAGCAGGAATGATGTATTTTGGTTTCAACATCTCGTAAAGCATTTTGAGATCTTCGCTGTCCGCATGGGAACTTTGTAATTGTTCTTTCGGAATGGTGGTGATGGTCGCTCCCAAACGATGCAGCAAACCAATGGAATGCGACGCCAAAAGCTCCGTTCCGGTCGCGGCTTGCGAGACAATGACGATGTGATCTTTTTCGGTTATTTTAACCAACCGGTCGTTTCCCATGGCCATTCTTTGCAAGGTATAATAGGGTTCATGACGAGCTCCGGTTATGATGACGGCTAGATCGTCATTCTCATTCGTGACTTCGTCATTGATGTATTTTAGATTGACCAGTTTGTCAGCCGGTATTTTCAGATAATCGTTGTTCATGGCGACATTGATGGTCTTCTGGGCCCGCTTGCCGATGATGGCCACCCGGCGGTTTTGTTGCACGCAAATGTTGATAACTTTTTGAATTCTTTGCAATTCGTTGGAAAACATCGAAAAGATGACTCGTTTGGAATTCTGAAGGATGTCGGTTACTGCGTGAGTCAATGCATAGTCATTGCTGACGCGGCTGATGTTGGTCGTTCCCAAGCTTTCCGACAAAAGCGCCAAAACTCCGCTTTGGCCGATATCGCTGATTTTTCCGAAGTTGGTCCGGTATTTCGGATCGGTGCTGCTGGCAAACGTAAAATCGGGAGCATAAACGATGGCTCCGTCGCTAGTCTGAACGGCGATGCCAAGACTTTCGGGAATGCTATGGTTTAAAGAGAAAAAAGAAACACTGACATTCCCGAATTTCATGACTCGATCGTCGCTGGTCCGATATAGACGGTAATCAGAAACATTCAGTCCGGCTTCTAAAATCGCCACTTCCACCAAAGCCATGGTAAATTTGGAGCCATAAACACCCACGGGAACATACCTTAGCAGTTCGGCGATGGCCCCAATATGATCATCATGTCCATGGGACAAAAAGATCCCCTGAACGCGGCTCTTGTTTTCTTTCAAATAACTGATGTCAGGGATGACCGCGTCGATTCCATACAAATCGAAGCTCGGATGTTTTAGTCCCGCATCCAGAACAAAAATTTTGTCATCGACTTCGACGACGTAAATGTTCTTTCCGTTTTCACCGAGTCCACCCAGCGCACATATTTTAATATTACTCATTTTTATCACCTTTTTAGTTATTATAACATTTTCCATTCTTTTTCACAACAGAAATGTTTCATAAATGCATTCCAGGTGTTTCATTTTTGATCAACCGGCAAACAAAAAAATAGATTTTAAAAAATGAAAGCTATTACCGGAGAACGAGGAAATTTTCATTTGTCATCTTCAAAGAAAAAATAAAACAGATTGGCAAGCATGAACCGCTCCTCTTAAAGTTTA